>JBGSYY010000058.1:0-10298 GCA_041750675.1 Isosphaeraceae bacterium | reverse complement strand
CTCGACGACGACCTCGGCGGCCCACTCGAAATTGCCCTCTACTCCGCTGCGCTCTATTACCTGACCGAGGGCCGCGCCTACTCTGCCGCGGAATACCGCCAGTGGCTGAGTGAGGCCGGTCTCCAGGTGACTCCCGGCGTTACCCCCACGCTCGCCCGCTGCGGAGTGCTCGTCGCCCTCAAGCCGCACACTCCCGGTTAGAGCCTCAAGAAGATCGCCCGATTCTCCAGGTAGCGAACAAACCAATATGTGATCATGAAGAAGAACGCCAGCCCCGCCAAGCACCACCACAACGGCGAGTCCGAAGGAACCAAATTCCTCACCGACTGCTCAACCGCATGATGGATCACATAAGCCGCCAGCGCATTCTGCCCAAACGTGCGAAACACCCCCACCCGCATCGATCCCACGTCGCAAAGTAAGACGAACACCGCGTAAGCCGCCAGCGCAAACCCCGCCGCGAACCCCGCGAACGGCACGCTCACAATCCGCTTCGTCATCATCCAGTAATTGTGCGGACGCGACGACGGCGGCGCCACGAAGGGAGGCTCCGGCACCAGCTCCGCCATCGGCCGGCTCCCCAGAACCTCAAACGGCGGCCACACCGGCGACTCCGCGACCTCACCACGAGTCGCGCCCTCCTCAACCACGACGAAATCCTGTAACCGCGACAGCGTCGACAGCCCATAACTCCCCGCCATCAGCACCGCCCCCCAAACCAGCAGCTTCACCGCCGCACGTCCCGGCTCCGCACCCGCCACCGAGTCATACGCCAACGTCCCCACCAGCATCGGAATCGCCCACGTCAACAGCCCGAACATCCCCCCATCCCAGCACCGCGTCCCCTCCGCTCCCCACAGGCCGTCAAACACGTTCGGCTGCCCATACACAAACCGAAAGTTGAACCAGTGCGATAGCAAAATATGCAGAACCGCGAATCCGGCAATTGCCCCGACTCGTACCCACCGGCTCGCCCCCACCACCGGCAAGATCAAAATCTGAGTCATCCCGATAATCGCCAGCGTTTCCCACAGATTCGCCTTGATCAACCGCGCGAGAAAGCCAAGCACCCCCTCCGCCGTCACCTCCGACCAGGCTTCAAACTTCTGGTTGAACCCAAACAACATCACCGAAACCAGCACCAATCCCAGCCCCCGGCGAATCACTCGCCACGACGCCGCGCCAACCCCCACCCTCGGCAGATTTCGCAGCCACGTCAGCCGATACGAAAATCCCGCCGCGAACATGAAGCTCGGCATGATCGAATCCGCATAACTAAACCATGTGTTGTTATGCTTGAAATTCGCATCAATCGCCGCCAGCCCGCCCACAAAGTTCACCACAAACATCCCAGCCACCGTATACCCGCGAAACTGATCCATCGACACAATCCGCCCCGGCGTCCCCCCCACCGCTCCAGTGCCCACGCCTTTGTCTTCCTTGGGACTCATGCGTTCACTCATCGCTCAACCTCGCTCTCTACCGCGCCCTTCGTCACATCCGCCCGAGCCGATTCCGCGTCGAACCCCGGCAATTCCCCCACGCAACCCTCACCCTCGACCACCACATATCCACCACCAGCCCGCAACTCCTCCACGACGTCCACAACACCCGAAGGCCAGGTAACCTCCACGCGATCCACTCGATCCCATGCCCCCAACCCAAAATGCAACCGCGGATCGCCAGCCGACTGATACGACCCTCCACCCAACCGCCAGTTCGTTTGCCGCCTACCACCTGCCTCAACAATCACCTTCGCGCCCACCCCATCCCGGTTCGACCTCACCCCACGCAGCGCAATCGTCAACGCCCGACCGCCCCCCCCCTCATTGTGCAAATACGCCATCGCCTCATTCTGCGAGATGATCAACGCATCAACACGCCCATCTTGATCCAGATCACCCACCGCCAGCCCCCGACCCATCCTCGGCACGCGAATCGCCTCCCCCGCCGACCCCGACGCATCCACCATCTGCCCCCGATCGTCCCCAAGCAACAACTGCGCAGGCATCTTCCAGGGAAACTGCGGACGACCGTCATGCACATGCCCGTTCACCGTCAAAAGGTCCAGCCGACCATCATTGTTCGCGTCCAGCATCACCGCCCCAAACCCCAACAAAAACCGGCTCGGCACCGCAACACCCAGGGCCGCCGTCGCATCCCGAAACAATCCGCTTCCCATATTCAGAAAACATGATGTCGATTCATTATAATAATTCGTGACCGCGAGATCGGGCAGGCCGTCCCCATCCAGATCCCCGCACGCCACCCCCATCCCCGCCTGAAAACCTCCATTCGCGTTCGCCGCCACCCCCGCCCCCAGCGCCACTTCCTCAAATCGCATTTCCCCCAGATTTCGCAACAGGTAGTTCGCCGTCGTGTCATTCGCCACGAACAGGTCGATCCGCCCATCCCCATCCAGGTCCGTCGCCACCACCCCCAGCCCTCGACCCTCCCGATCCACAATCCCAGCCTCCTCCGTCACCTCGGTAAACCGTCCCCCATCATTCCGGAAAAGATGATCCGGCAGCGCCTCGAAATCTCGTGGATTGCAACGATAAATCGCAGGGTCATCGGCATCCGCGCACGGCCGCTCATCCCGCTCGTCCCACTTCAGATAATGGCACACATAAAGATCCAGATCCCCATCTCCATCCAGATCCGCAAACGCCGACGACGTCGGCCAGTCCCGATCCCCCTCCAGTTCCACCTCAACCGTCGCATCCACAAACGTTCCGTCACCCTCATTCCGCCACAGCTCATACCTCCGCCACCGCGTCACAAACAAATCTGCATCCCCGTCGTTGTCGATATCTCCCACACTCACCCCATGCCCATATCCCGACGACCGTCCCGGTAACCCCGCACGCTCAGTCACATCCTCAAACCGACCCCCTCCCAGATTCCGAAACAATCGATCCCCGCCTGCCTCCGTCCCCGTCCCCGGCGGAAACCGCCCACCCTGCACGGCATAAACATCCAGCCACCCATCCCCGTCATAATCCAGCAAACCAACACCGCCACTCGAGGTCACCGGCGGTATCAACCGCCCCGCAACAGCCCCATTTTCGTGCACGAAACGCAACCCACTCGACTCCGCCCTCTCCTCAAAGCGAGGCACAACCAGGCCCCCCGCCTTCCCCCGACGTTCCACGCCATCCAACCCGATCGCCGGCAGCAAAGCCGCAAGACTCCCCGAACCCTCTGACCTCAGCTTCGTCGCCTTCGATTCAAAACGCCGACCCGCCAGATCCCCCCACTGACACGCCTCAAACTCACGCCCCAAAACCCCAGCCAATCGACTCAACTCCCCCGCGGACTCACCGGTCCCACGGCCCGACAACAGCCGCTCATACTCCACCCGCGCCGCGTCGATCTCCGACTTACGCTCCCGATGAATCAAGGCACGCCCTTCCTCCCGGCGACCAGTCGCCAGCTCCGCAAGCCGCCGATGAACCTCAGCACGCCCCGGTACTAGCTCCACCAGCTCCCCAAGCGCACGCTCCTCTTCGGCAACATCCCCCAGTCCGGATGCCAGCCGCCAACGCACGTCCGCCGCCGCCCCCGCGTCTGCCGGCAAATGCTTCGCCGCCTCGCCCACCGCCTGAACATCCCCATTCACAATCGCCCACTCCAAACGCATCCGCCAGCACGCGCTGTCGTCGGGCCTCCGCTCCAGACAACGCGCGATCAAACGTCCCGCCTCCTCAACCTCACCAAGCTTCAACGCCAGATTCGCCCTGCCCAGCCAGACCCGATCATCCTCAGGCGCACGCCGCGCGGCATTCTCCAGATACGCTCGCACTCCCTCAATTGGAAACGGATCCGTATCCAGCGTGTAAAGCCGCTTCAAGAACGCCACGCGATCTCCCGCCTCTTCCCAACCCTCCAGAAAGATCACTCGCGCCTCCTCCGTTCGACCCTCCGATCGCAGCAAACGCACCAGTGACTCCCGCACCGGACGCCGATCCTCAACCTCCTCCGCCTCCTTCAAAGCCCGACGTAGCCGATCCTCGGTCCCCGTGAATCGCCCCGCCTGAATCTCCGCCTGAGCCAGCTCGTAATCCGCGCGAGCCTTCAGCCGCGTCCCGCTGGCTAACTTCTCCAGGACATGGATCGCCGTATCCAGTCGCCCCCTCGCTATCTCACATAATCCATGTTCCAGCCTCGCTTCACCCCGATCCGGCCACTCTGTCTCGATCTTCTCTAAACGTGCGGACGCCAGCGCAAGTCGCCCCGCCGCCCTTTCCTGCCGTGCAATTGTCAACGCATCGCGGTATCCGCGCTCCCTCTCCCCCAACCACCACACCATCCCGCCCGCCAAAACCGCGAAGCCAACGCCAAGCAAACCAACCACTCCAATCCATCTCCTAGCAACCGAACGACTCTTGTTCATAATTTCGCCGCCGAATCAAAAAGACGAAAGGCGAGGCCGCCAAGCCCCGCCTCCCGAGCTCAATCGAGCCGAACCTGAATGAGCCAACTCAATGAGGACCGACTCCGAGGCTTCGTGATGCCTGTACCCATTTTTCTTGCTGGACCGCCCTCTCCGCGGAGAACGCATCCTTCAAAACCATCAATAATCGCCCTGGCTAACCACCTCGTTGCCGTCCCGAGTCGAAAGAGCCTGATAAACCCCCTGCGTCGGAACCGACGTGTAAGTCGGCTTGGCATAGGTGATCGCCTGCGGCCGCCACGAATTGATGCTGTCCTTGAGGAACCGCACCGACCCATCGCAAAACGCGAAATTGGCCCCACCCGGATGCTGGCTCGTCGCCGTGATCGCCCAGTTGTTCGCCCTCGGCGTCAACGTCGGAATCGTGTTGATCGGTGATGTCGGATCATTCACGTTCAACGACTTGAAAAAGTTTGGCGGAAACAACGAGGAAAATGTCGTATCTCCATAGTCCCCCGACGTCCACCAGTTCAACCCGTAAAACGAATCCTGGTCAAACGTCGCAATCTGACTATGTGCATGTTCCCCGTACAGAAACGTGTTGCTCGTCCCGTCCGTGATTGCCTGCAGGCTGACCGGTGGCACGCTCGGCCCCGGGTTCACAATCCAGCTCGGCGCTCCGATGTACGAGAAGATCCCATTCATCTGGCCCATCTGTGT
Source organism: Isosphaeraceae bacterium (assembly GCA_041750675.1). Lineage (GTDB taxonomy): Bacteria > Planctomycetota > Planctomycetia > Isosphaerales > Isosphaeraceae > BPJS01. Next base: position 5,182 of record JBGSYY010000058.1, on the reverse strand, counting down.
ATTGCCGTGATACAGCAGCGCACCCAGGTTCCCGGCGTAGCTGCTATAGCGCATCGGAATCGGGCTGTCGTCCCACCCATCCTCCGGGTAGCCCGGATACTTGAGATTCAAGATCTTGCCATCGCTCGGACACCAAAGCGACGACACCGCGATCCCGTTGATCGTGCTATTCTCCGCCAGATAAATCGCCAGATCGTTGTTCATCGCATTGAACAACGGTCCCTGCTCCATGAACAGCGCGATCGCCACGAACGGTCCATAATTCTGGATGAACCGGTTGCCGCCCGGATAGAAATTCAGCCCGTATCCCATCGGATACGTTCCATAGGCATCGAGATAGTTCGATGTCGCCAGAGCCAGTTGCTTCAGATTGTTGGTGCACTGCGCCCGCCTCGCCGCCTCCCGCGCCGATTGCACGGCCGGCAACAACAGCGAGATCAACACGCCGATAATCGCGATCACAACCAGCAGCTCGATCAGCGTGAACCCCCGTGGGGCCACCTTCCGCGTCCGCGTCAACTCATTCATCAGCAGCGCTCCTCGAGGATGCCATCAGTCCACTGTTCTCGCAAAATCATCAACACTCGGAACGATTCAAATCAACCGGAAACTCACGCCTCAATCACGCCGTTTCATGCGACGAACGTGATGACTCGTGTCCTCTTCCGGTACCGACGAGACGTCGCGGCTCGCCGTCTGCTCGGGGGCCGCTTCCGCCGCCTCCGCCGTCGCTTTCGAAGATTCCTTGGGCGGTGTTGGAGCAGGCGCGTCGCCGCCCTCGCATCCCGCCAACCCACCACACAACATCAATATCCCAAAGGCCCAACGGCCCAGAACACGCCTTGATCCCGTTTCACACTCACTCTTCGACAACCTCGGCCTCCTACTTTCCTGAGAGGGCCTCGCGAATCATCCGAGAACCTCGCCTTCCACCGGTCTCAACCTCCGCCACCTCACCCCGCGAAACGACACTCACCCGCATTCGGTCTCTCGCCGGCCAGGCAACGGATATCCCAGTGGAATCATGCTTGCGCGCATGCTCCTCAATCGGGAACTCCAGGAACGGGGTCCAACAAGATCCGACAAGACGGTGCTGATGCGTGTCCGCATCCGTATTCGTGCGAATGAACTCGCAACGTCTCTACGAGAGAGTTAGAGACGAGGTGTTCTGGAAAACTATCCAGCGCATCGAGATTCCGCAAGTGCCACGTCGCCAATTTGAACAAAGTCACTTCGGAAGTTCACACGTTCTCCATTTTCGACGCCGCGGATCTCACTCGCCGCCCTTCTGAGATCGTCTCCCCGCACTCCCCCAGAATTATTTTCGATAACCGGCCGTTCCCTGCCGGATCATCCCCTTGTCGTTTTCAGTCAGCCGTCCAGTAACCCCACTCCTCCCCCACCCTCACCGAGCCTTTTCTCCATGAGCTTCCCCACACCACTCCTGGCCCTCCCCGCCACGCTCGTCCTACCCCCCGACCTCGACCAGCCCATACTCGACGAACTCCTCGAGCTCTGGAACTCCTTCAACCCACGCGACGCCTTCGAACGCCTCCTCGTCTCCCGAATCCTCCAGGCCGTTGCCCGACTCCAGATCTCCGCCCGTCGTGAGACCGAGGAGGCCGACCCTCTCTGGCTCCGCTACGAATCCGCCGCCGATCGTCTCTTTCGCCAATCGCTCAAGGCCCTCGAAAACCACCGCCTGATTCACCCCATCATCGCCTCCAGCCCCACCAAATCCGCCCCGATACCCCACACATCCACTCACCAACCAATCAATCCTCGCACCGCCACTCCGTCCCCCTCCCGACAAAGCGAGTCGGAACGACCCACTCCCAATCCATCCAGGGTGCAACCTCCACCACTCGCAGCCACCTCACCCGATCCTTTGACACCCAACACCCCAACTCCCAATCGCCATCACACCCGACGCGAGTCACAAACCGACACAAGTCCGCTAACTTCACACTCCCCACGATCCCTCCGCTCTGCCTGACGCGTTATCCCGCCCCTCCACCAGGTCGACCGCCCCGATCATGATTCACGATTGAGCTGCAGCTAGATTGCCTCCGATCGTGTCACCCCCGCGCAGCCAGGGATCCGGTCGGCTCGTCCCATCCCGTCATCCCCGCGCAGGCGGGGATCCAGACTCTTCGCCGCATCGTCTCTTCCCCGCGCAACCGGGGATGTCTCGCGGCATGGCCAACAGAAGCAGAACAACCCGACGGCCAATAACCGCGCCGCCTTCCTATTCGCCACAACCCAACGTTCGCGCGCAAAAATCGCAGGACTCTCGGCGTTCAGTTTGAGGCGTGCCCACCACTGGCGATTGCCAATCAACCTGGACGCCATGTAGCTCCGCGCAGCACTCCGCGCTCGCCCAAGGTATCGGCCGGACACGCCTTCGAAGTCGTCCATGTGGACGGCCACCGAATCGACCAGGTCCGACTTACACCACTCTCCGCGTCATGCGACCTCGGTACGGAATATGCGGAGATTTTCCTCCCTTTCACACCATTTCCGCCTGTCGCCAATCGGGGAGTCGCTCAGTTACCATATCCCCACAGTCACGATAGCCGCGCTTGATTCATGCACTTTCAACCGTACCCTCCGATCCGACACCCCCTTGTGATTACTAACCCTATGACGCCTCGCCGCCACAGGCTGACTTTCCTCCCTTCCACTTGTCTCGTGATCCTCACCCTCGTAACGTCGCTCGCCCACGCCCAAATCCCCGGCTTAACCGAAACTCCCAAACCCTCCGCGAAGTCAGAGTCCTCGAATAGCGCTGTCACCGCTCCCACGGCGGATAACCCCGAAGCTTCCGTCGCGGAATCCACCGGCCCCATCGCCGTCACCCGCTCCGTTAACGACTCCAGCATCGAGCGCAAGCTCGATCGCCTGCTGCCCAAGTATCCTGGGGTCAATAATATCAACGTTGAGGTCGAGGAAGGCGTGGTCACGCTCACCGGCCACGTCGAGGACAACGAGGTGCGCGACCGACTCCGCGACTTCGTTCGCCGCGTCGAAGGCGTCAACCTTGTCCTCAACCAAACCAAAACCGACGCCCAGGTCCTCTCCGCGCAAGATTTCGCCTTCAAGAAAATCCAGGAATTCTGGGCCGCCTTCTCGCGCAAGTGGCTCCTCGCAGTGTTCGCTCTCGGCATGGTAATCGCCGCCGCGGCCCTCGCCCGCTTGTTCAAACGCTACAGCGAAACCCTCCTCATCCCGTTCACCGGCAACCCCCTCCTTCGCTCGGTCCTGGGATCGCTCATCGCCCTCGCACTCATCGTCGGGGGAGTTCTGGTTGCACTCAATATCCTGGGAATGACCGAAGCCGTCCTCTCCTTTCTTGGCCTCGCCGGCGTCGTCGCTCTTGCGGTCGGCTTCGCCTTCCGCGACATCGCCGAAAACTTCATCGCCTCCATCATGCTCGGCATTCGCCGCCCCTTCCGCGTCGGCGATTTCGTCGAGGTCGCCGGCAAGGCCGGCGTTGTCAAGGCCCTCAACACCCGCGCTACCGTCCTCGTCAACCTCGACGGCAGCCAGATCCGAATCCCCAACGCCATCATCTTCAAGGAAATTCTGGTCAACCGCACCGCCTCCGAAAGCATACGCTCCGGCTTCGACGTCATCGTCCCCTGGGACTCCTCCATCTCACAGGCCATCGAAGCCATCTCGGGCGCCATTGCCGAGCACGAGGGCATCGAGGATAACCCGTCTCCTCGCACCCTCGTTCAGGCCATCGAGCCCGGCGGCATTCGTCTGCGCACCCTCTTTTGGCACCCGCCCCGCGGGGTCGACAGCCTCAAACTCCTCAGTGACGCCCAGCTCATGGCCAAGGTCGCGCTTCAGAAAATCGGCATCGACCCGTCGCCCGCGCCCGTGGTCGTCGAACTGGCCGAGGGTGTCTACGCCCCACTCCCCCGCCCACGTCCTCAACGTTCCCAAGCTCCCCCTAACCTCGCGAGCTCAAAATCCGAGGAAGCCACCAAAACCGAGAAAAACCTCAGAGAGGACGACGCAGCCGCCAAGGTCGCCTCCGCCCAGCAGCCCAACGACCAATCTAGCGAAATGAACCACGCTCTCGACATCGCCACCAGCGGCGTCTCCGACGAAGGGGCAGACCTCCTCAGCAACAACAGGACCGAGGAATAATTCGCCCCACGACACACAAGCGTTGCGCACTGAAACGCCGTTCCGCACACCCGATTTCACGGTGTACCCATGACCGCCGGTTTCGTACTCTTGCTCGGATCGCCAGCCCCAAACCGTACCCTCTAGGATCAGAACGGCAAGGTCGCCCTCGTCTTCTATCGCTCCGCCGATAGATGACCCGGCTGCCGAAGGTAACTGGTCCAACTCCAGGATGACCTGAACAGGCCGGCCACGCAATGTCGCCATTCCCATCTCTGGCCAATTCCGACCCACTTCGAGTAATTTATCAATCCTCGAACCCGACCGTTTTCCGGATCGGTCCATCCCATTTCCCGCAAACTCTCCTCCCAGATCGACGCCCACTCCCATGAATATCAAGGCCTCCGATATCCGCCGCGGCCAGGTCGTCACCATCGACGGCACCAACTTCCTGGTCATGGACTTCGCCCACCGCACCCCCGGCAACCTTCGTGCCTTCGTTCAGGCCAAGCTCCGCAACCTCACCAGCGGCTCCCAGATCGAAAAGCGGTTCCGCTCCGACGAACAGATCGAAGCCCCCTTCGTCGAACACCGTGAGTTCGAGTATCTCTACTCCTCCGGCGACGAACACGTGTTCATGGACATCGAAACCTTCGACCAGATCCACTTCGGCACCGATATGGTCGGCGACTCCATGGCCTACCTCCTCCCCAATAGCCGCGTCCAGGTCACCATCATCGACGACAAGCCCACCTCCGTCGAACTCCCCGCCACCGTCGATCAGACCGTCACCGACACCCCGCCCTCCATCAAGGGCGCGACGGCCACCAATCAGTACAAGGAAGCCACCACCGAAACCGGCCTCAAAATCATGGTCCCCCCCTTCATCGATCCGGGCAACAAGGTCCGCATCGACACCCGCTCCGGCGAATACGTCAGCCGCGTCTGATCCCACCATCCGCCCCCTCGCTTCCTCTCTTTCCGCTCCTCTTACCTTCTGAGCCAACCCCGAAGCACGATGCCGAATCCCCTCCGACTCATGGCG
>JBGSYY010000057.1:0-7593 GCA_041750675.1 Isosphaeraceae bacterium | reverse complement strand
GGCGCGGACCATCCGGTGGCGCTGGCGCGTCCGGCGGCTCCGGAGCCTCCATCTCCTCGCCCACGTCACCCACCGATTCCCGAGCTTCGCGACGCGCCCGCCTCAGCTCCTCGCGAGCATTCTCCAGCTCCCGCCGAACCTCCTCCTGAATCTGCGGCCCCAGTCCCCTGAGCTTCGACTCAATTTCCGGACCCGCCTCCTTCAACTCCGCCATGATCTGCTCCTGAATCATCGGCCCCAGCTTGCTCAACTCCTTCATCAGGCCACTCAGCTCATCGCCGAGTTCCTTCATCTCGGGCGAGTCCTTCAACTCCTTAAGCTCCTCCTGAATCTCACCCGATGCCTCCTCTCCCTCAGCCTTCGCCCGCTCCTCCATCGCCTTCACCCGGGCTTCCAGCTCCGCCTTCGCCCTCTCCAACTCCGCGCGAGCCTTCTCTAGCTCCGCCCGCGCTTCCTGCCGGCGTGCCTCCGTTCGCTGGCGTCGCAGCTCACGCTGCTCCGCCTTGGGCCGTTCCGGCGCGTCCGTAGATCTCTCCTCCTGAGCCGATGTCCAACCCGGCAGTCCCGCCAGCGCGATCAACCCCACCGCCAGCCGGCTCCGCCAGGACCATCCACGCGTTCCAGTGCCTCGCACGATCATCGTCAGTCTCCTCTCGAAAAATCGCCCCGCACCCCCACGCCCCAGCCCCAAAGCCGGCAGCGACCCCAGGGGTGCCGTTGCTCGCCTCAATGCACACACATCAATGAGCGACTCGGCATACTCACGCCGACTTCGACCGCTCAACTCAACTACCAGCGCATCGCATGCCAATTCCGCCTCCGCCTCAATCCGCGACCGCACCCACCAATACACCGGATTCCACCACCACAACCATTCCGCCACCAACAACAATCGCCCCACCCACGGATCACCCCGCCGCAAATGCGCCAATTCATGCGCCAGCACACAACCCCAACGCGACCTCGACAAACTCTCCACCAGCTCCGCCGGCACAATCAAAACCGGCCGACCCAGACACCACAACAACGGCGTCTCCACCCCAGCCACCGCCCGCGCCTCGGGAACACGCACCCCCAGCCGCTCCGCCACCTCTTCCAGCTCCTCAACCAACCACCCCGGAACTGCCGCCCCCCGCCTCATCCGACGTGCGAACCCCGCGATCCCCAGCATCTGCCGCGTCACAACCCAAACCGTCCCCACCACCCACGTCCCAACCAGGCACCGCCAGAGCAAATCGCCCCACGAGATCCCAACCATCAGTGACTCCGTCGCCCTCGCCACCTCCGCCACCGGAGCATTTCGCTCACCCTTGCCCAACTCCGACAACTCCGCCCCCTCACCCACAGCGAACGGTCTCAGAGCTTCCAGCGCAATCGACTCCCTCGCGACCACCGCCGTCGCCGGCAAGCCCACCACCGGCACCTCCCCCGGCCAACGCATCAGCGTCGGTGTCATCATCTTCACCAGAACCACCACCCAGAACGCATGCCGCACCGCCGGCCCCAGCCGCGTCCCACGCACCAGGACCGCACACACAAGCGCTAGTACGCCCGCCGCCATCGCTGTCTCGATATACCAGCCAAGTATCCCCATGACGGCCCCCCCCCTCGTGATCTCTCTCAAGCCGAAATACCGCCGCTGCCAACCCCCTCACCGGCTATTCGCTCCCCAAACTCTCATCTTGCCCCGTCATCGAATCCAGCAAACTCCGGAACTCGGCGATCTGCTCCATCGAGAACCGCCCACCCTTCACCAATGCCCAAACCAACGGCATCGACTCGCCCTCGCAGGTCTGATCCGCCAGCGCTCTCAACCGCTCCTGCAACCACTCCTCACGAGTCGCCGCCGCCCGAAACACGTGCGCCGGCCCACCCGTCTCACTCACCACCCACCCCTTCGCTAGCAACCGCTGCAACAACGTCAAAACCGTCGTATATGCCCACCTCCGCCCCAATCCCTGCACCGCCTCGTTCACCTGCCGAACCGTCGCCGGCCCACCCGCCCACAACACTTTCAACACATCCAGCTCCGACTCACTCAAGGCCGGCCGCACCCCGTTCCTGTCCCCACGCCCCTCATCACTGCCCATGTCATCTCCGATACTACTACGTCGTGTCGTAAGACATCCTACTACGGCGTGTAGAAGGAGTCAACACCCGCGCGACTTCGTGCCCTCAATCCCCCGTAGCGTCTCCCGCGTGATCATCGCGGATCGGTGCTCCGCCCCCTTGCCCCACAATGTCATCTCGCCGCGGACAGGAAGCCAGGAACGTCGATGTATCTATGCAAGGATCAATACAATAGCATTCTTAGATTGATACGCAAATAGGTAACGAGATTCACGGCGGCGACGCCAATGCCTATCCCAAGGTCGTACTCTGCGTCTTGGCCCATGACTTCGGGTCATCACTCTGGAGCGTCACCCTGTCGGCCAGACTCCCCTCTCCCCCGCGCCTCCGCCCACGCTCGCCGTTCCGCCTCCAGCGGGACGTCCAGCACCACCTCGCGTTGGATCGATCGGGCATACCGGCCCCGCTCATACACCGTCGCATAAACATCACAAAGCCCGATAATCACATCGGGGTCAGGGGTGCGCAAGGGAATCGGTACCGCAGGCAGCCGATCCTCCACACCCCACGCATATACCTCGCAGTTCGGACGCCGCCCCGCCCGCGCCACAATCGCGTAGAAATCCCCGCGTGGCAGCGGCCGCTTCATCGGCAACCGGTGCCCGCCGATCAACAGGTCCAGCTCAACCAAATGCACCTCCTGACGCAAAAGTGCATTACGCCGCGCCAGGTAGTCGTACTGGTCCAGCCCCGCCTTATTGCTCGGTGACAAAAGCTCGATCACCGTCACCAACTGTCGATCAGGCCGCCGCAAGATCTTCAGGTAAAGCTCGCGATCCTCGTCGAAAATCACCGTCGGGATTGTCTCCGGCTCCAGCAGCGTCGCCACCCCGCTCGATCTCCCAGGCTCACCACGGACTATCGCCACATCCGGCCGCAATCGCGTCTCGCCACCCGCCTCGATATCGACAAGCTTCACTCGCTCGTCCAGTCGAGCCTCGTAGTCGGACGGTAAGCCATCGCCAATCGCTTCCCGCAAATAATTCAAAAACGTCGAATGAAAATCCGGCCAAAGCCCCTGAGCCTCGATATACGGATCGACACCCGGAAACGGATTCGACATCGCCAAGGTCTCCGCCGGAAATACGCAATTTCCACCGACTTCATCCTACCACTCCACTCCCAGCCCACGCACGCGCCCCCGCCCCTTGGCCCTCGGCCGCCGCGCATGATATCGTGACCCTATCGGCACCCCCGCCAGGCGCCCCAACCCACTCGACCACCTCCCGGAGCCAACCCACCCCCATGCGCGAAATCAACATCGCCCTCATCGGCGAAGGCTTCATGGGCCGCGCCCACTCCAACGCCTGGTCCCAGGTCACCCGCTTCTTCAAGCCGCCCGTCCGGCCCGTCATGCATACTAGTTGCGGACGCCGCGCAGACCACCCCAAAACCTTTGCCAACGCCTGGGGCTGGCAGCACGCCTCCTCCAACTGGCACAACGTCATCTCCTCCGACGAAATCCACCTCGTCGATATCGTCACCCCCAACAACATGCACGCCGAGATGGCCATGGCCGCCATCGCTGCCGGCAAGCACGTCGCCTGCGAAAAACCGCTCGCCGGCACCCTCGACGAAGCCCGCGCCATGGTCGAGGCCGCTCGCAACGCCCGCGTCAAAACCTTCGCCTGGTACAACTACCGCCGCGTCCCCGCCGTCGCCTTCGCCCACCGCCTCGTCAAGGACGGCGCGATCGGCGATATCCGCCACATCCGCGCCCTCTACCTCCAGGACTGGGCCGGCGACGATGTCCCCCTCATCTGGCGTTTCCAAAAAGAGCTCGCCGGCTCCGGCGCACACGGCGACTTGAACGCCCACATCATCGACATGACCCGCTTCGTCACCAGCCAGGAAATCACCGAGATCTCCGGCGCGATCGCGGAAACCTTCGTCAAGGAACGCACCATCCCCGATACCGGCGCAGCCGCCGGAGGCATCGCCGCCGGCATCGGCACAGGCGCGGGCAAAGGCCCCGTCACCGTCGACGACACCGTACTCTTCCTCGCCCGCTTCGATGGCGGAGCCGTCGCCAGCTTCGAGGCCGCACGCCAGGCCACCGGCAACCAAAACCGCAACGGCTTCGAAATCAACGGCACCAAGGGCTCGCTCAAATTCAACTTTGAACGCATGAACGAGCTGGAATATTACGACGCCACCCGCCCCCGCGCCGTCCAGGGCTGGACTACCCTCATGTGTACCCACGGCGGCGACCACCCCTACGCCGAACACTGGTGGCCCGACGCCCACCTCATCGGCTATGAACACGGCTTCACCAACATGGCCTACGACATCCTCCTCGCCCTCGCCGGCCACGAACCTACCGTCCCCCTCCCCGACTTCGAAGACGCCTACAAAACCCAGCGCGTCCTCGAAGCCGTCCTCGTCTCCGCCACCGAACGCCGCCCCGTCCCCCTCAGCGAAATTCAGTAAAACCAAAAGGGGGACAGGCTCCGAGGTCTTCCGAGGTGCCTGTCCCCCTCTTTCGGGTCGCACCCGCCCCCAAACGAGAGGGCCGCCCCCCCCATGAGCAAAAACCCCCTCGTCCGCTTCAGCGTCGCCATCGGCGGCGAGCTACTTCAACGCTTCGATCGCTACCGCAGCGACCACAACCTCCCCAACCGCAGCGAGGCCGTCCGCGCCCTGATGCGCGCTGCCCTAATCGAGGAAAACGTCACCCACGACAACGCCGAATGCCTCGGCGTCGTCACCCTCGTCTACGACCACCACGCCCACGGCCTCGGCGACCAGCTCACCGCCATCCAGCACGACTCCGTCCAGACCGTCGTCTCCACAACCCACGTCCACCTCGACGCCCACCGCTGCCTCGAAGTCATCCTCCTCCGCGGCACCGCCAAACTCGTCCGCCACCTCGCCGACCGCCTCATCGGCACCAAAGGCGTCGAAACCGGCCGCCTCGTACTTACCTCCGCCACCCCCGTCGTCCCCCACGACCACACGCACGCGCACCCACACGCCTGATTGGGTTGTTGGCGAACGGTTCCTGACACCTTCTCGGACCCGGACCTCCGCCTCATTTACCCCTTATACGGATCTCGCAGTCCATGTATCCCGCCAACTTCTACGGTCTCTTTCCAGCCTTCCCACGCTCCGCCACTGTATTCGTGGCGATGAGTTTCGATGAGCGATTCACGTTTCGATGGGCGGAAGTGATCGAGCCAGCCATAAGGCTCATCACGGATGCTCATGGGCAGGCCCTTGACCCGATTCGGGTCGATGCAAGGGTCGTAAGCGACTCAATTCTGACCGAGATCCTTTCAGGAATAGGCAAGGCTCGGGTAGTGTTCGCGGACATTACCTCTACCGGGTTCTTAAACGAGAGACCAATTCGAAACGGCAATGTTATGTACGAAGTTGGCCTAGCACATGCCGTCCGCCTCCCTGAGGAGGTTCTGTTGTTCCGCTCAGATAGTGATTCTCTGCTGTTTGATACTGCGAACGTGCGAGTAAATCGCTACTCCCCGGATGAAGATCCAGACGGGGCGAGACAGCAGGTGGCGGAGTCCATCGTGTCCACGCTCAGGGAGGTTGACCTGCGGCGAAGCATCGCTGTTCGCCATGTAACCGATTCACTCGACGCCCAATCACTTATGGTACTATTCAAATGTAAGGCAGTCGGACACGTTGAGCCCCCACCGCTCGATAACTTAGCACAGTTAATTAGATATGCTGGGACGGGGAGTGCGATTCAGCGACTACTAACCCTTGGCCTTCTGAAAGTCCGATACAAAGTGAGCAGAATAGAGAAATTGCGACAGCTGAAGGACTCACCGGACGGTGCTCTGCTCGCATACGAGACTACACAGTTTGGCGATGCCGTGCTTCGCGAGGTCGAGGGCCGATTTATCGGGTCATAACCGCGAGGTTGGCACTCGTGAGACTGGGCAATGCCGGTGGGTCCGGCAGCGTGGAACTGGTAAAACTATGTGTCTATGTGAGTGTCACTTGCTTTGCCAGTGTCTTCGATTCCCGAAACGTTATTGGCCGGTATGGCCAGGGCAGACCGCGATCCCGGGAAGGCCGAGCCGGGTCAGGTTCGGTTTCAGAAGCCATGGGAATCGTCCGCGGATGGCATCGGTTGTCCACAAGCATGGCTATCACGACATCCTGAAACATCGCTCCTCACGAGATAATTCAAGCCTCCACCTCCGAACATCCCATAAATAACTCGCCGGCTTGGCCTCGCCGCACTCTCGCCGCAAGAACCGTCCTCACCCCGCGCCCCCTCAGGTTGAATCCGACGTCCTCTCCGCCTACGCTGATTTCATCAAGACCTGACCAACCCTTCACTCCGCGCAATGCCGGAGCCTCCCCTCCATGCCCGAAAGCGATCGCCTCGAACCCATCGACCACAACTCAGACCCTCACGGTCCACCCCCACGTCCCACGACTCCCCCCATCCGGCTCAGCTTCATCCTGCTCTTCCTGGGGTTGGCCGCCGCCACGGCTCTGGTCTACGGCATTCCCTACCTTTCCTTCCGCGCCGGCTACTCCTACGAGGCCGGTCGCGCCCGCGCTGCCGAGCAAAGCCTCGCCCGTCTGGGTAAGGACGGCACCATCCTCCAGGCCTCCTCCCTCTTCCGCACCGCCGCCCGCGCCGTCTCGCCCGCCGTCGTCAACATCCAGTGCCTTCGCGCCATCCCCAACGACGCCCACGAAGGCGTCAACCTCCCCCCCGGCATGCAACCCGGCATGGCCATCCCCAGCAGCTTCGGCTCCGGCGTCGTCATCGACAAAGCCAACGGCTACATTGTCACCAACGGCCACGTCGTCGAAGGCGCCGACGAAATCCTCGTCCGTCTCAACCGCGACCGCGAATATCCCGCCAAGCTCGTCGGCGCCGACTCCAAAACCGATCTCGCCGTCCTCCAGATCAACGCCCCCATCGCCGCCGACGCCCAGTGGGGCGACGTCGAAAACCTCGACATCGGCGACTGGGTCATCGCCATCGGCAGCCCGTTCACCCTCGACCACACCGTCACCGTCGGCATCATCTCCGCCATCGGCCGCCGCAACCTCCGCATCATCCCCGAATTCGGCGGCTACGAAGATTTCATCCAGACCGACGCCGCCATCAACCCCGGCAACTCCGGCGGACCGCTCATCGACCTCAACGGCAAAATCGTCGGCATCAACACCGCCATCTACTCCCCCAACACCGGCGTCGATCTCGACAGCCGGGGCGGTAACGTCGGCATCGGCTTCGCCATCTCCGCCGCTCTCGCCCGCAATGTCGTCGATCAGATCATCAAGAGCGGCCGCGTCATCCGCAGCTACATGGGCATCAGCCTCGCCGACCTCGAACCGCAGAGGGCCCGCGCCCTCGGCCTCAACGACGCCCAGGGTGCCCTTGTCCGTTTCGTCGATCCCGGCGGCCCCGCCGACATCGGCGGCCTCCAGCCCAACGACGTCGTCACCGCCATCGACGGTCAACCCGTCGGCGAC
>JBGSYY010000056.1:0-4645 GCA_041750675.1 Isosphaeraceae bacterium | reverse complement strand
CGGCCTCGCTGCGTTCGTTGGCGGTCACTTCGTTGAGAATGTGAACCAGCTCGTCGGCCTGCTCACCGGCGAGCTTGCTATCGAAGGGTGCGGAGTTGATCGTTTTGACGATCGCCTGTTCGATGGCCGGTGCGAGCGTGGCGGTGGCCAGAAGGACGAAAATGCCGGCATGGACCACGGCCGAAACGAACCAGGCGGGAAGGTCTTGCTTGAGTGACCGCGCCGCGGGACGGCGGCCCCGCAGGTTGACGCCTCCCGATTGAATCGGTGCCGCGCCGGCAGGCTCGGCCGCCGGGGTAGGGATCGGGCGGGGTCGCTGAAAGCGTGCCAGCAACCCTGCCATTCCCGTCGAACGCGATGAGGGCGTAGCAGGACCGCCGGAAGCGGTCGGGGCCGGGCTTGGCTGCGTGACGACGGGAATGCCCGGAGCAACACCGATGGGGATCGGGTTCGAGGTGGGTGTCGGGGCGACCGGCTCGTCGGCGAGCGCGTAGATTCCGTCGTCTGAGAGCGGCGCGGGGGCGGTGAACTGTGGGTGCTGGTCCTTCATGGCGTTGCGATCCCGACAGAGGAGAGGGGAAGCGGCCTCAGCTCGCTGATCCGGTGCTGGTCAAGGTTTGCTCGTCAGGCCGTGGTTGCCGTCGAGGCCGCATTAGTGGGTCGCTCGGCGATCCGCTTCGGGGAAAGCCGGCAACTTGTCGGCAGCCGCCACAATTGTACGACCAAAGGCCGTTCTCTGGTTCGATTCCGAGCCAAGTTTCCGGTTCACGAGCGGAATCCCCGCTTCAGACCTTGGGTGGCGGTGGGGGTTTGGGCTGATTCCCGTTCCGGTTGGGCCGATTGTTGTTGTTGTCGCCGGGCTTGGGCGGGGGCGGAACACGGACCTCCACCCACTTCAGGCCGAGTGGGTCTTTCAGCTCGCGTTGGGCGAGCAACGCCCATGGGGTGCCGGGGTGATCGTGGATCACACGTTCGAGAAGCGTCGCGGCCTCCTTGGCATCGGTGGTGAGTTTGTCGGAAAGATGGGTCTCGGAGTCGGGTACGAGCCGCCAGGCATTGGAGTCGGGCTTTTCGAACTTGGGGGCGTCGCGTTTGATCCGGGCGCAGGCAAGGTTAAACTCGAGGCAGCGGATCCGCATGGCGAGCAGCCGACCTCGCATCAGGTCGTACTGGGCTTGCCAGCGTCGCGAGGGCTCGCGGTCGCGAAGTTCGGCGACGGTGAGGATCGTCGGCTCGCCCGGGGCCGCGCCGGAGTGCCCGAGGGCCTCGTCGACGGTGTACTGAACTCGCGCGACGATCTCCTGGTTGCGAGTGAGCGCGTCCTTGAAGTCGGGGGAGTCGATCGACGGGAACGTGAGGCTAGGCATTCCTGGCAGATTTTGCTGGGTAATCGTCCCGGCGCGCATCACGGCACGGCGGAGCGGGTATTTCTGGAGCATGGCAAGATACTGGTCGCGGCTGACCCAGTCGGGGCGGTACTCGCGGAGTGCGGACGGCTCAAAATGGACACGGTGGCCGCCCAGGCGGGTCATGAAATAAATGCCGCCTGTTGCGCCTGCGAGACGCGAGAGGGCGTAGGGACCGAAGCCAGCGTCGAGCAGGTCGTACTGTGGCCCGTCGTACCAGAACGGCAGGCGGATGCCTTCGAGCGCAGCGGATTCGGGGCCCTGGCGAACGGGCAACCCACGGTAAAACTGCTTGGTCTCGGGGTCGGTGAAATCGACATACCCCTCCACCCGGCCGAACAGGGCGGACGAACCCAGGACGTAGATGGGCATCTTGACTGCGGCGGCCGCGGCGATCGCCGGTTCGAGCAGATCCTCGTCGTCACCCACCTCGTCGGTGATCATCACGGTCATCGCCTTGTAGGTCTGGCCGTCGCGGCTGACTCGACCGTACTTGCGAGCAATCTCGCCGATGGTGCGGAACGACGACTCGATCCCCGATTTATCCAGTGGCACGTTGCGGATAGCGCGGACGATGGCCTCGCGATCAGCGGTAGGGGAGTCGAGCATGGCGCGGCGGTCGTTGCCGAACGCAATGACGGACGTGAGCAGGCCGCCGTTTTGGGCAAGCTGATTCTGATCCAGATCGTCGATGTGGCGGTAGACCTGTTCGATATAGTCGGCGAGCTGCTGACGCTCCGCGAGTAAGCTGCCCGACGAATCGAACGCCCAGACGACCAACGTCCGGCCCTGTTCCAGGCGGCGGAGGATCTCGATGGCCACGCGGTCGACCGCGCCCTCGACGTTCTCGACATACTCCGCGCCGTTGCCACGAATGGCAACTGAGGCGTCGAGCCGCGTCGGCTTAGGCAGAGAGAAGCCGCCGACCTGAATCGAGTTGGCATTCAGCTCGGGGGCAACCTTGAGGTCCACCGGAGCTGAGGAGGCGACACCGGCGGACCCGTCGATGGCATAGTTGTCGGCAAGGATCGCCGAGGTGACGGGCGCAAACGAGCCGCCGACCGGGGTGATGGTCGTCTCGTCGATCTCAGCAATCTCGGTGCGCTCCAGAGTGGCGAAGTCGGACAGTCGGGTATCGACGACCTCGGTCCGGAAGGCAGGAGGGGTGTGGTCGCGAGTGGCCGCGCGGCCGATCATCGCGAAAACCAGAAGGAGGATCAAATGGGTGAGTATGCTGGCCGCAAGCGCGGGCATCTGAATATCGGGACGGTCGCCCAGCCAGGCGCGTAATGCCGGGTTACGTTCGGCCAGCCAGTCGGCGAAGCGGCGGGCAGGCTGCGCGGTGGCATCAATCCAGGCTTGGAACCGTTCGCGGAGCACGATGAGCAGGCTCCTGGGAGATCCTCGGTCGGGGCGAGAGGCATGGCGTCGCGGCGGTCTACACGCTCCGCAACGAATCCTAAACCGCGAATCGCCCAAGGGCAACGGCGGTTCCCGCGATGAGATGCGGGTTTGTGACGAATTGCACCATCCGATCGACTCACAGCCCAATCCTTATTACGCACAAGGCTCGACCGTGTGACGGCGTGGGTAGCCCATGAAAGCCTCAGTTGGCCTGCTTGAGCCAGCTGCGGACGGATGCACGCAATGAGAGGAGGTCCGCGAAAAGCCGGGCCTTGACCTTCGGACGGCGGCTCGCTGATAATCAGTAAGCTATGAAATATCGGCCTTTGACAATCCTCAACACACGAGTGAGTTTTCAACCCACGGCCCACGTCGAGGCCTGGGGCGTTTTGAATGGCACCCTGATCGTGGTGCTGGCCGTCTTGGCGATCGGTGTGGGACAGACGAAGGCCTCGTCATCGTCGGGTGAGTATGCCAACCATGCGGCAGTTTGCCGGTGTGCCGACTGTCGTGACCCGGCGCGCTGCTGTTGCAGTCGCACGAAAAGTGAGCCCGAACGAGAGTCCAATTCGGAAGTCGATCGCTCTCGATTGAGTAAGCGTGGCCGAACCACCTGCCTCAGCGATGCGGGACGGAGTTGCGGTGGACCACGGCCCGCCAGTGGATCCGTTTCCGGGCCGGAGGGCGAGCGCGGTCTCGCCTTGCCGAATGGCCTCGGTGGCCTGGGCCGGACTTTGACGGGACGAGCGTCCGCCAGTCGAGCTGCGGGGTGGTCGAGTGCGGAGCGAAACCGCTTGGAGCGTCCGCCACGGCGTTGTGGCACGGTCTGAAAATCATCCGCCCAAGCCAGGCTTTGCGCCGGCTCCGCGCGGTTGATTTCGACATCCGTGACGTTCATCAAAAAGGCGCATCTGGGGTTCGCCTGAGCCTCCCCGTAATGGGGCCGGGCCGTCGGACCGCACGGCGGGCGCTCCCGTTCTGCGGCGTTATCGACGCTCAGGAATGCGGCGGCACACCCAGAGGCCCAGGATCGCAAAGCCAGCGTCGGGTGACGATCACTCCCCGCGCAGGGGGAGATCGGCTTACCGGCCAACCCACCTACACATCCATACACATTGGAGAACTACGTCCATGCGAAGTCGCCGAGGATTCACGCTGATTGAGCTGCTGGTCGTGATCGCGATCATCGGAGTACTGATTTCGATGCTGCTGCCGGCGGTTCAGTCCGCCCGCGAGGCGGCGCGGCGAGCCCAGTGCATGAACAACCTGAAGCAACTGGGAATCGCGATGCAGAACTATCTGACGGCGCACAACACGCTGCCCGTCGGCTACTTGTATCCCAAACCGGGCACCTTCGATCCCAAGATTCCGGCGCTGCATTACCGTTGGTCGGCGCTCGCGCAGATGTCGCCGTATCTTGAGAACACGCCAGTTTACAACGCGATGAATTTCAGTTGGCCGATCGCGACGGGGGGGACGCCCAGCTACGGCATCTCCACGCCATACACGTTCTTCCCGGCGAACCAGACGGCGCGGCAAGCGACAGTGAGCCTGTTCCTCTGCCCGAGCGACGGCAAGCAACCGCCAAACGCAGAATCGGGGCCGACGAACTACGCGTTTTGCTCCGGGGACGGATTGAACGGCGGGCGGACGACGCCGGGGGATGTGATCGCGGCGAACGGCGCGTTCACCACCGAGGCCTATACCATGGCGCAATTGCGTGACGGGTCGAGCTCCACAGTGGCGATGTCGGAGCAATTGCTGGGAACATCGCCGGGAGACCAGGCGACGCCGCAGCCGCTGCCCCCCGACCCACGCCGCGCCATCGCCCGATC
>JBGSYY010000055.1:0-4502 GCA_041750675.1 Isosphaeraceae bacterium | reverse complement strand
AAACGCGGCGCGCTGATCGGCCGGTCGATTCAAGGCTTCGAGGAACAGGGATTCTTCGTTCATGGCCGGGCCTCTCGGAAGGGATCGGACAAAGCGGTGTCCTCCGCAGTGCGACGAAACATGGTCGCGAGCGTCAAGTTTTTTGGAGAATTGTGAATTAGGTCATTCGCGGCGGATCTCGCGGAGTAGCCAGGCGCGAGCGTAAATCCAATATCGATCAGCAGATCGGGCGGAAATGCCGAGGATTTCGGCGGCCTCGTCGTTTGTCAGGCCCGCGAAGTAACGCAGCTCGACCAGCCGGGCCTTGAGCGGGTCGGCCTGGGCGAGCCGGGCGAGCGCGGCGTCGAGTGCGAGCAGGTCGTCGTCTCGATCCGATCCGGTGGCGGCGATATTGGAGTGCAGCTCGCGGCGTTGGAGGTCGCCGCCGTGGATTTCGCGTCCTTTCTCTCGTGCCCGTTCGATGAGGATGCGGCGCATGGCGGTGGCCGCCGCCGCGAAGAAATGGCCTCGGCCGTTCCAGCCCTGGCCGGGGTTGTGGCCGACGAGCCGCAGGTAGGCCTCGTGGACGAGGGCGGTGGGCTGGAGGGTCTGGCCGGGTCGCTCGACGGCGAGTTTCTGGGCGGCGAGTCGGCGTAATTCGTCATAAATCAAGGGCAGGAGCTGGGCGGCGGAGTCGGGGTCGCCGGCTTCGATGGCGGAGAGGATGCGCGTGACATCGGACATCGCGGAGGCTCGCAGAGCTTCAAGATGGATCCACCGTAGGAGGCCCACCGGCTTCATCGTCGCGCTTTTTCTGTCTCTCCGGCACGGACCCAGCGTACAATTTAATGCAGCGGCATACATAATGCAGTTTTCCATTCGAGATGACTCTGCCGCGAAGAAGCACGAGAGAGGGAGGTGGGCCATGGCACGGCGATTGGCGTATTTCTTGTTCGGTAGTCTCCTGGCGATCGTCGCGGCGCGTCCAGCGCACGCCCAGGGTTGGGATAATGGTTGGAATGGCGGCTGGAATAACGGCGGCTGGAATAACAATGGCTGGAACAACGGCGGTTGGAATAACAACGGCTGGAATGGCGGTGGCTGGAATAACAATGGCTGGAATGGCGGTGGTTGGAACAATGGCGGCTGGAACAATGGTGGTTGGAATAACAATGGCTGGAATGGCGGTGGTTGGAACAATGGTGGTTGGAATGGCGGTGGCTGGAACAATGGTGGTTGGAATGGCGGTGGGTGGAATGGTGGCGGGTGGGTGAACGCTGCCCCGCGAGGCGGGTATGTCCCGATGTATCCTGGGGATATGTTCGGGGCGAATCTGGGTGATCAGGTTTATGGCGGCACGCATATTCCGGGTCAGGGTGTGGTGAACGGCACGCTGCCGGCGCGTCCCAGCGGTTTTTCGGGGAACGTGCCGTACAATCCGGGGGGTGGTGTTTTTCCGGGGAATGGTCAGTATGCGCCGGGAATGCCGGGCAACCGACGTTGACGTTGAACGCATTCACCCAGGATGATCTGGATTCCGCTCGGATTTGATTGATGGAATCGAGAGCCGGGCCCTTGTTCTTGAGCCACTGACGCACTCATGCCCGGCCCTCGCATCCCGCCGATTGATGAGCCGCCGATTCGGCTGGCGGTATGCGCCTCGGGTGGGGGGACGACGCTTCAGAACCTGCTCGACCGGATTGCCGACGCTCGGCTGTCGGCGCGGGTGGTTCAGGTCGTCGTGAACAAGCCGGGCGTCGGGGCGATCGAGCGGGCGCGGCGGGCGGGGGTGGCGTGTTCGGTGGTGGAGCGGTCGGGTCGATCGCTTGCGGAGTTCAGCCGGTTGGTGTTCGAGTTGATCCGGGCGTCCGACAGTGATCTGGTGATCCTCGGCGGATTTCTGGCGTTGCTCCAGATTCCTGACGACTACCGGATGCGGGTCTTGAACATTCACCCGTCACTGATCCCGGCGTTTTGCGGCAAGGGGTATCACGGCGCGGCGGTGCATCGGGCGGCGGTCGAGATGGGGGTGAAGGTCTCCGGTTGCACGGTCCATTTCGCGGATGATTCGTACGATACGGGGCCGATCGTGTTGCAGCGGACGGTGCCGGTCGGGGCCGAGGACACGCCGGAGAGTCTGGCCGCGCGGGTGTTTGAAGCCGAGTGCGAGGCTCTTCCTCACGCCATCGCACTCTACGCCGAGGGCCGCCTCAAGGTCGACGGACGCCGGGTTCGAATCATGGAATGATCATCAGAGCAACACTCCGTCCAGGTTGGCAAGGCCGAGCGGCTCGCGGCTGGCGAACGGCTCGGCGTGGCGGACGCCGACCAGGTGGCCCCAAAAGCGGGTGCGGTCGAAAACGGCGTCGATGACTGACGGCTGGTTTTCGGGCTGGTTGTCGACGAGTTGCGAGCGGTAGCACTCCAGGGCGGCTCGTTTGGAGTCCGCCTGGGCGGAGATGTCCAGCACGAAGCTCGGGCGTTCTACGATCCGGAGATGGACGCTGAAATAGTAGAGGATGCGGCGGGGGTGGAACGGCTCGCCGGGGATGTCCGACTTGGAGAGTTTGGCCCAGAAGCGGGCGTCCTCGATCAGCTTGGTGGCGGCGGTGTGGTCGGGATGGGCGTCTTCCCAGAATGGGGCGAAAATCAGCTGCGGGCGGACGCGGCGGAAGACGGCGGCGAGGGCGCGGCGATTTTCGAGGGTCGGCTCCAGGCTGCGGTTGGGCAGGTCGAGATTCTCACGCCAGGGTTCGCCGAGTGCGTTGTTGGCCGCTTCTGTTTCCTTGCGTCGCTGGGCAAGGCTGCCCAGGGGCGTCGGCTCGCCGCTTGTCAGGTCGAGAATCCCGACCTTCCAGCCTTGCTCGATCAGGCGGATGATTGTGCCGCCGACGCCTAGCTCGGCGTCGTCGGGATGAGGAGAGACGATCAAGGCGTCGAGGAACATCGTACTTTCGTCGAAAATGGGCGAGTGACGGGCCGCGGCTTGGTTCCATCAAAAGATACACTCGGCCCCGCCGCCTGGGATATCACCCGCCGTCGCTCCAATTTCGCGTGAGGTCGGGCTTGGTGGTGATGAGGATTTCGCGGATCGCCTGGCGATCGGCGCTTGAGAGGTGGGCGAATCGGGGCGAGTCGTCGCGGCTGGAGAGGACCGCATCGAGGCGGGCGGCGATGCGGTCGCGAACGACGTTGGGGAGGCGGTCGAACGCTTCGCCGTAGATCAGATAGCTGCAGGGATAGCGGAACAGGCGGGTTGTTAGGTCGAAGTCGCGGAGCGAGCGGCCGGAGGGATCGCGCGGACCGCGCTCGGCGAACTCGGCAGCGAACGTCGTGGTTCCCTCGACCCGATCGGTGAGCGCCGCCTCGCCCGAGAAGAGCAAATGCTGGACGACGCGCTCGGCGGCCGCATCGAGCCGCCGCCGCGTGCTTTCGAGCATGTCGCCTTCCGGTTCGCCCAGGGCCTTGGAGATGCCGGCCTGGTAGTCGAGGGCGAACAGGGCGTCCTGATGCGCTCGGGTCAGGGCGTTGTGCATCTGGGTTTGATGCTCCATGACCATGAGGGCGACGATGTCGCTGGAGGGCGTGGGATAGGCGGCTCGGCGGACCTGGTCGGGTAGGGTCGTGCGGTTGGCGTTGGCGTTGCGGTCGAGGTTTTCGGGTTGCTTGGTGTCGGAGACGAAGGCGTTGCCCATGTGGCGCATGGTGCCGTGGGTTCCGGTGACATACCAGCCGCCCCAGCGCTCGGGGAAGGGGCTGGTGTCGTCGGTGGTGAAGCCGCCGGCGTTGTAGACGGGGTTGCCGCGCGTGTCGGCGAAGACGGATCGGACGACGTGGCCGGGCACCTCCTGGGTGCGGGCGCTGGCGTGGCAGCTCAGGCATTCATGGGTCTGGCGCTGAAACCTAGGGGGGCCGTCGGCGTCTTGTTCGAGGACGTAGAAGACCGCGCCCAGCTTGGGATCGGAGGCGGCGAATTCGAGGACGTCGCCGCCGGGGACGTAGCCGATGTAGACATCGTCGTTGAAATAGAGGGCGCGGGGCGACTCGGGACGGATCTTGTCGCGCTGGAAGCTGGTTCGAGAGAAGACGAGCGATTGGGACGAGACGGGCACGCCGAGGTATTGGAGGACGGAGGTGAGGTAGCCGTGTTCTGGGTCGCGCTTGAGCGCAATGTCTCCCTGGTCGATCCGCGTTTGGAGGCGGGCGACAGGATCATCGGCCTGGGCTTTGAGGTAATCGATCGGCTCACGCTCGAACGGGAAGTCTTGCGCGGAGGCCGCCAGGTCCATTATCAGCACGACTAGCAAGCCCACGATCTTCATCGCCAGAACCCTCGACGTGGGACGGCCGATTAAATTGGATGTCTGTATCCAGTGTAGCTGATGAAGGCGTGGGTTGCAAGGGGTTTTGCGTTGTGGGAGTTGGGGTTGCGCTGGTGTTGGGTTCGATTGTGAACTGGGGATCGGCGGGGGGTTGGGTCGGTGCGGTGGGTGATGGCGGGGGGGGGTCCGGGTGGGGCTTGG
>JBGSYY010000054.1:0-3481 GCA_041750675.1 Isosphaeraceae bacterium | reverse complement strand
GCGGCGGTGAGCGCGGCGGTACGTGATGGCGAGGAGGCGGGCGAGGGGATTCGGGCGTTCCTGGAGAAGCGGACGCCGTCGTGGACGGTTTCGGCCGATTAAGAGGGCCAATTGATGTTGCTCTCACAATCGATCCAGGGTGATTCGTCATTCGCACTGGCCGAGCCAGTGGCACCCGAAAATCAGGGGAACTGAGCGATTTAAGGGCTAAGAACGGCATGAGGCCGGGAGGTCGCGAGCGATGTCGCACGAGCGTGATGAGACTCCCTGGGTCGACGGGCTGACCGTGAGCCAGGTTCTGCGACGGACGGCCGAGCGGTTCGGCGATCGCGAGGCGATGGTGTTCCCCGCGCTGGGGCTGCGCTGGACGTGGAGCGTGCTGGATCGGCGAGTGGACCGAGTGGCGGAGGGGTTGATTGCGCGGGGTGTCGCGCCGGGAGAGCACGTTGGCATCTGGTCGATGAACGCGCCGGAATGGGTGGTGTTGCAGTTTGCGGTGGCGCGGGCGGGGGCGGTGCTGGTGAACGTCAACCCGGCCTATCGGCTGTACGAGTTGGAGGATGCCCTGAGGCTGTCGGACGTGGCGACGCTGGTGGTGGGGCTGCCGTTCAAGACGTCGAATTTCGTCGAGATGGTCGAGTCGGTCGCGCCGGAGATTCGCGAGAGCGGGGTGGGTCATTGGCGCTCGGCGAAGCTGCCGATGCTGAGGCGGGTGGTGGCGATCGGCGAGCGTCCGGGGGGTGGGTGGCTGACGTGGGACGATCTGGAATCAACGCCGGAGACGGATCGGCGGCTGGAGGCGATGGCCGAACGCGAGCAGGCGGTTGATGCCGAGCAGATTTTCAACATCCAGTTCACCTCGGGCACGACCGGCTTGCCCAAGGGGGCCATGCTGACGCATCGCAACGTGTTGATGAACGCGTATTACATCGGCCAGCGGACGCGGTACACCGAGGCCGACCGGGTCTGCGTGCCGGTGCCGTTTTACCACTGCTTCGGCTGCGTGCTGGGGACGTTGGTGTGCGCGATTTATGGCTCGGTGCTGGTGGTTCCCGCACCGGCGTTCGACCCGCTGGCGACCCTGGAGGCGATTCAGGGCGAGCGTTGCACGGCGGTTTATGGGGTGCCGACGATGTTTGTGGCGCAGCTCGGGCACGCGAGACGGGAGGAGTTCGACCTGTCGAGCCTGCGGACGGGGATCATGGCGGGAAGCCCGTGCCCTTTGCCGTTGATGCGGTCGGTGATGGAGCGGATGGGGGCGAGTGAGATCGTGATCGGTTATGGGCTGACGGAGGCGTCGCCGATCATCACGATGACGTCGACGGACGACCCGATCGAGGTGCGAGTGGGGACGGTGGGGCGTGAGATACCGGGAGTCGAGGCGAAGCTGATCGACCTGGCGACGGGTCAGCCGGTGCAAGAGGGCGAGGCAGGCGAGCTGTGGTGCCGGGGCCACGGGGTGATGGCTGGGTATTACAAGAACCCGGTAGCGACCGACCTGGCGCTGACGGCCGACGGCTGGCTGCGGTCGGGCGACCTGGCGCGGCGGCAGCCGGACGGGAACTATCGAATTGTGGGCCGGAGCAAGGAGCTGATCATCCGGGGGGGTGAGAATATCTACCCGCCGGAGGTTGAGGAGTTTTTGTGCCACCATCCAGCGGTGGCCGAGGCGGCGGTGATCGGGCTGCCCGATCCGGTTTATGGCGAGGTGGTGTCGGCCTGGATCGTGACCAAGAGCGGCATGAAATTGACGGCCGAGGAAGTACGCACCTATTGCCAGGGGCAGATCGCCCACTTTAAAATACCATGTTACATCGAGGTCGTGCCTGAGCTACCGAGAACCGTGACCGGGAAGATCCGCAAGCACCTGCTACGCGAAGAGGGCGTGGCACGCTACGGGCTATCCGGAGCGGCTGGTGTTCCGACGGCCTAATCCAAGACGGATGGCCGGCTGGGAGGGGTGGAGATGGGAACAAAGGCGACTGCCACTGAGCGTGAACGACGGGAATGGAGCTGCCCAAACTGCGGGTCGTTGATTGATCCGGCAGAGCGTTTCTCGTTTTTGTTTGAATATCAGCGATACATGGAAGCGGCCGAACGATCGGGAGCGAAGGCGACGCCGCAGCGGCCCCGGTTCGCGTGTCGCAACTGCCTGGATAGCCCGGAAGTGGTCGAGGAAGAGAATCCCGCGAGAAGCGGCGGCTGGGTTTTGTGGCTGGCCGTGGGGCTGCTTTCGGCGTTGTTTGGGCTGACGATTCTCTCGGTCGTGGTCTCCTGGTTAAGCTGAAGATGGGGTTCCCCGGAGCCACGCGACGGGAGCGTGCAGACTGGACCTGCCCGTTCTGTTGTGACATCATCGAGCCGGGTGAGCGGGTTTACCTGCTTGTCGAATATCAGCGTGAGAACACGGATCGACGTCCGCGGGACTTCGTCTGCCGCAAATGCAGAGAGAGTATCGAGGAGAATCAACGCGAGATTGCGGAGCGAGAGAAACGGGACAAATGGATCAGGGTTTACCCGACTCGATTGGTTCTGCTGCTCTTTCCTCTCACCTTGCTCCTCGCCTTGGTTTGGGAGATTTTGGCGTGGTGGCGGGGGCGTTGAATCGAGGTCCGAGGCGGTACGACTCGGCGGAGACTTTCGTTCCGAAAGGGGTGGTTGGATGTCGCGTGGTCGAAGCGTGCTCGGTGAGCCGATGGCGGTGTGTGGCGAGCAGCCGTTGACGGGTTTCTACCGTAACGGCTGTTGCGACACCGGGCCCGACGATCTGGGGCTACACCTGGTGTGCGCGGTGATGACCGCCGAGTTTCTCGCGTTTAGCCGAGGCCGGGGGAACGACCTGACGACGCCGATGCCGGCGTACGGTTTCGCGGGTTTGAAGCCGGGCGACCGCTGGTGCCTGTGTGTGACTCGCTGGAAGGAAGCGCTCGAGGCCGGGGTGGCACCTCCCGTCATTTTGGAGGCGACGCATGTCGCGGCGCTGGAGTTTGTCGATCTGGAAGACCTGCAGGCGCATGAGGCGGCGGTGGGCTGAGGATGGCAGACTGGGTGATTTGAGGCTGAGGTGATGCCGAGGCGGGGTCGACGCGGCGGCGGTTTTGCCTTATATCGTGCCGCTTATGGACCCTGCCGATCACCTGAGCTTGATTTGGGTTGTGTTTGTAGCCCTGGTGCGCGTGGCGATGTTGCTGGCGGCGCTGGACGTTTTGTGGCGGGGGAGGCGGCGGCAGCGGCCGGGGTGGGTCGTCGTGGGATTTACGGTGGTGGGCCTTGGGCTGGCCTTGGTCCGGCTCTGGCCGCCGGGCGAGATTCCCTATGATTTCAAGCGGTTTTGGGGGGTGGGGCGAGACCTGAATCGTGGGATCGATTATTACGCGCTGCCGGCCGACCATGGGCGCGACCCGATTTTGAACCCGCCGACGGTGCTTCCCCTGTTTCGGCTGCTGGCGTGGATGCCGATGCCGACGGCATCGGCATGGTG
>JBGSYY010000053.1:0-3611 GCA_041750675.1 Isosphaeraceae bacterium | reverse complement strand
GCTCGGCCCGCCCGACATCCAGAGCAGGATGCACGCCTTGCGACGGCTGCGCAGATCGTCGGCATGAGCGGCCATCAACTGAGCGAACGGCAACGACGCCAGCCCCGCCGCGCCCAGGCCGATCGCCTTCAGGAATCCGCGTCGGCCGACGACGCCATCCCGGCCCATCGCCACGTCCACGATCGAAGAGTGCATGAGCATGAGAACAAACCTCGCTATCTAATCAGGTGGAGGAGATCGGCGGACGAGCGAAGATCAACGGCGGGTGAGGAACTCGGTCGAGTTGACGAGCGCCCAGAGGATGTCCTCGAACGCCTCGCGGCGGTTGCCGACTTTCTTGAGGTAATCGAGCGCGACGCGCTGCTCGTCGGCGTTGGGGTGGCGGGCGAGGGTTTGCAGATAAACGGCGTCGAGGGCCTTGGTGTTATCGGCCTGGGCGCTGAGGATGCGGCCCAGCACCGATCGGGGTCCGGCGGCCTGGGTACCGCGCTGAATCTGGGCGCTGTTCATCAAGAACAGGGCCTGGGGGATCGTTCCCAGCACTTCCTCGTTGGGCACCGAGGGATCGACGCCGAACAGGCTGCCGAAAATCTGTCGCGGGCCGAACCGGCCACGAACGCCGACAGGCGCCTGGGGCGCGGGCTTGCCGTTCTTGTCATTCCTGGCGACGCGGCCCGAGAGACCTTCCAGAGG
Organism: Isosphaeraceae bacterium; assembly: GCA_041750675.1. Classification (GTDB taxonomy): domain Bacteria; phylum Planctomycetota; class Planctomycetia; order Isosphaerales; family Isosphaeraceae; genus BPJS01. Next base: position 2,918 of record JBGSYY010000053.1, on the reverse strand, counting down.
CAGGTCGAGCGAGGTCATCAGGGCGTCGAAAATGGCATCGGCGCGAAGGGGTGCGGGCGTGGGCCGATCGGCTCTTTGGTAGGCGGCGGTTCGGGTGATCGTCTGATAGAGCCAGCGGACGTCGTACCCTCCGCGGCTGAAGGCATCGGCAAGGGCGTCGAGAACCTCGGCGTTTTCGGCTTTCCGATCCGGTCCCAGGTCATCGACCGGGAAATAAAACGCCTGGCCCATCAGGGCATACCAGACGCGATTGACGAACGCGCGGGCGAACCAGGGGTTGTCCTGTCCGGTGAAGTAGGAGGCCGCCAGGGCACGGGATTGCGTGGAGTCGAGCCTGGGCAGTGAGGACTCGGAGTCGTCGAGGAAGAACGCCGGCTGAACCGGTGTCGTTTTCTTGGGATCATTATTATCGGGCATGGCGTGCCGGGGGACGCCGGGGCGGTCGGCCAGGGTGCGTTGAAGGCGTGGCGCCTGGGGATCGGTTCGACGCACGGTGGCTCCGGCGAAGAACGCGGCCAGCTCGTGAAATTGCTGCTGGGTCCAGCGATCGGTGGGGTGGTCGTGGCACTGAGCGCAGGCGATCTGGACGCCGAGAAAGATTCGCGACGCCTCGCCGGCCATCTCGACGGGCTGAAACTTCTGGTTGGTGGAGTGGGCGACGTAAAGGGCGGTCGCGCCGTTCTCGCCGATCTCGCCGCTGGCGGTGAGGATGTCGGAGACGATCTGGTCCCAGGGCCGGTTGGCGTGCAGGGCGTCGGCCATCCAGGTTTCGAACACGTCGAAGTTGACCAGCCTGGGATTCTCGGCCGTGGCGCGGAAGGCGATGGTGTCGCGCCAGTAGCGTGCCCAGTGGCGGGCGAATTCGTCGCTGGCCAGCAGGGCATCGATCAGTCGTTCGCGTTTGTGGGGGTCGGAGTCGGCGTTGAAGGCCTCGATCTCGTCGGGCCGGGGCAAGGTGCCCGTGAGGTCGAGCCGGGCGCGGCGGAGGAACGCCTCGTCGTCGATGAGGGTGGTTGGGGTCTCCAGCATGCGATCGAGATCGGCGGGACTGAGATCAACGGCAACGACCTGCCGTGTCGGGCGACCGAGCCGTGCGAACAGAGTCTCGATGGGCGTGTTGGCGGAAAAGTCGGTCGGTGTGTCGGGGCCGAGGGCGGCGTCGGAAAGTTGCCGCAGATCGCGCAGAACCTCCAAAGCCTCACGTCGTTGCTGGGCCTTGGCGGCCTGGGCGCTTGCCGTCGTTGGAATGGTGAGGCAAGCCAACACGGCGATCACCGCGAGGCGGATGAGAGTCCCAAAGGTCTTTGAGTCGGGGATTCGCATGGTGCGCGTGCCTCTTTCTCTCTCTGTCTGGCTCTCGCGGTTTGTGAGCTGTGTGTGTCAGGAGACCGGTCAGGGGGACGGATTCGGCTCGAGCGCGATGCTCTCTGGGTGTCCTCCGCCCCATTGTGGCTCTGCATGGAGAATGAAACACCGGACCGGGCGTCGGGTGTCGCGTGCTTGAAAATCTGTCTCACGGAGGCGGCGGATTCAACGCGCCGCGTTCGGCACAACTTCCGTCCTGGGCTGGAGTTCCGGACCTGAATTGGGCCATGCGGCCAGGAGGAAAAGGATGGCGAATAGCACGCTGATCAACCCCAACGGGACGCCGGGCATCGGTTTGCCGGTTTTTCTCGTGCGGTAGAGGAAGAAACCGGCAAGCGCCGCGGCGAGCAGGCCGCACAGGCCGAAGGCGACGCGGGGATACCAGAGGCTGGCAACCAGCAGGACAAGCGCGAGCAGCGCGCTACCCATTCCGGCGATCAACGACTTGCGGCTACCGGCCGAGGCCGCGCCGATCACGCCGCCGACTGCCAAGAATGCGGCGTAGAGGCCAATCAGCACCCGTCCCAGGGTGACGTCCATCGCGGGGGTCTCCGGGTGTCTGGGCCGCTCTTGACGAAAGGCCGGCCAGGTCTAAGGCAAAAGGTGAGACTGCGGATCGGCATCATCGAATCGAGAATGCTAATGCGCACCACGCCGATCTTCACCAGGTTTCCCATTCTCGCGGAAAGGCATCCCATGCGCAAGAGTCTCGTGGCCCTGTTGATTGGATCAGCGTCGGGCTTCCTGTCCGGTTCCGCCCAGGCGGATGACCCCGTTCGGGCCACTTCCGTGCCGATCCTGACCCAGTTCCAGGTCGATGGTGTCGAACCCAAGGCGGCCGACTCGGATAGCCCGCTTCCGGTCGGTTTCCCCACGGCGACCGCGCCGGGCGCGATCGAGGTCAAGACGTATCCCGTCTATCGAAGCGCGGTGGCGAAGGGTCAGGGCATGGCGATGCGCTCGGGCGATTCGCTCTTCTGGTCGTTGTTCCGCCATATCGAGAAGAACGAGATTGCCATGACCGCGCCGGTGATCAACACCTATCCCAACGAGCTGGTGGAGTCGCCCGAAGCGCGGGGCGAGGTCACCATGGAGTTCCTCTATCGCGAGCCGACCCAGGGAACGACCGGGCCGGACGGCACGTCGGTTGAGGTGCTGGATCATCCCGAGGGCCGCTATGTTTGCCTGGGCATTCAGGGCGGGATGAATGAGCCGAAGATGCGTGAGGGAATCGCCGCGCTCAAGGGCTGGCTGGCCGAGCATTCCTCGGAATGGGTCGAAGACGGCCCGCCCCGCCGCCTGGGGTATCACGGCCCGATGACCCAGACGCGCCGGCGGCTCTGGGAAGTGCAAATCCCGATCAAGCCGGCCACGGCTGCGGCGGCCGCCGAGGCACCGGCCGCCGAACCAGCGCCTTGACGATGAGCGGCAAAATTGAAGAAACCTTCGGAACAGCGTCTTGAGCGACGTTCCGAAGGTTTCTGTTTTTTCTTGGCACGCAAGCGAGAGCGACCGAGACGGGCCTGAGCTTTGTTGCTCAGAACGGCGCGGTT
>JBGSYY010000052.1:0-5780 GCA_041750675.1 Isosphaeraceae bacterium | reverse complement strand
GGCGTCGCGATGCTCAGCGGCGACAACAACGCGACCGCCCGCGCGATTGGAGCTGAGCTGGGAATGAACGGGAACGAGGTCTATGCTCCCGTCGGGCCTGAGCAAAAGCTCGTCAAAATCGCCGAGCTCAAGCGAACGTCGGGCGGCCGTGTGGCGATGGTCGGCGACGGTCTGAACGACGCCCCAGCGCTTGCCGAGGCCGATGTCGGGATTGCCCTGGGCACGGGAACCGACCTGGCCAAGGCCTCGGCCGACGTGGTGATCGCGACGAGCGATCTCCGCGCCGTGCCGCGTGCGGTGCGGCTCGGGCGTGAGACGTTGAAGGCGATCCGCCAAAACCTGATGTGGGCGTTTCTCTATAACGCGATCGGCATTCCGCTGGCGGCCTTTGGCCTGTTTGGCGAGCATGGGCCGCTGGTGGCGGCTCTGGCGATGTCGTTCAGCTCGATCAGCGTGGTCGCTCGGTCGGCGTTGCTGACAAGAGTCCGGCTCGATCCGCCAATCGTCGAGGCGGCGGCGGCGGTATGAGGTCAACGTGGCGACGTGATTCTGGCGAGCAAGTCGGGATGATCAAGAGATGATACAATCATATCAGCATTGCCAAGTCCAGATGATGGACTGTGTTCGTGGGGGATGGCGACGACGAACGCGCCGGCGGCGCGAGCCGCGGCAACGCCGGCGGGCGTATCTTCGAGCACGAGCATGGCGCTGGGATCGACCTCGAAGCGGCGCGCGGCGGTGAGGTAGATCTCAGGGTCGGGCTTATGTTTGACGACGTCTTCGGCACCGAGAACAAAGGCGAAGCGGCTTGTAAGTCGGTGGTTGTCGAGCAGTCGCGCGGCGTAGTCGCGGCGCGACGAAGTGGCCACGGCACGAGGAAGATCGAGCGATTCCACCTGATCGAGCAAGGTGAGGAAGCCGGGCGTCGTGTTCACCTCATGATCGATGCGGGCCAGGAAGTCGCCGCGGGCCTCGGCCAGCAGTTCGTCGGTAGTTTCGCTCAGTTCGGCCATCGACTTGAACGCGGGGCCGGCGATGGCCCAGCTCCGGCCGATCATGGCGGCCATGATCTCGTGGGTGAACCGCTTGCCCCGCCGGGCGAGCATGGCGTCGGCCACCTGAAAGAACAGAGCCTCGGTATCGAAGATCAGGCCGTCGAGGTCGAAAGCAACGGCGCGGATCGGTGTTGTCGGATGTTGCGACATCATGAGTTCGAGCTGTGCGGGGAGGCGGACAAGGCGGCGGACGAGCGCCGAAGGAGGGAATTTACTCTAGCGAGTGGGCGTCTCGGTCGGGTAGTCCAACTGCCGCCTCAGCTTGATGAACCGCGAGTGTGAGCGCAGCGAATCGAAGGCCCGGGAGGTATCGAGCCATTGGGGGTCGATACCCCTCTCGGCGTGAACGGCTTCGAGCTGAGCGACCGCTCGTTCGCGGAGGTCGTGCGTCACCTTGAGATCGAGAGCGTCCGCGGGACTGATGCAGTCGTGCAGGCGGGTAAAAATCTCGGCCATCCGCAGCGATTCCCGCGAACTTCGATAGGCGGGTTTGGCGACGAGGTTCTCGGCGAATTGAAGGGAGGTGAGTGCCTCGCCGTATTGGCCCGTGTGGAGCGCTGCGGCCGCCAGCTCGATCGCGGCTCTGACGGCGAGGGGATTCACCTTGGTCTCGCCTTCGTCTGGGTGCGCGCGGCTTTTAAGAATCTCCAGTGCCTCCCGGGCGTCCTGCTCGCCCTGTGTAAACTCGTTGAGCCGGTTGTTGAGTCGCGCTCGAGTGACAAGGCAGATCGCCAGAATGCCCCAGCCCTGCTCAGCCTCGGGGGCGGACTCGTTCAGCAAGCGGATGACACCGATCGCATTGTCAATCAATGATTGCGCCGCCGACAGATCGCCGTCGATGACTGCCTGCTCGGAGACTTCTTGAAGGAGTTTGGAGAGTGTGATGCGTGGTGATTCGAGAGCCGGGTTGGCCTCCAGGATCGGCTCGAGAATCTGGCGAGCCTCGGCCCAAAGCGGTCTGGCAACATCGACGTCCCCGCGCCATCGGTGAACCTCGGCGAGCGAGCAAAGGGTTCGCGCCATCCGGCACTGATCGTCGATCAACCATGCGTCGAAGTCGACGATCTTGCGTTCCAACTGAAGTGCCTTGTTCCAGTGGCTGATGGCCTCGACAGAGTATTTGCGCTGGCGTTCGAGGATGCCGAGCTTGTGATGAATCGAGGCCAGTTCTCGGCAGGCATCGATTGAAGCGGGGTTTTCCTGATACAAACCAGCTCGAAGTCCTAACGATTCCGTGTAGAGAGGAGCCGCGCGATCGATCTCACCGAGGGCAAGTCTGCTGTGCGCCTCACCTGCGAGATTGCCGGCGAGCATGCCTCGCAACTCGCGAGACTCGGGCATGGAGGTCAGCACTTCGCGCGTTAGCGAAGCCGCGTGGGCCTGCCCGCTCGCCGACTCGACGAGATGTCCCGAGTGGGCGGCGATCGTGGCGAGCTGCGCGAGAAGTCGAGCTCTCTGAGTTTTCTCGAGGTTGGGATTGTTCTGGTGGTGGGCCAACGAACTCAGGTGAACCAAGGCGGAATCGGCCGAGCATCGAGCGGCCGTCAATTGACCCAGGTCGAGCTCGATCACGGACTGGTCGTAAAGGGCGAAGACCAGGGCTTGCACGGTATCGGCGTCGCTGGGCATCGCGGCGACGCGGGCGCGATAGATGCGCACCGCCAACTCCATAGGCGGCAGGGCATCCTGCTTGCTTTGGAGCAAGCTGATGACGCGCGAAAGATCGGCACTCGCCCGCGCGAATGTGAGCTGTGACTGGGGATCGGGATCGTCGGCCATGCGTGGCAAGAGTCGATCGTAGAAGTCGCGAGCATCTTCGAGCTGGTAGCGACGGTAGCCGACGGGCTGTGGGTCGGAGAACGAGTCGGACGCGCCGGCGCGACTGATCGATCGGGCAACGAGCGAGAGCACGAAGTCGACATGGCTTCGCGCCCGCAGCTCTGACTCCGACCGTTCCTTCGCTGCTGCGACGAGCGCATTGTTGTGGATCGTTTGAACGACCGAAAACACGCCCAGCGCGATCAGGCCGACGAGACCAGCCGCGGCGAGGCTTGTCATGAGCAGGCGATGGGTGTTGAGCCAGCGCGAGCAGCGTCGCGAAAGCGATTCGCGATGGGCGAGTACCGGCTCGCCGTCGAGCCAGCGGTTGAGATCATCGGCCAAAGCATGCGCAGATGTGTAGCGATCGATCGGCTGTCGCGCCATGGCTTTGAGGGCGATCGATTCGAGGGCTCCGTCGAGCGTTGTTCGTTCGGGTCGTCGGGGTTGAAAGTTGGCCTCGATGGCGTTGTTGCGGATCTCGTCGGGGGTATCGCCGGCGAAGGGTGTTTGGCCGGCGATGAGGGTATGGAGCGTGGCGCCCAGGCTGTAGACATCAGACGTGAAGCTGACCTGGTCGTTTGCGCTGAGGGCCTGCTCGGGGCTCATGAAGCCTGGCGTGCCGACCACTGTGCCGGCCTGGGTGTGCTCGCCCGAGGCCGCGGGTTCGAGCGACGGAGCGGCACCCGTTGCTTCCTCGCATGGGATCAAGACACTGGAGTGATCGCGGAGGACCTTGGCCATGCCCCAATCGACGAGCAAGGTTTCGCCGTAAGGACCGAGGAGGATGTTCGACGGCTTGATGTCGCGATGGATGACGCCGCGACTATGGGCATATTCCACCGCCTGGCAGACCGTGACGAAGCGACTCACCAGTTGACGGAGTGTGGATGGCGGGATCAATGGTTGAGGACCGTCCCGATCCTTGTCGACCAGGCCCTGAAGCTCGTCGTGATGACGTTGGATCGCCACCAGCAGGGTGTCGCCGCGGATCAGCCGCATGGCGTAGTACGGATCGCCCGAGGCGTCGTAGCCGAGGCTGTAGACGGGCACGATGGCGGGATGTTCGAGCTGGCCGGTGACTTCGGCCTCGAGGAGGAACCGCGAGCGTAGGCTAGGTTCGTGGGCGGCCTCGGGGCGGATCTTCTTGAGCGCGACCTCGCGATTCAGCTCGGCGTCGATGGCGACGGAGATGATGCCCAGGCCGCCTCCGTCGTGCTTGCGAACTTCTTGAAACCGCTGCCTGGGTCCCGAGGCCCCAGGAGAGTAGACCCACTCTCGGCCCGAAGGGGTGCCCAGCAGCAAGGTGTCGGGATCGAGCAATCCGAAACCGTCGGGATTGTGGGGGGAGCCGCCTTCCGCGCGGTCGAGTGCGTCGACGGTGGAGCCTGGGATGGGGCCGGTGGGGAATCCCCTCAGCTCGAAGTGTTCCGAGAGGCTGGCGTCACGGAGCGTCGGCGCGATTTCCTGGACATGCTCGCCGAGGGTCGCGAGTTCGTCGATTGAGAGCCGACCGACATCGGCTAGACAATCGAGCAGGTCTTGCTCGGGGCGGCTCGACCAGACCGTCAGGGCCTCCTGGACATCCTCGGAGCTGACCATGCCCTGTTCGAGGGCGATCAAGGCTCCGAGCAGTTCGTTAGCGATCGAGAGAGAGGTCATGGTGGCTTAGGTTTCTCCGCCGTCCTCCGCTGCTCCTGAGTCGAGCCTCGATTCGTCCTTGAATCCGCGATCAGCGTATTATCCATCGAGTTGGGGGCGTTGCGTAAGAGCGTTCCTCGAAATGGGGACGGGCACTTCGGAGTCTCGGAGCCAGTCCCCATTTCGAGGGACGTTTTTCGGCTTTCAAGCCTTCCGGGCTTTTTGTCGTCGGCCCTGGGTGCTGTGGGGGAAGAGGGCGGGCTGGTTGACGCGTCCCGTGCTGTCGAAGGGAATCGGCTTCGGGTCTCCCTCTGAGACGAGCGCGACGCCGTCGAGGCCCTCGGCCAGGGGCGTGGTGGCCCAGAGGTGTTCCAGCTCCAGGGTGTTGGGGATGAAGGCCATGCGGGCTTCGTCCCAGCGTGAGCGCCAGCAGGTGTCGAGCGCGGCTTCGAGCACGGCGCGGTCGCTTTCCAGGGTGAGCGGGATGCGGCTGCGGGTGAGGAAGTTGCTGGTGAAGCTGTTGACGCGGATCGGCTCGGGGTCGATGGCATCGCGGAGGCGGGCGGTGATCAGGTCGGCGAGGCCGACTCCCAGGGCGTTGCCTCGGGATTCGGGCGAGAGGTCGAACACGACCAGCCGGGTGACCAGGGGCCGGTCGAGGTCGGGCATGGTCTCGACGCGCTGTCGGCCGATCACGTTGGGGTCGAGGCCGGTACCGCTGTAGTTTTTGCCTAGCTCGCCGACGACGAGGACGTCGATTTGATCGAAGGGGAGCCGGCCCATGAGGGTTCGTGACTCGTCGAGCAGTTGCGGCTCGACTTCGAGGATCTCCTCGGGCTCGACGGCGACGATCCGCGCCGTTCGCTCGCGTGCGTTCTCCAGAATCGCCAGGCCGAGCGCGACGGGGGTTTTGTGGAGCAAGACGCGGCCCACCTCGGGGATCAATCGAACGAGGCCGGGCAGACCGAGCTTGTGGACCTGGGCGGCTCCCTGACGCTTACCCAGGCCGACGACGAGCATTTTCAGGAGGCCACTTTCATAATCGCCATGGAACGAGGTGTGGGGCTTGATGCGATTGAGCAGGACGATGCCGTCGGCGTCGTGGGCGTTGGCGTCGAAGTGGATCGGCAGGCCGAAGCTGTTTGTGCCGAGGATGACGGTTTCCATCTGGGATCGAATGGAGCAGCCGGCGGTGGCCTCGGTGACGCCCAGTTCGGCCAGGAGTGCTCGCTGGCCGGCCTCGGTCCCGCCGCCGTGGCTGCCCAT
>JBGSYY010000051.1:0-10300 GCA_041750675.1 Isosphaeraceae bacterium | reverse complement strand
GACGTCGGCCCCACCCAGAAGTCCCGTAAGCGTGATTTGGATCAATTCACGGCGCTCGGGATCACCCTCAAGGGCAGTTTCGAGCAACCGCTGGTAAGCCCAAGGAACGTCAATCGACCCGGCCGCGACGGCAAAAACCGGCCCACGCAGCCGCGCCGCCAGCCGCGCTCCGTGGCTTCGAGAACCAGCCGCGGGTGCGGGCACCATTCCAGCCGCTAAATGCTCCACCGCGAAAAGCTCAACGGAGGCCGACTCAAACTGGAGAGCCATACCCACGCCGTCCAGCGTTTTGATCAGGCTTCGCGTCGCCTCGTCCTTCTCGACAAGCGGAGCAAGCGCCGGTGTGTTCAGATAGAGCGAGACCGGCACGGACTGGGGCAGGTCGGCCCGAAGTGCTGTCAACCAGTTCATCGCGGCTCGATCCGCCACCTTGGCCGAGGCCGCTCGCGTCAGCACATCCTGGAGCAGCGCCTCCGAGTTCGACCAGAGGAAAAGCCCACCGTCGAGTATGGCGAAGGCGTCGCTGGGCCGCTCGCCGCGAAACTTGCGAACCTGATATCCCAGCTGGCCACGGCTGCGCGACGCGATATTGTCAAGGGAGCCGCCCACCTTCTCCGCTCGGTTCAACGCCTCGACGGCAGCCCTGAGCTTGACGGGATCAGGGGCCTGAACCAGCAGCAAGCCGGCCGGCTCGCCGCCCTCGGGCGGAAGGCGCAGGGCCAGCACCAGGGCATCACCCAGAATGTCACGGGCCAGCGAGTCGAGCGTCAGACCCAGAACCGCTTCGATCTCAGCCCGCGAGCGCTCAAGGTCGCGTCGGTCGTCGGATTCATTCCATCCGCGAGCCTCAAGCATCCGCGAGACAGCCCGAAACAGGGGATGCTCGGCTCCGCGATCGAGCTGATCGGCCAGGTTCTCGACCGTCAGTATCGCCGCGGCATCGGCAGGCGCGAGAGCGAGCAACCTCTCTATGTCAGCGCCTGGATGGCGATCCGGTCGTTCGGTCGGTGCCGACTGACCCAACGCCGCGAGCACGCAAATCTGGCAAATCAATCCAATGCACACAGCGAAACCTTTCCGACAGGGTTCGGGCGGGGTGTCGAGAATGTCAGGCACCTCGCGGGGTGGCCCTCGCGGTTCGGTTGCCGAAGGGCACGAGAAAATCGAACGCTCGAAGTGCCGTGCGTGCGATCGGTCGAACCCCGGAATCGACCCGTTGGCCGACGGTGCGAATCAGTCGCGTCGGTTCGATGGCAGTCTCCGGCAATGTCGGCGTGTCGGGCAAGACCGATCCGATCAACTGCTGCCCTAGCCGTCCTGCCGAATCGGACGTCGCGCGAGCGATCTCAACGGACGTGGCCGAGACCTCCGCGACCGACTCCACAAGCGGACGCGCGGGAGGTTCGCCAACAGCGATAGCAACGGGCGCGACTTCGGACGATCCCGGCCACATCCGCCAAACGACAAGCCCGCCCGCAATCAGCAAACAAGCCGCCAGAGCGAGGCGTCCAATCCGGCGGACCAGGGGCCTCGCGCCCAGAGGAAGCACTTCTTCCTCACGCCACGCGGCCACCACGCGGTCACTCAGACCCGGCACGGGAGCGGTCTCCGCCGCTGCGAGACTCCACGCGTCGAGCGCGGTTCCCAGCATGCGAAAACGGCGGTCCGTCTCGCGACACCCGGCGCAGAGTGCAAGGTGGCCAACCCACGCCGGCTGGTCGCCCGGTAGGGGAGACGAATGCCTGGCGTCGAGGTGATCTTGCCACTCGATTTCAAAGCGATGGCAAGGGTTCATGAGTGAGACTCTCCCGAGGCGGATGGTGGACGCTGCTCCGGAGGAACATGGCCGGAGCGGGTGAGATCGGCGGCAAGCTGCGCTCGTGCTCGGTGCAGCCACGTCTTGACGGTCCCAACCGGCCGCGCAACGCTGACTGCAATCTCGTCGTAACTCAATCCCTGCTCGTGATACAGAACAAACACCGCGCGATACTCCGGGCGAAGGCGGCCGAGTGCGTTTTGCAGCGCTCCGGCAAGATCGTCGGGATCCTGGATGGCCGGGTGGCGATCGGGGTGAGCCTCCAATAATGCCGGCCCGCCAACAGGGAGCCGTTGACGAGATTTCCAGGTTCGGCAGCGATTGACGGCAATTCCGATCAGCCAGGGACGGAGCGGTTTGCCGCGCTCAAACCCACCGATCGAACGCAACGCGCGAACGAACGTCTCCTGGACCACATCCTCGGCGTCATGCCGGTGGCCGAGCATTCGCGAGCAGACGCCGAGCAACAGGCTCTGATAGCGCTCGACAAGCAGCCGCGCGGCCTCGGGCCGGCCCGACTGAAGATCGAAGGCGAGAGCCGAATCGTCGGCGTGCTCGGTCACCTCGGGCGTGGCCTGGAGCAACCTGGGTCTCACAAGTGGGATACTCCCGGCGGCGTGACAATGTTTCGGTTTTCGCCGCCAGACTCCCGATCTTGACCGAATTCCTCAAAAAAACGAAGAACCGCCCGCCGAAGGCCGAGGCCATCGGGGGCGGTCAAGGAGATTCACCGTATTCGCGACTCGGGCATCAATCAGGCGTACAGGGTCGCGAGAGCCGTCAGCTCTTCAGGCGACGATTCGTGAAACAGGCGTCCACTCTTGCGCAGGCCCATCTCCATCTGCTCGGCGATCAATTCCAGCTCCGGCGAATCAATCCGCTGAGCCAGATCAAGCAATTCGGAGGGGTCCAGCTCGCCCAGGGTTCGGCCCATGCGGTCCAGCTCGCTTTCGAGTCGGAGCATGATCTCGATCAGGGCGTCGTGGGTCGAATCCGAACCGCCGATCAGCAGGCATTCCTCGCTCTGGACAATGCGCGTGGGACGGAGCGGACCATCAAGTCCCAAACCGATAATCGCGGCCCGGAGCCGGCGGGGGGCGGTATGCCCTTGATGTATGTGCAGGGTCATCTTCGAGGATGGCCTTTCCGCTAGCTGATTGCGTCGTGGACCGGCCGTAATGTCAGAGGAGAATCTCGAATGAACGACATCTCCCCCGATATCGGCCACGAGTGTCTTATCGGCGAGCGAGGCCCAGCCATGCACCCGCCGCGGCGCGGAAAACCCGCAACGGGCGACACCCGATCGTCACGGCTCTTACGATCCGCCCAGGCATTCCTTGGTCACGCTCCGCGCGACCCGAAAGGCGGCGCGAACCGTCATGGCGCGGGCTTCGAGTTGTTCTTCGCTGAACAGTCGACCTTCACTGTGCGGTAAGCCCGCCAATGAGAGCGTGAGCGGCATCAGGTCAAGAAATTGGCGATACTTTTGCTGAAGTTCGGCGGCGGGTGGAGAGTCGGACATGCGAGAGGCCTCCAACTAGCGCGGAAGGGTCGGGTGCCGCAAGGTTTCGGTCACGAATGTTTTGACCGCCCGGCCCGGTGATTGTACCATAAGGTGAATTTAAGTAAGAGGATTCGTAGCCAGGAGCGGCCTTGTTGGCTGGCCGGGCAATCGGCTCCCAGGAGGATTCCTTGTCTGTAATGTCCGAGAAGAGTGGTTTTGCCCCGCTGGGGCTAGGGCCTGAATCGCTGGCCGCCGTCCAGCACGCCGGCTATGTCGAGCCGTCGCCCATCCAGGCCGCCTTCATCCCCGTCGCCCTCGACGGCCTCGATGTGATTGGCCAGGCCAAAACCGGCACCGGCAAGACCGCAGCCTTCGTGCTGCCTCTGCTGGAAATGATCGAAGGACCCAGCGGCAGCCCCCAGGCCCTGATCCTCGCTCCCACCCGCGAGCTGGTTCAGCAAATTGAAGGCGAAGTGACCAAGCTCGCCCGCGGCAGCGGCATCCGCGCCTGCGCGATTTACGGTGGTGAACCGATCCAACGCCAGCTCCGCACCCTGGAACGCGGTGTGGAAATCGTCGTCGGCACCCCGGGCCGCGTCATCGATCACATGGAGCGCCGCACCCTGCGCCTGGCCGAGATCTGGCATATCGTTCTCGACGAGGCCGACCGTATGCTCGATATCGGCTTCCGTCCCGATATCGAACGCATCCTCCGCCGAGTGCCGGACCCGCACCAAACCCTGCTGCTCTCGGCCACGATCAGCCCCGAAGTGCGCAAGCTCGCCGACCGCTACATGCATCAGCCTGTCGAGCTCAATCTCTCGCGTGACGAACCTTCCGTCGACTCGATCCGCCAGTGCTATATCACCGTCGATCAGGATCGCAAGTTCGACACCCTGGTGCGCCTGCTTGAGCAGGAAAAGCCGCGCCAGTGCATCATCTTCACCCGAACTAAACGAGGCGCCGACCGCGTCGCCGAGCGCCTGAACCGCGTGGTGAAAGGAGTCGCCACCATCCACGGCGACCTTCCCCAGGCCGCACGAAACCGAGTCATGCAAGGCTTCCGCGAGGCGACCATTCCGATCCTCGTGGCCACCGACGTCGTGGGTCGTGGTATCGACGTCGAGGGGATCAGTCACGTCATCAATTTCGACATTCCCGACGACCCCGAAAACTACCTGCACCGGATCGGCCGAACAGGCCGCATGGGCAAGGATGGCGTGGCGGTCACCTTCGTTTGTCCCGACCAGGGCGGTCCTCTCACCTCAATCGAGGTCCTGATCAATCGCCCGGTCGAAAGCATCCGACTCGAAGGCTTCGAAGCCTTCCGCAAGGAAAACTCCAACGCCCCAACATTCCGCCAGCTCTGGAGTTCCGACGATCGCCGCACGGTGGCCGGCTGGACGACTTAAGTTTCAGCAGGTTTTCCGATCAGTACGGAGTGGTGAAAGCCGGCGCTGTGTCGCGCCGGCGGCGGACTCCGCCTGCGTCAGCCAACGCCTGAATTCGTCTCTCAGGTTCTGGTCTGTCATGGTCCCCTGCCCTCGCGACGACAATCCGAACAATCTGGCGTCGCACTGTTGCAGCAACCGCCGCGTCGGCCCAGCAAGGTTTGGATGGCTCCCCACAATGAGGGCGGCTGCGGCCTCGTCCGGCGTGGGCCACTCCACCGGATGGCTGCCCAGACCCTGCAATATCGCCGCGACGTGATGCACAACTCCGTGACCAAGCGACCGCCCTGCGGGTGAGGTCGCCAGCCATCGGCGTGCCTCGTCGATCGGCGCTCGAGACGGGAGAAGTTTCCCGGCTGGCCGGAAATGTCCACCTCGACGGGCCAGAATCAAAAGCGCGACAGCAGCGCTCAATCCGCCCACTCCGATGACAAACGGGACAATCGCCCGGTTTGCCAACCCCTCGTCCACGCCCGGCGGGCGGACCTCGATCGTGCCCGCGTCGAACGACGGACGCGGGCGAACCACAAGAGTTTGGAACCGCGAGCGAACCGTCGCAAATCGTCCCGATCGCGGTTGAAATGCCGAGATCGAAATCGCGGGCAGTCTCAGCGCACCCTCGACCAGCGGAATCAACGTGATCACGATCCGCTTGCTCGGCACCGACGCATCCACGCTCTCAGTGATATTGACTCGTTCCACCTGATTCGTGGCAGGAATCCAACCCACCGTGTCAGCAGGAACGCGGGTCGCCAGTGCCCCGGGACCTTCCAGCTCAATCTCGTAGCCAAACGGCTGACCGACGATAGGCTCCATCGTGTCCACGCGGGTCGCGATTCGTAGCTCCCCCACTCCCCCCAGGAATTGAGCAGGCCGCCCCTCGATCGGCACAGCGCGGACCTCCACCCGGCGCGGCCGACTGCGAACCACGACACCATCACCTTCAACGGTAAACGCAGGCAAAACAAACGCCCCCACCTCCTTCGGCACCACATACCACCGCCCCGGCCCGGCCCTCAGGATTTCCAGCCAGCCGGCATCGGTCGGCACCATCGTGGTCGAGGCTCCGAGGGCTTCTGATCCAGCCTTGGAACGAAGCTCAACGGTGACCGCCTGACCGACATACCAGGCAGCGGGCAGGTCAACAAGTAGCTCTGCGCCAGACGCTTTGATCCCGCCGTGCGTCCCCTGCGAAAAGGACGACATCAACCCAAGTACCATCGAAAAAAAGAATGGCATGGGTGGGCGTCACCAGTTAAGCCGCGAAGGGTCGGCGGTGCTTGGATTCGCGAAATTCGGTCGCCCGGCCCGCGAGTTTTCAATGGCCCGCAAGGCACTCTGAAGCCGGTCGGCAGGAGTGGCTACGGGAGCATCGCCTGGACGCTCGGCAGGTGTCGTCTGGGAGTTCGCAGGCGGCTGACCCTGGCGAAATTCCGCATCCGTGGAATCTGGATGTTTCGTAGACGGACCCGCTTGGCGCGGACCTTCTCGGTCGCCGGTTCGAGTGGTCCGTTGGGTGGCAGCCAATCGCGCAGCCACCGCCGCGCGGTTGGCCTGAATATCCGCTCGAAGTGACTCGTTCGCGGTCCCCGACTCAAGACCCCCCAACGCCGAATCGTAGTGCCCCAACGCGGCGTGAAATTCGCCGAGTGCGGCGGCGCTATTTCCCAGGCTGAAATCAATGATCGGCTGCAGGTCCGGCAAAGCACGCGTGCGTGCTTCTTGATAGGACGCGGCCGCCTCCGCGTAACGACCGAGCCGGTAGAGACACGCCCCAGCGTTGAATCGCGCCTTCGCGGATGCAGGATCAGCAACCGTCGCCGCCTGATAGAGTTCGAGCGCTCGCTCGAAATCGCCCGCTTCATAGGCCGTTAATGCCGGATCGTGGTCGCGCGCTCGGGCTCCACCCAGGAGAACCACCCCACACAGTAGCAACGCGATCCGCCGTCGCGATCCAGGACGCAACGCTGGAACCGAGCCACTCACCAGGGCAAGCAGTCCGGCGATGATCCAGAAGGTGGGTTCCATCTCGCTGGATTTTGTCCCATCGACCCGTCCATCCCCCCGCTCGGTCATTAGTGCAATCCGCTCTCGATAGAGTGCGGCGAGATCCAGCCTCGCCGTCCCGACTGGCAGAAATGCCCCCCCGGTTCGCGCGGCGATCTCGCGGAGCGAGTCGTCCTTCCGGCGCGTCACGATCGGCTTACCAGTCGGTGCCGAGGGCAAAGCCGCGCCCTCTGAATCCCCCAGCGCGATGGTCTGAATCGAGATTCCGCCACGCTCAAACCCTTCGAGACTCCCAGCCCACGCCGGCTGGTGGTCCTCTCCATCCGAGAAAAGCAACACCGAGCGATTCGCAGACCCCTCCACCGACTCAAACAGCCGAAGCGCCGCGTCGAGTCCCGCCCCAAGATTCGATCCGCCCGGCTCAATACTCCCTGGCTTCAGCCGTTGCAGAGCCTCACGCGCAGCGCCGAGGTTTCGGGTCAGTGGACAGACCACAACGCCTCGGCCCGCAAACGCCACAATCCCCACGCGATCATTCGGCGTGTCGCCAAGCCAAAGAATCAGCCCCTGAGCGGCATCCACCGCCGACCCCAGGCGACTCGGCCAGGCATCCCGTGCGGCCATGCTCAGGCTCACATCAAAAACAAGCACAACCTCACGACCGACGGCCTGCTCCGCCCTCAACCCGAACCTCGGGCCGGCGAGCGCAATGATCCAGAAACTCGCCGCCAAACCCAACACCCACGGCAATGACCCCCGGACCGGATTCAGGTAACCCAAAGCTCGCCACCGCCGTCGCGCGCGATCGTCGCCCACCGTCAGCGCGAGCACAAGCGGGACAGCCAGTAGCAGCAGCAAGAATCCCGGGTGAACGAAGGGCAGATCGATCATTGGCGGCAAACTACGACAGGAGAAACTTAAACGCGCGGCTACTCCCATTGTAGAGGAACGGGAGCAACGAACGCGGACATTCTTGGTGACTCAATGGCAAGCCGCGACCCATTCCACCACCGACTCGGTCACAGCATTGAAATTCCCTTGGCGCTACCGATATGTCATCAGTCCTTCGGAATAGTCATCCCCGCGCAGGCGGGGATCCAGTCTGAGGACGTAGAGGTACGACGAGCGCGTGGCGCTCGCGGAGAAGGTCATCCCCGCGCAGGCGGGGAGCCCGTGCGAGAGCCATGAATACGATGGATTCTCGCCCGCGCGGGATGACATCAGCGGAACCAAACTGTTTGAAGCTCAATGAGCAAGCGGCGCGACGGATGTCTGGCGATACCCCCACTCGATGACCAGCATCGCCACCGCGCAACCGAGCAACACCGGCCAGAATTCGCGATAGCGCGTCCGTGTGATCGACTCGATCGGAGCTTTTTCGAGAGCGTCCAGTGTTTCCAGAATCGGCGCAAGTCCCTTGGATCCACGGGCGACGAAAAAGCGACCACCCGCCGCGTCGGCGATCTCCGCCAGCAGCGCCTCGTCGAGGTCAACGGCTGGAATCGATGCGTCAGGCTCGGCGATCCCAATCGCATGAATCACCACGCCCAGCGACCGTGCGAGCGCCGATGCCTCCTGGGGATCGAGTGGCGTTGCGACAGTCGATCGGTCCGGTTCGTTACGGCCATCCGTGATCAGCAACACGACTCGTCGCTCTGCTTCCACCGAAAGCGCGTCACGCGTGGCCCAGGCAATGGCGTCACCCAGGTTTGTGCCGTCGTCGAGCCGAGTGGCCTGGCTGACAGCCCCAAGCGCCTCACTCACAAACGGATGATCGAGCGTCGGAGGACAAAGCGTGTCGGGCCAGTTGGCAAAAGCCACAAGCCCGATCAGGTCGCCAGGTCGGCTTTCCAGAAAATCCGCGAGCAGCCGGCGGGCCTCGTCCAGCCGCGTCGCCGCCTGCGGATCTGCTCCGGCGGGAGGACGGCTCATGCTGGCCGAGCGGTCGAGCAAGATCACAATCGCAACCCCCGTGGATCGCTCAACACGCATCCCAAGCACGCGCTGCGGCCGCGACAGACTGAGGATCGCCAGCGAAACGGCCAGCGATCGAAGAATCCGGGGAAGGTTTCCCCGAAGCGATGAACCGAATCGCCCCTTGGCGACCCCCCCCCGGCCGACATCGGCCCAGGGGATATCGGCCCGCGCCGCCAGCCAGGGCACAACCACAAGCGGCATCAGCAAGAGCCACCCAGGCGCGGCCAGACGCGTGGGCAGGCTGGCAAGCCCGTCCCCGATCATCCCGTGCGATCCCTGCTCAACGCCTCACGCGCAGCGATCGCACGTGAAGCAGCCGCCAGCGGGTCGTCGTCCAGAATGGTCAGGTGACCCATCTTTCGCCCCGGGCGGGCCTGGGGTTTGCCGTAAAGGTGTATGGCCGCCGATGGCTCGACGGCGTGCGCCGCAGTCCAGTCAGGGGGGCCAGAATCCGTCCAGAGATCGCCCAGCAAGTTCACCATGGCGGCCGGACGCCGGAGCGATGTCGAACCCAGCGGTTGTCCGCACAAGGTCCGTACCTGCTGAGCGAACTGGCTGGTCTCGGCGGCCTCGATGGTCAGATGCCCCGAGTTATGCGGTCGTGGTGCCAACTCGTTGATCAGAAGCTCACCCTCCTCGGTCACAAAAAACTCCACGGTCAGCAGTCCCACCAGGCCGACCGCCTCAGCGACGCGCCGCGCAAGTTCCTGTGCCTTCCGAGTAACGCTCGGCCCCACCGGTGCCGGGCAAACCGTGACGTCGAGTATGTGCCGGCGATGCTGGTTCCAGAACAACGGATAAACGGCGGTCGCTCCCTCCCCACCGCGCGCGACAATACACGAAACCTCGACCGAAAACGCCACGACGGCCTCGACCACACAGGGCACGCGGTTCAGCGCCTCCCAGGCCCCAGCCAGCTCGGAGGCTCGTTCCACGCGAACCTGCCCGCGCCCGTCATAGCCCGAGGCGGCCGTCTTCAGAATGCCGGAGCCGCTCAAGAGTTCGGCGGCGGCGGCCAGCTCAACAGCGTTCCGGATCGGCCGCCAGAAGGGAACAGGAAAGTTGTTCCGACTCAGGAAGCTCTTCTCGCGGATCCGATTCTGCGCGATCCACACCGATTGCCATCCCGGTCGGACCGGCACTCTCCGCTCCAGCCAGCGCACCCCCGGCGCAGAGATATTCTCAAATTCCAGGGTCACCGCCTCGGCCCGCTCCGCCAGCGTTCTCAGAGTCGGCATGTGACCGCCAGGCGGGCAATCCGAGGGCGCGATGATGACCTCGCCCGCCACCTGAGCGGCCGGTCCATCGGGATGCTCCGTCAGAACCACCGTGCGGTATCCCTGAGCATGCGCGGCGAGCACAAACATCCGTCCCAGCTGCCCGCCGCCGATCACGCCCAAACACGCCGGCGGATCGAGGGCCGTCGATTCGCTCATTCGGGCGACTCCGCGACCAACTCGGTCTGCTCACTTCGAAACCGGGCCAGGGCCTCGCGAACGTTCGGATCAGAGCGCGCCAGAATCGCCGCGGCTAGCAACCCGGCGT
>JBGSYY010000050.1:0-2473 GCA_041750675.1 Isosphaeraceae bacterium | reverse complement strand
TTATGATCGCACTGGTGTGGACCGTTTCCGAGGGGTTTTCCATCACCACACACCCGCACCACGCCGTCTTCAGCGCGGCCCCAACAAGTTTGACCGCCGCTCTCTCGACCGCGGTTCGCTCCCATACCGTCATGATTCGGCCGGATGCGCCACCCGGCTTGAGCGTGACCATTGTGCCGATTACAACGATGCCTTCGCCTCAGTTTCACCAGGCCCCGCAGCCCGCCCTGCTTAACATCCCTCGTCCGCGTGCCATCCACGGGCCGCCCACGCGATGTCGACGACCTGCTAGCTCAGAAAACCGGCGTTGTAAAGCGTACTCGCGAAGTAAGAACGGTACTCGTACTGGCTGATCTGCTGCACATAGACCCGGGTCCCATCCGGAAGCACCTGGATGGTCTGTCCAGCCGGCTTTCCACCCGACAAAATCGCCCCCGACGTGAACGCCAGGTTGCCGTTGGGCAGCAATTGCGCACCGCCCAGAAACGGCGAGAAGTTGCCCAGATCGGCGTTCACCACGAGCGTCGCCGTCATGTTCCGCTCGTCCAGGCTCCACATCTGGCCGCGGCTGTGCGCCTCCGGGTTGGAGTTGTGGCGGATGTTGCCGTTATCAAAGACAACCACGGTGTTGTCGTTGACGTAGCGCGCGTCATGCTGGTGCGAAAACCAGGGCTTCGGGCTGTTGGCGATCGCCCGGAACTGACCCTTCTCACCCAGCTTCCACAGAACGCGGCCGTTGCCCGTCCCGTTGGCGTAATTGAGCTTCACAACCCAGTCCTGCGTTCGCAGCGACACCACCAGGTTGCCGTCCCCGGGCGAGTAGCTCACCGAGTTGCCATGCAGCCAGTCGCCCGGTATCGCCTGATCGGTGCCGATCCGATTCGTGTCCAGCCATCGGAACGAGTTCCAGGCCCACACCGGCCGCAAGGTGGGATCCAGTACGAGAACCACGTTGCCCTCGAATTTGGTGGGCTTCCCCTGATACCTGACAATTCTCGGCGCGCTCGCCAGAACCACCATGTTCCCGTTGGGCAGCAGCTTGACCTCGTGGTCGAACTGGCTGATCTGCGGCATCCGCGCCGCCGCCAGCTTCGCGTTCATGGCGCGGACGTTGGTCTCACGCAGTGTGTCGCCCGCCAGATTGACCTCACGCAACGTGTCAAAGCCGCCCGCATTGCCAATGGCGGTCCCGCCCAGCAGCATCACCGTACCACCCGGCTCAAGGTTCATGGCGAGGCTGGGGAATCCATTCGCCACCGCGTCATAATACCAGTTGATCTCGCCATTCAAGTTCGTCGCCAGCGTGTTGACGGAATAGCCGGAGGGAAGCGCGGCGTGGAAGATCACCGCTTGGCTTGGGTCAACCCCCGCGGCCGGCGGTTGTACCACGTCAATCGTCGGAAACGTCATATTCCCGGGCAGGCCCCCCGTCGTGAACGACACCGGGGCCGAGAGCGTCCCATCCTCCAGAACGTGCCGCATCAGATAGGTCGATTCCGGCCGCATGCCCGCCACAAGGAAGTTGGTGCTTCGGCCGCCGACAAGGGGCAGCGGAGAAGTATCCTGCCACGACGGACTGGGACCGTCCTCGGCAAATTGCACATACATCGAGCCGCCCCGCGCGGGCGGTGCGCTATAGAGAGCGACCAGCGGGTTGGCCATCGCGCTGACCACCGCGTCGTCACCCACAACCCGCGTCTGCGCCGTGTACGTCGCGAATGTGAACTCGCGCCTTACGGCATTGGGCCGCGGCTTGACGTCGACCCTGATCTGGTACGTCCCCTCCTGCAGAGGGTTCCAGGCGGCGCGATTGCTCGGGCCAAAGTCGCGCAAAACCTGAATGGAACCATCCGGCTGCGTGACGACAAACCGGTAAACAGGCTTCACTCCATGCCCACGGGAACTCGCCGTCCAGGTGACGGGCGACCCGACCAGCCGCTCAGACGGAGCCGTGGTCGTGACCGCGACCGAAAGCAGACAGCGCTCCTCCAGACGCGTGCAGTTAGGCCGATGATGCCGCCGCAGCCGACGGGCCGAATCACGCCGGTCCGCGGCATGTCGGGAAGAGAGTGTCACGAGCCGCCACATGAGGAAAGCTCCACATAAACAGAAGTCGTCCCGACGGGTACTGGCTCCGAGCCCCGGGCCTGCCAGTTCATCATCGTGCGGCGACACCATCCGGGTTCATGAATACGCTAAACCAGCCGCCACGTTCACCCCAGGCTCACCAGTCTCCACACCTCACCTCTCTTAACATTACTCCCCCGTGCTCCGTCCCGCAACGACCTCGCGGGCAAAGGTGTCAGGAACCGATTATTGACAACCGTGCAGGTCCTTGATACTCTCGCCTGGCATGGGACGACCACAACGGGCTGACGAGGCGGGCTATGTTTATCACGTGATCAACCGCGCCAATGCGCGGATGACGATCTTCGACGACGAGGGCGATTATCAGGCGTTCGAGTTGGTGTTG
>JBGSYY010000049.1:0-5310 GCA_041750675.1 Isosphaeraceae bacterium | reverse complement strand
CCGGCGGCGAGCACCTTGCCCAAGTGAGAGCGGTCGGCGACCAGCAGTTCATACGCCTGGGCGAAGCGTCGCCGCTCAAGTCGGTAGTCCAGCTCGCGCACCAGGGTTTCAGGGATCGCCACAGCGCGGCGAAAGTTCAAGAACATCCAGACGACCAGCGCGCCCATGTAAAACGAGAGGCCCAGGATAATCAGGCCGATCAGGTTGCGGACGACCCAGCTTTGGGTCGGCTCGGTGGGCGGCGGCGGCGCGGATTCCTGTCCCAACGCCGCAGGCGCGAGCCAGACCGCCAGCACACAGGCCGCGACGAGCGACGATGGAACCAACAGACCGGGTCGCCGCACGGCGAGAACCTCGTTCCGAGAAGAGTGGGGCCAGAGAGTGGCGGATCGTCGAAGCCGAATCGCGGCGACGGCCCTTGACATTATCGCAACCTTCTCCGTTCCGCCATCTCGGAAATCTGCTCGGCTCGCGAAAGCTCAGCCGTCCGGGCTGCCCTGACCGTTGAGATGGAAATCCAGGACGAGCGGTAGGTGGTCGGAGGCTTCCCGGGCGAGGCGGGAGTGGACGAGCCGCGCATGGCGGATTTCCAGCTCACCGCGAAAGAACGCCTTGTCGAGCGAGGCCACGGGCAAATAGGCGGGGAAAGAGCGGAACCGAGACGGCGGCGCGGTGGCGTGGCGGAAACCATGCTCGCGAAATGGACCGGTGGCGAGTGTGTTCCGCCAGTCGTTGAAGTCGCCGGCGATCAAGGTCGGTAGTGCCGAAGCGTTTCGGAACAGATCGTGCTTGAGCAGATGTTCTACCTGCCAGTGCCGTTCGTGCTCGGCCAGACCAAGGTGCCAGTTCACGAGCTGGAGCGCGCCTTCGGGCGTCTCGATCGAGGCAAGCTGCGCCCCCCGGCACTTCCGCCACTTGAGCCGAAGCGAGAGCTGATGGCGCTCCAGGATCGGCCAGCGCGACAGAATCATGTTGCCGTAGCCGCCCGACTTGAGGCGGACGTTGAGCTGATACAGATGCTCGTCGAACCGGAAGGCCTGAGAAAGCACCCGGGGTTGGTCGTGAAACCGCGAGCGCGGGACGTGCCGATCAACTTCCTGCAGGCAGATCAGATCGGGATTCTCGTTCTCAATCACCTCGACGACACGGTCGATGACGTAGCGTCGGTCGCGGCCGCCGATCCCTTTGTGAATGTTGTAGCTAAGCAAGCGCATCGACGGTGGTTTTCAAGCCGTTGGAGGTCGGGACGTTAGATCGGCGGGGTCGGGTACCGGGTTGGTGTCTCGGAGCCAGCCCCGGCGCTCCAGGAAACCATGAAGTCCATTCAGGCCGCAATGGCGCGTCAGGGCGTCGAGAGCGTCACGGTCGATTCGACGCTTGGTGCGCAGGGGTTGATCGAGAATGGGATCAGCGCGAAAGGTGGTCGGAATGACGCCACGTCGCGCCCGCCACACGCCGACGAGTGCCATCGCATGCGCTCCCGCGCGGTAGACAAACCAGTAGCCGATCAGGTTGGGGCCGGGAAGCAGGGCGAGAAAGAGAGTGATCGGAGAAACCAAGCTGTTGGCAAGCAACCATACGGCATGCTTGCGAGTCTGCCGCCGCAGTTCGGTATTCCAGCCGCGTCGGACCTGCTCGCAACTGAGGTGTTCGGGGTGAACGATGGATAGTTCGGGCGTCCAGCGGAGGGCGCGGAGCATCGGCTCATCAGGCGATTCGAAGCGGCGAAGAAAGCTCTCAACGCGGCGTAGCAGGTTCCCAGCGGCACCCTCGGCAGAGCGCAAGCGGTTTTGCCAGGAGGTCCAGCGGGCCTCGATCTGGGCACGCCAGCCGGCATCGCTCGAAGCCGGTTTGACGGCGGCAAGAGGCTCGCCATAGTAGAAGGGCCGTCGGCGGTTGAGCAGGAGGACGTAAATCTCCAAGGCTGCGTTGGACCTCCGTGCAAGAGAACATGGGTCGCAGGGAACCCGACTCAATCGGGTCGGATGAGGCGCGTTGAGGGTTGTGGTATCGTAGCACGACGAGCCGGCCCTGCCGCGCGTCTCCCGCGTCCGCGCCATGGACCACCGGGGAGACGGGGGCTGAACGCTCGACACAACGCGTGAACGCCTCAGCGGGGATGAACGGAAAATGAGCCGCTATTTCAGCGAGTCCGACGAGTTTTTCGTCAATCTGAGCCTGAATACGGAGATGGAGCTGCCGACGGCCCGAGACACGGTGCTGCATTTCTACGAGCAGATGAAGAAGGCGTTTCCCGACCTCACAAACTTCTTCATCCGCGAAGGCGGCGATATGGTGCTCGAGGGCGATAAGGAGAATCCCGCCTATCGCTGGGTGGCCATCGAGCCGCGCCGACTGGGG
This sequence comes from Isosphaeraceae bacterium, assembly GCA_041750675.1. Taxonomy (GTDB): domain Bacteria; phylum Planctomycetota; class Planctomycetia; order Isosphaerales; family Isosphaeraceae; genus BPJS01. The sequence goes on along the minus strand of JBGSYY010000049.1, from coordinate 2,949 downwards.
GCCGGCCACGTGAACCCACCAAGCCTCGAGGAAGCCTATCGGCTCCACGAGATGGTGCTCGACCTGGCGCCGCACCTCCTCACAATCAGCACACTCGATTGCGAAGCAGTCGACGTCATGTACGGCTTCGAGTTCAACTTCGCCGGCAATCACGACGAACTGGTGGCCGAGGCGCTGGGTGTCGGTCCGTCGCTGGAATCGTTGCTCGACGCCCAGGGATCGCGGGTGATCAACTTCGAGCCGTCGATCACGCTCGCACTCGACGAATCCTGCCGCCTCCAATGTCGGTTGTCGATCGAGACACGCACGAGCGCCTACCATATCCGCACGGGCGAATTTCCCGAACAGCAGCTCAGCGTCTATTTCACGGTGCGGCAATACTGGGGAACCGGGGCGAACCGGACGTTCCTGGAGTCATTCCGAAATCAGCGCGAAGTGGGCGAGGAACTGCTGACCAACCGGGTGATCCCCAGAATCGTCAAGCCGCTGGCGCGTGCGATCGCGTCGCGTTGAATCCCACAGCAAGAAGGGAAATGTGAGTCATGCCTCGGTTGAGCGCGCTGGTGGACACCCTGAAGGCGGAAACGGCGTTCACGGTTCTGGCCGCGGCGCGGGCGCTGAAAGCAGGTGGAAAGGATGTCGTCGAACTCGAGATCGGCGACAGCCCGTTCCCCAGCACCCCCGCGGCCAAGGCCGCCGGCATCGCGGCGATCGAGGCAAACCGCACAGGCTACGGGCCAAGCCAGGGGCTGCCCGAGCTACGCGCCACGGCCGCGCGGTTTCTGGAGACGGAGTTCGCCATTCCGGCGACAGCCCAGAACATCGTGGTCGCCTCGGGTGCCAAGCCGTTTGAGCAGTATTTCGCCGAGGCTCTGCTTGAGCCGGGCGACGGCGTGCTGATCTTCAGCCCACATTTTCCGACCTATGAGCCGAACCTCGCGCGTCGCGGTGCGCGGGTGGTGTTGGAGCCGCTTCGTCCCGAGCATCAATTCCGACCCCAGGCGGCGGCCGTCGAGCGGTTCTTGAAAACCGACCCCAAACCCCGGTCGATCTGGCTCAACTCGCCCCACAACCCCACCGGCGGTGTCGCCACGCGGCAGGACCTGGCCGAGATCGCCGATTTGGTCCGGGGGACCGAAGTCATGATTTTCAGCGACGAGCCATATTGCCACATGGTCTGGGGAGACGAAGGCCACGCCTCAATCCTGGCACAGGCCGGCATGTTCGAGCATGTGGTGGCGGCCTACACCTTCAGCAAGTCGTACAGCATGAGCGGCTGGCGGATCGGCTTCGCAGCCGCCTCGCCGCGCGTGGCCGCCGCAATCGGGACGCTGATCAACACGACCGCATCGTGCAGCCCACCCTTCGTGCAGATCGCCGCGCAGGCCGCGCTGGAACATGACCATGAAACCCGTAATGAATATATGAACCTGTTTCGCCGCAAAGTCGAGCGGCTGACGCAGGGTCTGAAAAACGTCGAGGGCGTGCGGGTATCGCAGCCCGCGGGGACGTTCTACGTGTTCCCCGACGTGCGCGAGGTCTGCAACCGGCTCGGGCTGACCTCGCACGGCCTCGCGATGTACTTGCTCGAGGCCGCCGACGACCGTTTCGGCGTCGCCTGCCTCGGCGGCGAGTGCTTCGGTGCCGCCGGCGCGGGCTTCCTGCGGTTCAGTTGCGCCGAGCCTGACGAACGCATCGACCAGGCGATTGCCTTCCTCCCCGAGGCGTTCTCACGCATCGACCGGGTCGAACGCTTCAAGGCATCCCGGCCGGAGTTCGTGCTGCGAAGCCCTGTTCCTTGACTCCTCAGAACCAGTCATACACATCCCAGGTAACGATCGGGGCCCGTTCGCATGGGTACTCCCCGAACACGTCAGCCCCGCGCAGGCGGGGATCCAGGGCGCACGGCTTCGCCCCTCACCTTATCCCGCGAACAAATCCTGGAACCCTATCAACTGTCTAGAAGCGATTGCTGGCAAGCACTCATCGAGCCTTCGAACGTCCCCCCGGTGGCCATGCTTGCGAACAATTTCTGCGATGAGAATCAACCCGAAGAATCATCCGGCAAAAACACCCGCACCGACTCCTGAAGTCCGGCGTCCGGATCGGCAAGCAAACGGACGCGGCGGTCGGGTGTAATGACCGCACTCGAAAACTCGCGCTGATCCCCATCGCGGCCGGCAGGAAAATGGGCGATCACCTGACCTTCGCCGGCCCGAAGTGGGAGCAATCGCGGCGCGGCGACGAGCAAGGTGGGCCCGAACCCCGCGCCGGGTGGATTGGTTTGAAAACGAATCGATCCGCCTTTTCCACCCGCCGGCAAGGTCAGGCGATACCAGACAACCGCGCCAGAATCGCCGGCCGGAACAAGGACGCGGGCCGAATCACTCGTACCTGGCGAGAGCCAGGCCTGGCCCGCATGTCGGACCACGGAATGAACCACCACATGCCAGGGGTGCGCCGCCTGCCGGAGCGGTAGATCCAGCGTGACGACCCCCCGCGCCGCCAGCGCGGCACGATCAACGTCAATCCGCAGAGCCGTGGCATCCTCCGGCCCTTCAGGCCATTCGTTGGCACGCGCGACGATCCGATGACTCAATTCAGCGTCGCCACCGGGGTCGGACCAGCGGATCGTCAGCCGCCCCGGAACAGTCCAGTCGCGAACCGCGCGAACATGTGTCGGATCGAGCAAATGAGCGTGCTCGACGGCTTCACCCAGAATCGCCTGGCCATCTTGCAACGTCAGCGGCGTATAGAACCGAACAGTCGGTCCGACGCGATCAGAGTCGAGCGCCAGCCCTGGTTCGAGCGGATCGATCCACACCCCTTCAAGACGGTCCAGCTCGGTCGCGGGCCGTGCCTCGCCGGCGACCCAGGCAAGCGGCCATTCGCTGCGCAAGATGCGAACACGCCCCGAGCGCGCGGCGGTCCACCGCAGTCGTGTCGCGC
>JBGSYY010000048.1:0-1965 GCA_041750675.1 Isosphaeraceae bacterium | reverse complement strand
ACGCTCGGCTACGACACGGCGAGCCGGATGACGTCGATGTCGCGCACGATCGGCGGCGCGGGCACCGCCGTCAACAGCACGCTCGGCTTCGACGCCCTGGACCGCCTCACCAGTCTCACCCACCAGATCGCCGGCGGCGCGACCCTCGCCACCTACGCCCACGCCTACGACGTCGCCAGCCGCCTCACCAGCGAGACCAACGCCGAAGGGACCGCCACCTATTCCTATGATGCCAACGCCCAGTTGCTGGGCGCGGATCGCGTGGGAACATCGAATGATGAAGCGTACACCTATGACCGCAACGGCAACCGCACGCTCGCCGGTTACACCACCGGTGCCAACAACCGCCTGACCGCCTCGCCGGGCTTCACATATACGTACGACCACGAAGGCAACCTCGCCACCAAGGTCCAGCTCAACGGCCCCGGCACCGCCGACGACTTGGGGGAAGAAACGGTGTCAGGAACCGTTGTGTAAGTGTGGACGAGGCTCGGCGATGGTGATACCATGAACATACAATGTATGGATTTGGAGGACACCGCGATGATCAAGAAACTGACCAAACACGGCAACAGCCTGGCGCTCGTCATCGACAAGCCCGTGCTGGACCTGCTCAACATCGACGCCGAGACGCCGCTGGAGATCACGACCGACGGTCAGGTCCTGGTCATCGCCCCCGCCATCATCGACACGGGGCGGAAAGCCAAATTCCAGGCCGCGCTCGAGAAGACGAATCGCCGGCACGGCAAGGCGCTGAAGCGGCTCGCCGAGTAAACGATGGCCACGACGTTCCTCACGCTCGACGAGGTCGTCGAGATTCATTGCGACCAGATCGACCGCTATGTGGGGGAATAAGGCATTCCGAATATCGACAACCGTAAGACCCTCATCGGCCAGGGGAGGAAATCCCACAAAATTCCCCGATGATCAACGCCCCCCACCCCGATCATCCCCTTCGGAACCTCAAACCGCCCCAACCCGCTCCCTGGCAATCCGACCAAGCCACGCCCGACCCAACGCCCCCACCGCGCGTTTTCACAAACGAACCCAAGCCCCACCACAAACTCCCCCCAAACCCCGCGACCCGACGTTCGCGCACACAAATTCAGAAGCCGGACCCAGCCCACCCCCATCACCAAGACAGCCCCGACGCAGCCCCTCAGCCCGATCGCGCACCGCGACCAAGCGAACCCCGGCCGATGCCATCGGGGAGAATGTCAGAGATCTGAACTCAGCGATCCGCCCGCCCAACCGTCAAAGTCAGCCGAGGCCCGAGCCGGCCTGTCGCCTCCTCGCTGCCATAAAGCTGAAACCGCGTGAAATGACCCTCGTCAATCGAGCGGTCGGCGACCGGAATCAGGGCCAGCCCTCGGTTCGTCGCGGGAGCGGCCAGCCAGCCTCGAACCGCCTCCGTCACATCCAGCACCACCTCAACCGGCGGGTCTGCAATGTCGGAGCCCGGTGCATCCGGCTCGACGATCGTCGTCGCCACCGTGGCCGCCGCGTCTCGTTCGGGATCAAACGCACCGCCAGCCCAACGCCCCCCCTCCTTCGGTCCCGACCACCGCGCCGCCGCATCCCAGGCCGTCGTCAATACCCGCGCGTCCACTCGTGTGCGCCCCCGACTGCTCGGATCCCAGACAAACAGGCTCAGTGTCGCCGAATGAATCCGCTCCGGACTCACCCCACGCAGCTCGTCCAGATCGAACGCCACCAGAAACGCGCTCACTTGCTCGCCCTTCACCAGGGCATTTTCCCGCCCGACGCCGCTCAGCCGCTGCTCACGGCGTGCGGGATCAATCAACGAGTCAATCACGTGAGTATGTCCCGCTATGATGTGCGTCAATGAACCGGCCGGCGGTCGAGCGGCTCGCTTCGCCACCGACGCCGACTGGCCGATGAACCCGACCTGACCCCGGTTCTCCGACCCGGCCACCAACCTCGGCTCCACCCGCGATGGGTCGC
>JBGSYY010000047.1:0-6261 GCA_041750675.1 Isosphaeraceae bacterium | reverse complement strand
CGACCAACTCGACGCGGCGTCCCAAACCCTGAACGGCCTGGCCGACCAGCTTCGCGCACGCGATCGGGCCGACGCGCGGCCGTTGGTCTTGCTCCACGGCCGTCCCAACGCCGGCAAGAGCCGCCTGTTTAACGCCCTGCTGGGAAGGCCCGAGGCGCTCGTCTCGGCGCAACCGGGTACCACCCGCGATTACTTGCAGGCCGCCTGCGATTGTGCTGGGCGGGTCGTCGATCTCGTCGATGCGGCGGGCGTCGATGATCCCGAGAATGAGATTGAGCGACGTGCCCAGACGTTTCGCGCCGAGCTGGCGGCCCGCGCCGATTTGATCTTGCTCTGCGGCCCGATCGGCGATTCGGTCGATCCCGCCGCTGAGACGCCGACGCTGCGCGTTGTGACCAAGGCGGATCTTGATCCTGGTGCGGCGTTGGGCCCGTTTTCGTCGGAGACCGTGGCGACCAGCGCGGCGACCGGCCAGGGCCTTGTCGAGCTGAAGGCCGCGATTGCCGAGCGAACACGGTCGCCCGCCGAAGTGCTGTCTGCCCCGGCGGCGACGGCCGCCCGTTGTCATGAGAGTTTGGTTCAGTCGGCGCAGGCCCTGAGCGGCGCGGCGGCCGCGCTGGAGTCGGGCCTGAGCGACGAGTTTGTGGCGCTCGACCTGCGCGCGGCGGTGGACGCACTTGGCCTGGTGGTCGGCGCGATCGTCACCGATGATCTCCTCGACCGTGTATTTTCTCGATTTTGCATCGGCAAATAGGACTCATTTTGAATTGGATCTTGTGCTATTGAAACGCCCTGCTTGATTGCTCCCTTGCCAGCACACTCGCCAAACGTGGATCCAAACGGGATTGGCAGACGCGGTTCCTTTCGCGAGAATAGGAACGCCCCGCCCAGTATCGGCGCGACATGCGCCTTTCTTTCTCGATCGAACCCAGAACCCATCTCGGAGCGTATCTCCCCATGGCCAGGCCGGCTGAGCCGCATGCCGAGCCAGACCTGCCGCGCGCGACGATCGCGCCGGGCATGGTCGCCGTTGGGGAATCTGAAGATCAGCTTGGCATGATTCTGGCGCCCGGCCTGGAACAGGCGCATCACGGCGCGTCGGACCGGACCACGATTTTGTGGAACACCCGACACGTTGCGGAGCGGCACACGGTACCCGGTCCGGCGGCGGAGTTCGGCCCCTACGAGCTGATCGAGGAAATTGGCCGGGGCGGGATGGGCGTGGTTTACAAGGCTCGGCAGAAGGGTCTGGATCGCACCGTCGCCGTCAAGATGATCCTTGCCAGCCACCTTGCCAGCGCGGAGCAGGTTGAGCGGTTTTACGCCGAGGCCCGCGCGGCCGCGCAGATTCAGGACCCGCGAGTCGTCTCGATCCACGACGTCGGCCAGCTTGGCGGGCAGCATTATTTCGCGATGGAGTTCGTGCCCGGGCCGAGCCTGGCCGAGGTGATCGCCGGCGACGCGATGCCGTTTGACGAAGCGGTGCGAATCATGCTCACCGTTTCGCGCACCGTGGGACGTTTGCATAAACAGGGGATTGTGCATCGCGACCTGAAGCCCTCGAACATTTTGCTCGACGAGCAGGGGCTGCCGAGTGTCACCGATTTCGGCCTGGCCAAGATGCTCTCGGGCGACGGGCCGGCGACTCACACCGGTGCGATTGTGGGCACGCCCAGCTACATGTCGCCCGAGCAGGCGTCGGGCCGAACCGGCTCGGTAGGGCCGCTCAGCGACGTTTATGCTCTGGGCGCGATCCTCTACGAATTATTTACGGGGCGGCCGCCTTATCTCGAAGAGAACCCCCTCGACACGCTGGTTCAGGTGCTCGAAGGCGAGCCGCCGCGGCCCTCTTCGCTCCGCGACGGCGTGCCCCGCGCACTCGAACAGATCTGCCTGCGTTGCCTGGAAAAATCGCCCGAGAACCGTTATGTCTCGGCCGATGATCTGGCCGACGATCTGGAACGCCATCTGCGCGGGGAGCCAGTCGAAGCGCGTCGGCTCTCGCTGGCGCAGCGGCTGAATCGCTGGACTCGTCGCGAGCCGGCACTGGTCTCACGCCTGGGGGCATTCGCGTTCGTGGGCTTGCTGTTGCAGGCCGACAGCTTGTTGTTCCACCAGTTCGATCCGTTTTTGACACGGCGCGTGATGGGCCTTCTGGGCCTCGGTACGGTGGCGTCGATTCTGTTTCAGGCGCTGTTGAAGCGTGCGCGGTGGTCGACGTTGGCCCGCTACGTATGGTCGACAGCCGATATGATCTTGTTTAGTTCGTTGATGTTCTTTGCCGACGGTCTGAATTTGCCGATGGTTTCCGGGTACCTGCTGCTGATTGCCGCCGCCGGACTCTGGTTCCGCGAACGACTGGTCTGGTACACGGCCTTGCTGGCCGGTGTTTCCTACGTTGCATTGTTCTTGTTCGAGCGTTACATCAATCGCGCGGGTCCGCAGCCGGCACAGGCCGTTTTTATCCTGCTCGCCTTTTTCCTGGCGGGGTTTGTGACGGGTTATCAAGTGAAGCGGGTGCGAGCGCTGAGCGCGTTTTACGAAAATCGCCCGCTGCCCTGAAAGGGCACGGTGTGATGATGTTGAGATATGTGCAACCAGGGCAAGAGAGCTTGCCCTGGTTGCACGGGCTTGTTCTCAGCGGCCGGCCGCGGCCAAGGCCCGGCGACGGAAGCTCGCCGCCGTTTGGCCGGGCGTGACGGGCGTGCGGCCCTGGAGCGTCGTGGTGAAATCGGTGCCGGTCTCGCCGTTCGTTCCGGCAAGGAATACGCCGTCGCTATCCCGGACACCACGTGGGGGTTGGCCCACTACCCGCAGACGCAACGACTTGTGCAGGCTCACTGGGTGCGTCGTGGTCAGGACGACGGTCTGCGTCGGTCGGTCGTAGAGTGCCGCCCGGAACCGGATACGTCGGTCGTCGCGGGTTCCCAAGACCCCGTCGGCTCCCGCCGTGGTCAGGACATAGTTGTTCAAGCGCTGAACACTGGCGACGTCCATGGCCTCGCTGTACGAGACGAGAATGCGCGTCGATTCGGCGTGGACGCCCTGCCGCGCCGCGCGGATCACGGTCGGTGCCGCGCCGCCCGGGATCGGCGTGGTGTCGACGACGGTGGTCGTGAGGCTCGCCGTGTTGTCGTTGGCGACGTTTTGGAGCTGATCGGCGGTGGCGGTGGCGGTGTTGATGATTGATCCCAGGGCCGTCGGCCGGACCTTGATGATGATCTGGGCCGAGGAGCCTTGGGGGTTGGTGACGCTTGTCGGCGGCAGGGTGCCCAGGCTGGCGGTGACGACTCCGCCCGACTCGGTGACTGTTCCCTGTGACGGGGTTGCGGAGACGAAAGTCACGCCGGCCGGTAGCGTGTCGGTCAGGTTGACCCCCGTGGCGGCCACGCTCGACTTGTTGGTGACGGTGATGGTGTAGGAGAAGTCGCTGCCCAGGATCGGCTGCGTCGGCGAGGCGACCTTACTTACGGAGAGATCGATGCCCTGCACGACGGTCGTCACGACGCTGGCCGTGTTGTTCGCGCTGTTCGAGTCGCCGGAGGTTGTCGAGGCGGTCGCCGTATTGGTGATGGTGTTGCCACTCGGGATCGTCTGCGGGCTGACGACGGTGATGGTCACCGTCGCCGTTCCCCCTGGGGCGATGGTGCCGAGCGGGACGTTGATCACGTTGCCGGTCTGGCTGAGCGGGCCGCCCTGGGTGGCGGTTCCGCCGATGAACGTGACGTTGGCCGGGAGGGTGTCGGCGAGAGTCACGGCGGTGGCGGTGCCGATCCCCTGGTTCGTCACGGTGATCGTGTAGGTCAAGAACGCGCCTGTGGCGACCTGTCCGGCGGGGGCGGAGGGCGTCGCCACGGCGGTCTTGGTCACGGCCAGGTCGGCCTGGACCGTGATGTTCGTCACGTTGGTCGCGAACTGCGAGGTATCGCCGATCTGGGTTGCCGGCGCGGCGGCGTTGTTGATGGCGATTGCCGAGATGAACTGACCGGCTGCCACGGCCGGCGTCAGGTTTGCGGAGAAGCTGCCGAGGCCGCTCGCATCGGTCGTCACGGTCGTTTGGCCGATGAAACGCTGGCCTTCGCCCGCGCCGGAGGGGTCGGCTGGCGGGTCGTTGGAGTAGAACTCGACGGTGAAAGTCGTCGCGGGCGTGCTGTTGAGCGTGCCAGCCACGGTGGTCGTGGTGCCGCTGGTCTGGGCCGAGGTCAGGCTGGGCGCGGCCTGGTCGTTGTTACCGCCGTTGACCAGATCGATCCCCAACGCACCGTTGAGGAACAGCAGATTGCGGCTCAGCAGGTTGTTTGTGCCGGAATCGACGAGAATGCCGGTACCGCCATTGTTGGCGATCGTGTTGCCCGCGCCGATGGCGGTGCCGCCGATGGTGTTGCTGGAGCTGGCGGTGATCTGAATGCCGTCGCCGCCGTTGGCCAGTGCGGTGGTGCCGTCGGCGGCCAGGCCGATGAGGTTGCCCTGAACGAGGTTGTCGGCCGTTTCGGGGTCGACGATCTGGATGGCGTCGCCGGTGTTGCCCGAGATGATGTTTCGGGCGGCGGTGGTCAGGCCGCCGATGGTGTTGTCGGTCGCCGCGCTGCCGATCAAGAGACCGACCGCATTGGGCAAGGCTCCGCTGCCGCCGACACCCGCGCCGATGACGTTGCCCTGGACCAGATTTTGGGTAGCCACGCCGTCGTTGGGGTCGGGGGTGAGCGATCCCAGGATTGAGAGACCGACGACACCGTGTCCCGAGATGACGTTGCCGGCCGAGGTGGTCGAGCCGCCGATGGTGTTGCCGGAGGAATTGTTCTGGATCAGGACGCCGGTGTTCGTGGTTGGTCCGCCGGGGAGGCCGGTGCCGTCGGAGTTGGTGCCGATCAGGTTACCGGCGACGAGATTGTTTGATGATCCGTCGATCAGGACGTCGGCGGTTGCGTTGGTTGAGATCAGGTTTCGCGCGGTTACCGAGGCCCCGCCCACGGTCGAGGACGCGGAGCCGGACGTCAGCAGCACGCCGATCAGGTTGGCGAGCGGTGCGGTTCCCGAAGTGGTCAGGCCGATCGTGTTACGAACGATCGTGTTGTTGTTCGCACCTGCGTCCTGAATACGGATGCCCGGCCCGTCGTTGCCCGAGATGATGTTTCGGGCCGCCTCGATACCGCCGCCGATGGTGTTGTTGCGGGCGCCGCTGTTGGCCGTGCCGTCGCCCTCGATGACGATGCCCGCGCCCTGGCCGACGATCGCCGTGTTGCCGCCCAACGCCGGGCCGATCGAGTTGCCCTGGATCACGTTGCTGACGGCCGTTGCCCCGCGCACGGCGACGCCTGCCGCGGAATTGCCCGAGATCAGATTTCGCGCGGTTCCGGTCAGGCCGCCGATCGTATTTGAGGCCGATCCCACGATCAGCACGCCGAACTGGTTCGGGGCGGCCGCGGTTCCGGCCGCATTGGTGCCCAGGAAGCTGCTTTCGATTGTGACATTGTCGGCATCGGCGAGGATTGCGATGCCGGCCCCCGCGAACTTCTGGATGTTCAAGGCGGTGACACGGCTGGAGGTGGCCGTGGTGCCGCCGGCACCGCTGAAGGTCAGGCCGTTGGCTCCTGCCCCCGCGCCGATGCCGTCAATGATGATCAGGGGAGTCGCCGAGACGCCCTGCGAGGCGCCGTCGATTGTCACTCGGTCGGTAACGGTCGGTAGCGGCGTCGCGGGTGTGATCGTGTGCGTTCCCGCGCCAACGATCGCGAAGTTGATCGTGTCTTCACCGGCGTTGGCGTTCGATTGATTGATCGCCCAGCGTAGGGTGCCGGAAACATCGGCATCGCCGATGCTGTCGACGGTGAAGACGGCCAGCAACTGCCGGCCCTCCAGGGCTTCGGCTTGAAGCCGCCGATCCACCCTCCGCCGCCGCGACGGATCACGACCGCCGACCCTCAAGGCAATCCACTCACCACGGCGTCGACGCATGGCCAACACTCCCTGATCTGGCGTCTGCGAAACCTTCGCCGAGGCGCAACCAGTCACGCATCGAGCGAGCGTCGGAAAGACGGGCGCGGCGATTCACTTCGCGAGTCTCGCGATTGCAGACACGTTCGCCTGCCAATATAGCCGCGCCCTGACGCGAGTCAAAAAATGCGTGGATGCAGAAAGCCGCGAATTGCGTTTTTTCAGGCCGATATGCGTAAGGGCGCGGTCGCACTTCTGTGTCAGTAGCCGCCGGCCGCGCCGTCCTTACGCGGGTCGGATCCGCCGAACAGGATGCCGCGTTCGGCG
>JBGSYY010000046.1:0-1721 GCA_041750675.1 Isosphaeraceae bacterium | reverse complement strand
GTGTGGATGTGGAGGTCGGCGGGAGCGTCGGGCCGAGGGGTCATGATGGGTCGGGCGGGACGGGTGGCTTGGAAGGCGGGGATTGCGGGTGGGCACGGCCGATGACTCTGCGCGAGGCGAGGGGGGCGGTGCGGGCGGATGGGGTTTGGGGTTCCGGCTCGGGGTCGGGTGGGGACGTGGTGACGCCTTCGGGGAGTTTGATGGGGTCGGTGTCGGAGTCGGTGGGCGGTGTGGGAGTGTTGGTATCGGCGTCGGTGATGTTGGGCTCGACGTAGTCGGCCAGGGAGGGGGGAACGACGGGGAGAGGTGCGTGGGGGTTTTGGAGGCGGTCGAGGAGTCCGTTGACGAAGCGGGAGGACTGAGCGGTGCTATAGCGTTTGGCGAGTTCGAGGGCTTCGTTGATGGCGACCTTGACGGGGATGTCGGGGGAATGGTGCATTTCGTAGGCACCGAGGCGGAGAATGTTGCGGTCGATGGCGGCCATGCGGTCGAGCCGCCAGTTTTCGGCGACGGAGGAGATCTGATCGTCGATCTCGGTCATGCGGGCGCGGACGCCTTCGACCAGTTCCCGAGTGTATTCGATGAGCTTAGGCTCGCGGAGGCGGCGGGTGAGGAAGCGTTCGACCTCTTCGGGATCGACGCCGGGATTTTGCTCGATCAAGTAGAGAACCTGGAGGGCGACCTCGCGTCCTCGGGTGCGTCGGCTGGAGGCGGGGCGTATGGAGGTGATGGCGGGCGGGGAGGTTGGAGGCGAGAGTGGGCTCACCTCGGCGGGCGCGGCGACGGAGGGTGGATTGGGTCGGGCGACGCGGGTGGCCCAGCCGCGATCGATGAGCAGGTTGAGATCCTTGTCGCGAACGGAATCGCCGGCGTGAAGGCCGAGGACCATTGAGAGGAAGCGTTCGCCTTCTTCGGAGAGGCTGTAGAGAAGCTCGGCTCCGGCGGGATCGGTGGTCTCGATGACGAGTCCGTGGAGGCTGAGAGAGCTGCGGAGGACCGGCATGACGTGCAAGACTCCTGGCGCGCGGACGGGGGCGGCCTTCCGGGATTGACCGCAAATCGCATCTTACGCGGGGAGCGCGGGGGGCGTGAAGGGTTTTGAGGGGGTTTCGTTGAGTTGCGTGCGGCCATCCGGTCGGGATTGCGGAGAGCGGAAGGTCGACAGTTTCCCAATGCGGTTCTTAGCGGGGCTTCCGGCGAGTGGTGGCGAGGGCTTCGAGGCGATCCTTGGCGTTGGACCAGGGGTCGGGCGGGGCGGCGGAGCCGGTGATGATGGCGGCAAAGGTCTGGAGGAAGTTGTCGAAGGCTTGGGTTTCCAACTCCTCGCGGGTGTGGGCGGTGATCCAGACTTCCTGGCCGGTACGGGCTTTGAGGACGCGGACGCGCTTTTTATCGCTGGGGACGGGGATGGCGGACTCTGAGAATGCGGGGAGGGCGAGTTGACGAGCGAGGGACTCGGCGGTGAAGGAGCCGGCGGGGAGGCAGAAGCCGAGGGTGAGGACCCATTCGGAGTTGGTCTGGGCGATGAAGACGGCGTGGCCGAAGTCGTTGGGGGAGGGGATGATGACGGAGCTGCGCTGGCTCCAGTCGGGGTTGGGGAGGCCGCCGAGTGCGGCGAGGCGGTCGATGACGAGGTCGAGGATCGTGCCGTCCCAGCGACAGGGTTTGCCGGTGCGGGTGACGCGGTCGCGGGTGTGCCAGCGTCGGCCGTCGGCTTGCCA
>JBGSYY010000045.1:0-9721 GCA_041750675.1 Isosphaeraceae bacterium | reverse complement strand
GGCCGTCCACCGGCGGTGGTGCCGTGAGCATCTGCACCGACCGCCCGAGTTCTCCGAAGCCTCGGGGCCGCTGCCGCCTGGATCGTCCGGTTCGGCGCAGATCTCCCTGGCAATGGCGATGGCGAACCACAAGGAGTCGGGGCTGCGAATCTGCCCCGGCTGCGGCCAGCCGGTGCACATGGCCGCCGAGGTTTGCCGGTTGTGCGGGACGGCCATGCCCCGGCGCTGATCTGGGTCGTGTTTTCCCTTCATTCAGGGATCGTCGGCTCGACCTTGGCGGGCTCCTGGCGTTCGACGGTGACGCGGAGTTCTTCGCCGACGCGGTCGATGAGGAACCGCTGGCCCGACTCGGGTTGGAAGGTTGGGGGAGCGGCCTTCGGTTCTTGCTCCGCCGGCGAATCGAAGGTCAAGGTTTGCGGGCGGCATTCTCCGTGCGTCCGCGTCACGTTGGGCGCCAGGCTGAGGGTCGCCTCGCCCAGGGTGTAGCTCACCTCCGCATCCGTCCGGTTGACGATCGAAAAACCGATCATGGCCGAGCGGGGGCGGCCGAAAAGCTGGACGGCGAAGAACTGACCGTTTTCCTCGCTGCGGGCGATGCCGACGCCGATTTCGGTCGCCGCGGCGTCGAGCAGATTGTTGCGATGCTCGGGTGAGCCGATCCAGCTTTCGACGAACGATTCGGCCAGCTCGGCCGTGCCCAAAGCCTCGGAGCGGATCACCCGGGCGATGTTCTCGGCCACCAGGCACGGCTCGTAGCCCTCGGCCTCGGCGCGCTGGGTGGGGGTGCGTTCGTCGGCCTCGTGGCTGAATTTTCCGGTTTCGGCCATGAACTGGGCGAGGCCAAGGGCGGCTTCTTCCAAGGTTTGGTTGATGGCAAGAGCAGATTGCTGGTGCTCGCCGCGGACCTTGTTGGTGAGCTGGATGACTTTGCGGGCCGATTCGCCCAGGTCGGGGCGATCGGGGGTTGGGACGGGAAGGAGTTGAGGCGCGGGCGGGCGGGGGTCGGGGATGTTTTCCTGAGCGTGCAGGCGGGTCGAGGCAAGGAACAGGGGAAGCAGGGATAGGATGCGGATGAGCCGGCGGCGGCGGAGCGTGGGCATCGGGGCGTACCTCTCGTCGTCCATGGGGGGCCTACACGAACAAGGCGCGGGGGCGCACGGAGACCCGTTTGTGCCTCGCACTCCATGAAAATGTCGTGCCGAGGCGACGAGGGTATTCGAGAAAAAGGTCAGGCCGAGGAGGGGGGCAATTTGCTGACGGTTCCCAGACGCACCGGTGTTGTGGGTGGTGAGGGAGGAACAGGCGGGGCTGGAATGGGGTCCGGCACGGGCAAGGGGACGGGGGCAGGGGCGGGTGGCTCGATGGGTGGTAATGGTGTTGTGACTGGTGCGGGGCGTGAGCGGAAGGCGTGGCGAGCGAACAGGCCGCCGAGCCAGGCCCACAGGAGGGATTCGAGGGCAATGACGATTTGGCCGAAGGGGGTGAGGGTGTCGAGCATGGAGACGGGTGCGAGGCCGCCCATGAGCAAGACGCTGCGAAAGCCTGTGGCCGTGGCAACCCCAGGGGGCCGGACCGGCTCGGGGTGGATGAGAGGGTCAAGGAAGCCGCTGATGCGGGGGGCGAGCAGGTGTCGACCGATGGCTTCGTGGAGGATGGGAACGTGGATCAACACGACATAAGACCAGCCCAGCAGGGCGAAGCCGGTCCAGAAAGCACGCGCGGGGCCGCGGGCAAAGAGCACGCCGAGCCAGGAGGCGATGAGCAGAAAGAGGCTGAGCGAGGTGATGCCGCCGGCCCACTCGTCGTTGGCGATTTTGAGGGCGGCCACGCTCAGGCCGGCGACCAGAACGAGGCCGAGTAGACCGGCAATCTTGACCTGAGGTTGACTCGGCATGTTCGGATGACCCCCTACTGCTTGGGCCGAGGCGGAGATGCCGGAGGCATTCCGGTCGGCTAAACTCCATCGATCATACCGTTGATTTCCAGAGGGCGGTGGCGAACGGCTCGCGACATGAGGATGGCGGGTCTATCCTGTATGCTCTGAGGTTTGCCACAAGTTATCGAAAAATCTTCTGATGAGGTCACAACCTATGTTGATTGCGCGAAGTGTTCTGGTGATGTTGCTTCTGGGTGTCCGCGTCGGGACTTGTGCGGACGACGCGCCCAAGCCCGTGAAGGTGTTTATTCTTGCCGGCCAGTCGAACATGCAAGGACACGCGGTGGTGGACCTGGAGGGGAAGGATTACAACGACGGCAAGGGCACGTTGCAGGCGCTGTTCGACGATCCGGCCAAGCAGCCGATGGTGGCGCATCTGCGGGACGCGAAGGGGGAGTGGGCCGTTCGCGATGATGTGTGGGTGTGGTATCAGCGCGAGGAGCAGCCTCTGCTGTTCGGTCGGCTGGGGATCGGCTTCAGCGTGTATGGCGATGCGCACCACTTCGGGCCTGAATTGCAATTTGGGCATGTGGTGGGCGATCACTTCGAGAATCCGGTGCTGCTGATCAAGACGGCGTGGGGCGGGAAGAGCCTGTATGCGGACTTTCGGCCGCCTAGCTCGGGGGGCACGGTGGGGCCGTATTACACGCGGATGCTGGCGGACGTGCGGGATGCGCTGGCGAGCCTGGAGCGCGACTTTCCAGGGTATGACGGGAGAGGCTACGAGCTGGCGGGATTTGTCTGGTATCACGGTTGGAATGACGGGGTCGATCCCGAGCGCGCGGTGCCGGAGTACGAGCAGAACCTCGTGAACCTGATTCATGACCTGCGGAAGGAACTGGGTGTTGCGAACCTGCCGGTGGTGATTGGTGAGCTGACGGGTCCGTGGGTGGAAGCACCGGCGGAGTGGGAGACCCTGCGGCGAGCGCAACGGGCCGCGGCGGAACGGCCGGAGTTCGCCGGCTCGGTGCGGTTTGTCGAAACGCACGACTTCGTGCGCACGCCGGAGGAATCGCCCAATCCGGGCCATGGGCATCATGAATTCGGCAATGCGGAGACAATTCTCCTGGTGGGCGATGCGCTGGGCCGCGGAATGGTCGGGCTGAGTGGCGGCGGAGATAGGCGGTGAGGGGAGGAGGGGAGAACCGGGGCCACGCTCAAAGACTCGCTCAGGCGCCGCCACCCGCCGGATCATACGTCCACAGAAAGATCATTGTGCCGAGATCGGCCAGCTCATTTCGAGGGTATGGGCGATCAGTCGGTGATGTTCTTCGTGTTGGAAGTGTCGATCGACAAGGTAAATTGGAAGGAGCAATACCATGTGAATAAAAACAAAGTATGAAGTAATGATTAAGACGCCAGTCATAAGGTACGGCCACGCCCAGGTCAGGATCTGGAGGATGTTCGCCGGGCCGTAGTGGATTGCGTTCCCTAGCAGGACCATGGTCGAAAACATGGTGAAAACGAGGATTGGGAAGGTGAGCAAGTGCCGCCTCAGCTTGCGAACACGTCGCGCTTCCAGGCGGTTGAGGGCCAGGCGGAGGCGGGATTCGAGAGGTGTGATTGGCGGGGTAGTGGATGCGAGGCGGACGCATCGAGAGTCGGGCACGTGGTTGAGAATGAGGGCGAGGATTGAAGAGGGCGTGTGGGGGTGTTTGTCGCGCCTCGCCAGCCTTCCAATTCGGCAGGATGTGCCCGTTCACGCGTACGAAGCGGAGCGCGATGCGGCGATCCGAGAGGATGATCGCCAATCGCTGGAAGTCTCGCTTGGGGCGGACGGCGCGGGTGATCTGGAGCTGGCGGACATCACGCCAGGGGTAGGTGCGTTCCGGGGTGTGCGGCTCGTGGATCGTGAGGCCGTCGGGGGAGAGGTGGAGGCGATAGGAGAGAACGACCCACGCGCCGAGGGCAATGGCGAACTGGCAGCCGCGATGGACAATCCAAGCATAGGGCGACGGTTTGTGGGCGTTCGGCGTCTGGGGAAGTTGCAAGAGGTTCGACACCCAGGGCAGCAGCGCCGTCAGGACGAAGACGAGCATCAGCGATGCGGCGATAGCCTTGATCCTCGCCCGCATGGCCGGGGCCATGCGGAAGGTGCGCAGAGCGATGGAGGGTGGAGGTTCGGCTGGGGTGGTGGTCATGAAGGACGGGCTATGGCCGATTGATCGTTTCGGTTGTTGGGTCTCTTGATAGCTTGGGCTTGTCGGCCCTGCTGGGGCCAGAGGTTGGCGTGCGTGTGGGGTCGGGGCACGAAGACTTCTGGCCCGGGCACCTCGACGGGGGTGGGCGTGCCGGATCCCCGCCTGCGCGAGGATGACGGGATTGGGGGTGTGGCGCGGGATCAGTCGGCGATCGTGAGTTGGGGGTCTCTCAGAAGTCAAGGATAGGAGCACGCGTGATCCGCTGAGAGTCGATAGTGTGCTTCACATGCCCTACAAAACTTTCCTAGAATGATTCCATACGGCGTTCCCGAGATCGTCGTGTTGTGTGGGGGGAGATTGCGGCCATGAGCGAGACGAGAACGATGCCTGCGCCCGATCTGGACCCGGTTTGGCCGACAACCGATGTTTGGGATGCGGAGCGGCGGGCGTTCGTCCGGATGCTGCCCGCGCTGCTGGCGACGCATCGGGGCCGTTATGTGGCGATTCACGGTGGGAACGTGGTCGCCGAGGGGACGGATCAGATCGAGGTGGCGAAGCGCGCGTACGCTCAGATCGGTTATGTGCCGGTTTATGTGGGGCTGGTGACAGATGAAGCACCGCGCATGGTGCGGGTGGCGTCGCCGCTCCTGGGGTGGTTCAAGCCAACGCATTGTCCGTCTTGCGGGGCACGCCGGCCGCACAAATTCGAAGGCAGGGCCTCGGACAATCTGAATGCGATCAAATACTATTGCCCTGCGTGTCGCCACACTTATGACACAGGCGTACGGGTCTCGGCTAACAGCGAATAGCCAGCGCGGCGAGTGACGGGGCCTGAGCGGGGCGTGGTCTTGCGCACCGGCTCAAAATTCCGGGGTTTCGGGAACCAAGTCGAAACCCGGCCATCCGCTCGCAAACTGTTGAACGCGTTGTTATTCGCGCCGATTTTGCCGCCGTGGATCACCGGTGTGACACGATTTAGCATTTAAAGAGCAACAGAGGCCTCCCAACGCGCCGCCTGAATCACGCGGTGAGACGATCCATCAGCCCAAATCCGTCAACGGGTGTTATTCAGGGACGACTCTATATCTATACCCAGCGACTTGACTATGACAGTATTATCATCCACCAGCGCAATGCGGCTTTTCCAAGTCCATCGTCCTCCCCGAACGCTATTATCCCTTTGCGTTAATATGTACATGTAACCAGAAACTTCATAAACGGGAGAAGATTCTGCCTCAGGATTCTCGAGCTTGCTCACGCTGGTAATTTTGGGATGCGAGTACCGCATCCGACCTTCTAGTCCCTTCTCCCGCCAAACTCTTTCCGTCTCGAGAAACATCGGCTCCGTCTGGGCCAAACTGAGCGTACTGGCAGCCAACGCGTGCCACATCGCTTTTGCTGCACCGGGCTGTGCTAAATCGGCCTTCAAAGATTCGAACGATTCAGCATCTATAATAGCGGCGAATCGAACCAACATCCAGAACGAAAGCGCCGTTCGCCCGATCAAACTCAGCATCGCATCCGATGATGAATGGGTCACGATCTGGTCCATCACTAACTTGCCTGATGAACTGAACCTCATTTTCAGTTCTGGGCACCCGCCGGGTTTCGGGTGCAACCGGCGAACTGTGAACTGTCGTTGGCGAAGGATCCGTATTGGCCCCAGCCCTCAAGTTCTCAACGCCATCTTTGTGCGATCCCTGTAAGTGATAGAAATATCCGAGAACACCGAGCACGCTAACCAGAACGAGGTTCAGAAGTCCGGACAAGATGAGCGGGCGCTTGCCTAAAGGCCCGACCGTCTTCGGGCGGTTAGGGGCATGGGTGCCTTCCTGGGGCTCTAAATGCAGCGAACGCTCTGGCGACTCGGCGGGTTGTGTCTCATGCCGCTCATCTTTCGCCTGGGTGTACTGGACATCCTTCGGCACATCAATCATCGAACGGCAGACGGGACATCGGCCCCTCTTTCCGGCAAATTCTTCCCGCACATTGAAGCGCTTGCCACAAGTGCTGCATCCTATGCTGATCATGATGACGTCCCAAGCTCTGAGTGCAAGGCCGGGGTGGCGACCCAGGCCTGAATCGACGTTATCCGGCCTTAGCTTGCTCGACAAGAGACCGATCCTTGGACGGCTCGTCCACCGCCAGCCTCGAGGCAGGAAAGGGAACATCCCAATATCGTTCGGCGCAAGATTTGCGCATTCTATCGCAAGTCTCCTGTCGCTCTTTCCAATTCGCGTCGAAGTTCGTAGTCCACAATCGCCGGGATGCAGACGCGAACCTCCGCCTCAAGCAAGGATTGCAGCCATTCGTTGCAGGCTCGGGCAGGGCCGTCGGACTTGGGATTTGTGATCATCCCGAGAGGGCCGGAATCGAGCAGGACGATGGTGCTCAAGGAAAGTGCTTCCGTTGAGACGGCCAATCCTCGTCGAGGGCTTGTTTGAGGTAGTCGAGCGTTTCGCGCTGTTCCTGTTCGTCACCGGTTTCGATCCATTGCCTCAGACTAGCAAGGGCCGCTTCAGCGCGCTGCCGGAGTTCGCGGCGGAGCTCGTCGTCGGATTGGGAAGGAGCGGTGATGGGGTCGGTGGCCATGAAGCGCCTCCGTCGTGGATGGTCACGACAGCAAGAACTCCAGATCATCGCGTGTCAGCGACTGAATCACCCGGTTGTCAGCATTCAGAATGGCGTCGGCGAGGTCGCGCTTCTTCTGCTGCAAATCCAGAATCTTCTGTTCGACGGTGTCACGCGCGATCAACCGGTAGGCAAAGACGGTGTTCGTCTGGCCGATGCGGTGGGAGCGGTCGATGGCCTGGGCTTCGACGGCGGGGTTCCACCAGGGGTCCAGCAGGTAAACATATTCTGCTGCTGTGAGATTCAACCCCAGGCCGCCGGCCTTGAGGCTGATCAGGAAGACGCGGCAGTCGGGATCGGTCTGGAACCGTTCGACGCGGGCCTGGCGGTCGCGGGTGCGGCCGTCGAGGTATTCATAGGTGATCTCTTCAGCGTCGAGGCGGTTGCGGACGATCGACAGGAAGCTGGTGAACTGGCTGAACACCAGGACCTTGTGGCCTTCGTCGACAACCTCGGCCAGTTGCGGCAGGAGCATTTCGAGCTTGGCCGAAGGCTCCTCGGCGCGAGTTTTGTCGATCAGGCCGGGGTGGCACGAAGCCTGGCGGAGTCGGAGCAGGGTCTCGAGGACTTCGATCTTGGAGTTGCGCAGTTCCTCGGCGTCCTTGCGGAGCAAGGTGGCGCGGTAGTGCGTGAGGAGCTCGTCGTAGAGCTTGCGCTGGGCCGGCTCGAAGTCGCAATACAGCGTTTGCTCGATCTTCTCGGGCAGATCCTTGACCACTTGCTGCTTGGTGCGGCGGAGGATGAACGGGCGTAGAGCCTTGGCGAGCAGGCTTCGCGCCTGTTCGTCCTGGCCGCTCGCGCCCGCGCTCGCGCGTTTGAAAACGGAGGCCGATCCGAGCATGCCGGGGTTCAAGAATTCGAAGATCGACCAAAGCTCGCCCAGATGGTTTTCAATGGGTGTGCCGGACATGGCCAGGCGGTGTCGGGCTTTGAGCAACCGTGCGGCCTTGGCGCTTTGGCTGTCGGAGTTCTTGATGGCCTGGGCTTCGTCGAGAATCGCGTAGTCAAACTCCATATGGCAGAGTTCGGCAATGTCGGAGCGCATCGTGCCATAGGTGGTGACAATGACATCGTAGCGGTCGAATTCCTCACGCAGGCCGTGGCGGTTCGGCCCCGTGTATTCCAGCACCTTCAGCCTGGGAGTGAACTTGGCGGCTTCCTGAAGCCAGTTGAACACGAGCGAGCGTGGGACGACGATAAGCGAGGGCCCTTTCAGAAGCCGGCGCGAGCGGAGTCGTTGCAGGTAGGCGAGAACCTGAATGGTTTTGCCAAGCCCCATGTCGTCGGCGAGGATGCCGCCAAACTCGAAGCGACGGAGGTATTCGAGCCAGCCGAGGCCCTCGCGCTGATAGGGGCGAAGTTCGCCCTGGAAGCCTGGCGGCGCGTCGAGCGCTTCGATGCCCTCGAAGGCGTGCAGCTCGTCGCGGATGTGAGTGAAGTCGGCGTCAACCTGGCTGCCAGGCTGGTTGGCGAGCAGGCTGTCGAGCAGTCCCGCCTGGGATCGGCTGAAGCGGAGTCGGCCGTCGTTGGTGGCGGTGGCAAGGTCGGCGAGCAGGCCGTACTTTTTCAGCCAGTCGTCGGGCAACATGCCGATGGAGCCGTCGCCCAGCGGGATCGAAGCATCGCCCCGACGCGCGGCATCGAGAAGGCGAGGAAGGGGAATGTCCTGCGAGCCGAACGAGACGCGGCCATCAAGCTCGAACCAGTTCATACCACTGGTCACGGAGAGTTTGAAATCGGAGGCGGGGCGATAAAGAATGCCGTCGGCCTCGACGCGCCAGCCGCTGCCCACCAGTTCGCGAGTGGCCTGGGGGACGCGTTTGGGCGAGACTTCGAGAGCCCCGGGATCGAACCGAAAGTCCTGCATCTTGCGGAAGCCAAGCTCTTCGAGACGTTCGCGGGCGGCGGTTTCCGCGCGGACATCACGGCGGATGACGCGTCGCCGCGCGGTCTGGACGGCCATGCGGCCGTGGGGGAACGAGGCAACACGCGCGCCGTCGTAGTCGAACTCGAGCTCGGCGATCAGCATGTCGGTCCCACGCGTTTGCATCGGCGCGCGGACCGTGAGGCAAGGCGTCGGGGGCAGGTCCACTTCTTCAAGTTCGAGACCGTCCACGAGTTCGCTGGGCGGAACCGGCGATTCGCCCAGAATGCGCCCCAGCATGGTGTCTTGCTGGGCTTCGGGAAGCGCCATTTCCTTCTCGTGCCGGAGCCGGAGCATCCACGTATAGACGTTGCCGTCGTCAAATCGCGCGGCCCGGCCGATCCCCTGGATGACAAGGCCAGGAAGCAGGATCAGCGGTTCGGCGAGGTCCATGCGGTCGTCGTCACGGCGAAGAGCGCCGCGCCAGGTCCAGCGCCGTGTGGCGGTGTCGGCGTTCTTGATGTCAATGACGAACCGCCAGGGTCGGCCGTCGTCCCAGCGCAGGGCCGGGGGGTTCATCTCGTCTTCGGTGCGGCGGAGCCGGCAGCGTCCCGTCCGGCACAGCCGCTCGATCAGATTCGTGTGGACTTCAGGACGGAGCACATACCGCTTGGCCGGCGCTCCCAGGGGTCGCGCGGGTGCGGGATTGGAGAGCAGGGCCGGCGTCCTTGAAGCACCGTTTTCGGGCGGGGTCCGCTCGTCATCATCAACCGGGGGGGGGGATTCAACGCCGAAGTCGACACGGCCTTCGTCGAGGAGATTAAGCAGGAGGCGGTCTTCGGGTTCGAACCGCCAGGGTTCGTTGCGCTGGGGCTGCCACCGTTTCTTCTTGCCTTTGAGACGCTCCGCGCCGGCGCGCCGGGGGACGCGCCGGGCCAGGGTGATGACAACCTGATTCTGGGCGATGGTGGCGGGCGCGTCGAGCACAAAGAGCAGGCTGGACTTGGGTTTCGGCTCGACCCAGCGAGTGGTCTTGTTGGGCGGAAGCGGACGGTCGCGATGAGCGCGTGGGCCCAGATGGGCGGGGCCGGTGCGTGCGTGCTGGGGTGCGCCGTGGCCGTACGGATTGGCCGGGCCGGGAGGTAGGGC
>JBGSYY010000044.1:0-1555 GCA_041750675.1 Isosphaeraceae bacterium | reverse complement strand
CCTCGCCGCCTTCGCCGCCGTGGCACGCTCCATGGGCGAGCGCGGACTGGTCGAATCCGCCTACCAGTGGATCGACGGCGAAGCCCCGGTCGAGTTTCGCGACCGACTCCGCCGCGAAGTCGCCGACGGCCTCGCCGATTTCGTCGAACAACGCCAGATCCGTCAGTCGTCCGTCAACATCCAGGACGTCAGTTGATCTTGACCGCGCCGGGTTTTCCCCCGGCGTGATCATATAATCCCGCGTATCGTGCTTTCGTGGCCCCGATCCCCGCGTGAATCACGCGGATGTCGAACCCGAATACGAACATTCGGCATCCCCAATCAGCCATCCGCAAGGCGTAATCCGCGCCCTGCGGCACAATCCCCCACGGCTTGCCCGCTTGAGCGCACGCCGTCGCGATCCGTCGGATCGCCGCCATACACTCGGGATGCTCGAACTGCCCCGTCAGTCCCAGCACCTGACTCAGATCGACGGGCCCCACGAACAGCAAATCGACGTCCGGCACCGCCGCGATCGCCTCCACCTGGTCCAGCGCCGACGCCGTCTCAATCTGAATCCCCACGAACGTCTCCGCGTTTGCCCGCGCCGCGTATTCGGCCAGCGGCTCCAGGCCGAACCGACCGTCGCGGTTGGTGCCGTTCATGCCCCGCTCACCCCTCGGCGCAAACTTCGCCCACCGCACCGCCTGCTCCGCGTCGTCCGATCCGTGGGCCTTGCTGATCATCACGCCCCCCGCGCCAGCCTCCAGCATCTGCATGATGTGGGCGTAATCCGTCACCGGCGTGCGTACGAACGAGTCCAGGCCATACGCCTTCGCCGCCAAGGTCGCCAGCTCGACGTCGCGCATCGTGATGCCGCCGTGCTCGTTGTCGAGCCAGAGCGCATCGAACCCCTCGTTCACTCCCACCGCCTCCACAAACTTCGGGCTGATCAGTTGGCCTAACCCAAACGTCTTGACAATTCGACCTTCCGCCAGCATCGCCTTCATCCGCGCCATGTCGCCCCGCCTCCCGCTTCTCGAGTCCGCCGTTGAGCTTGGTTCCGCGTCGCGTCCATCATCCGGCCGTGGCGCACCGATTGCGTGTTGGCCCGATTCTAGTCACGCGCCGCGGGCCACGCGAGCCACGTCCCGCCGCCCGCTGGACTCCGGCCAACTCGCCTGCGACGATAGGATAATCCCACGCGCAACGGCCTGCGATCACCGTAAGTCTCCCTGATTCCTCATCCTGCTTTGAGCCAACTCACCACGGGATCTTCCATGCGAACGCCTCCCCTGCGGATCGCCGTTTCGGCGGTCTTCTGGCGCGTCTTTCTGGTAACTTTTACAATCCAGCAGTTCACCGCCTTCAACAAATCCCGACATCAGCTCCGCCTTGCCAGCCCGGGGCAGAAGTTCGAGGCGTTTCTCGATTTCACGCCGTACGCCCTGGTGCTCGCCTTGATGATCGCGGCGCTTGTGGCCGTCGGGGCCGATCTGCTCGCTCGGTTCGCGCTGCGGCCCCTGCTCGCGCTCTGGTACCACCCCGGTCCGGGAATGCCCGAGGCCACTCCGCT
>JBGSYY010000043.1:0-4703 GCA_041750675.1 Isosphaeraceae bacterium | reverse complement strand
GTCCGACGCAGCGAGTGTTTCGTCGATCACGCGGAGGCCCGCGACCGGGTCCATCGTGCCGTGGGTCGATGGCAAGGCGTCGATGGCGCGGAGCACCGCCTCCTTCACGAACGAGGGCGGCCCGATCACCACCCGCGGCGGATCGGCCAGAGCGATCAGACTGAAGCCGTCGCCCGCGCGAGCCTCGTTGACCACCCGCCGTGCCGCGTCGCGGGCTTGCTCGAACCGTGACACCTCGCCTTGCCGGGTCTCCATGCTCATCGACGAATCGACGGCCAAAACCCAGTGTCGACGCCCGGCGAAAATCCCGAGATTCGAGAGCTGCTCAAGGGCCGGCCGCGCCATCGCCATTGCGAGCAAGGCGATCAACAGAGTGCGGATCGCCAGGAGCAGCCACTGCTCAATCCGAATCCGCTTCTGATTCTTGCGGATCGCCGCCAGCAGAAAGGTCATCGCCGCCCAGGTCGTCTCGCGATACTTACGCCGATTTAACAGGTGGATCAGGATCGGCAACGACGCACCGGCCAGCCCCCAGAGCATCAGCGGGGTGCCGAACGCGGCGAGCAGAAGCGGCGGTGCGGTGAGAGCGAACGGCGTCATCAAGAAATGCTCGCGAGAAGTCGAACAGGGTAAGACAATTAGGGAGCGCTGTGCGGGCGATTTCGTTTCAGCGGGCTTTCGCCAGCCGCGCCGAGCGCGTGGCCAGAAAGCTCGAAAGCGCAACGTCGAGCATCATGTCGGTGCGAAGCGGAACATAGTCGATGTTGATGGACTGGCAGCCCCGGCGGATCTCGGAGCAGAACGACTCAATCTCCTCTTGATACGCCTTGCGCAGCACGGCCGGCTCCACCAGCACCTCACCCAGCGCTTCCAGACCCTTGAACAAGGTCGGTTGCCGAAACGGAAACTCAAGCTCGGCCGGATCGAGAACATGGAAGACGATCAGGTCGTGGCGTCGATGCCGAAAATGGCGAAGACCGGCAAGCACCTGCGTGGGATTGTCGAACAGGTCCGAGATCAGAATGACCAACCCACGCTTCTTGAACCGCTCGGCCAGATCGTGAAAGATCGCGCCCAGGTCCGTCTTCCGCGCCACCGGCGACGCCGACATCACCTGGATCAAATCCTTGAGGTGGGACGGCTGACCACTCGGACGCAGATACTTTTGCACGCGGTTGTCGAACATCGCCAGACCCACTGCGTCCTGCTGCTGGAGAATCAGATACGAAAGCGCCGCGGCAACCAGTTGCGCGTACTGAAACTTGGAGACGTTCCCCTCCGACGCGTACGCCATGCTCTCGCTGGCGTCCAGCAACAGGTAACTGATCAGGTTCGTTTCTTGTTCGTACTGCTTCAGATAAAACTTGTCGGTCTTGGACCAGACTTTCCAATCGACGTGCCGAATGTCGTCGCCCGGAGAGTATTCGCGATGTTCCGCGAACTCTACGGAGACGCCGTGGTACGGACTTTTGTGCATGCCCGCGACGAACCCCTCGACGGCCAGCCGCGCGGCGAGGTCCAGCCCCTGAAGGCTAGCTAGCACCTGCGGGTCTAAAGACCTGGGCGACTCGTCCACTCTGGGCTGCCTCGTTGGGGTTCACGGGTACGGTTTCGATCAAACGCGCGACCAGGTCGTCGGACCTGAGGCCATCGGCCTCGGCGTTGAAATTCGTGACGATCCGATGCCGCAGCACGGGTGCGGCCACCGAGCGAATATCTTCAATCCCCGCGAACGTCTTGCCATGCAAGGCCGCCCGCGCCTTGGCCGCCAGCATCAAATACTGGCTCGCCCGCGGACCAGCGCCCCAGCTCACGTAGTCGCGGATGAAATCCGGGGTCTCCGCCTCGTTCCGCGTCCGTCGCGTCGTCCGCGCCAGCCGCACCGCATATTCGTTCGCATAAGGCGCGGGCGGAACACGTCGGACGATCTCCTGCAACTCCAGGATATCCGCGCCCGAAAATATCTTGCTGATCGAGGCCTTCAGGTTGGAGGTCGTCAACTCGACGATTCGCACCTCCTCATCCTCGGTCGGGTAATCGACGAAGATGTTGAGCATGAATCGGTCGAGCTGCGCTTCGGGAAGCGGATACGTCCCTTCCTGTTCGATCGGGTTCTGAGTAGCCAGCACGAAGAACGGGTCGGGCAACCGGTGCCGTTCGCCGCCCACGGTCACCTGACGCTCCTGCATCGCTTCCAGAAGCGCCGCCTGCGTCTTGGGTGGGGTCCGGTTGATCTCGTCCGCCAGCACGATGTTGGCAAAGATCGGCCCACGCAGGAATTTGAACTGGCGCAGACCCGTCGCCTTGTCCTCCTGGATCACCTCGGTGCCGGTGATATCCGACGGCATCAGGTCGGGCGTGAACTGGACGCGGCTGAAGCTCAGGTTCAGCGCCTCGGCCAGGGTGTGGATCATCAGCGTCTTGGCCAACCCCGGCACGCCCACGAGCAGACAGTGGCCGCGTGCGAAGATGGCGACCAGCAACTCCTCGAGAACCTGTTCCTGGCCAACGATCACCTTCCCCATCTCGGAGCGCACCTTGCGGTACGCTTCACCCAGCCGATCAATGGCGGCTAGATCGTTTCCTTGCAGGGGTTCGGCGGATGGTTCATTCGGGTCGCTCACGCGTGGTGTACCTCGGTTCGCGGTTCGGTTCAGTTCAGTTCACCGACAAAGGCATCGTAGCGAAAATTCCCCGGGGCGACGATTCGGCAGGCGGACTCGATCGGCTCACGGCGCCTCGTTTCGTCGGGGTCGGTTCCACACCTCCATGCCCGACTGGGTCGAGACCACAAGCCGCGCGGCAGTGCCACGCACCGATAGCTCACGGATCGGACCACGCAAAGGAATGCTCTGGCTGGGCGTGCCGTCCTCGCGGCGGCAGACCAGAAGCGACGTCGATGCCAGCGGGCTCGACGACCCCGACCCCGGGCGTGCGTGTGCCAGGACAAAAGGGCCTGAGAGCGTCACCGACGCCCCTTGGCCTTCATCAGGCAGACGACGTGTCCAGTCCGGCTCGCCCTTCTCCATGGAGTAGGCAACAATCCGGCCCGGTTGGGCCACGTACACCCGACGCTCATCCAGCGCCAGCGTCTCAACGCTCTCCGAGAGATCGGCCAAACCCAGCGCACGGCTCCAAAGCCGACGGCCGCTCGACGGGTCGAGCCGGAGCAGCATTTGGCCTCCCAGCAACGCCAGAAGCGAACCGTCGCGGACTTCCACTCGCGGTGCCGACGACCAGGGCAACGCCGAATCCGCGCGGAACGTCCACACGTCGGCACGTCGGTCGAGATCGAGCAATACCAGCGTGCGAGGGTCGATCGAGAGAACAAAACGACGCGGATCAAGCGCGACAGGGTCCGCACACCACGGCACTTCGTCCGCCTCCTGCGAAATTCGGTCGAGGATCGCCCCCGTGGCCGCATCCAGTACCACAATCTCATTCTCGCGGCCAACCTGGACGAGCACCCGATCGTGGGTCAACGCCCAGTACGGATTGATCCCTGGCTCAGGCCCACTGTCGCGAAGGCGACGAGCCGGAGCGAACGACCATTCCACCCGCCCACGTTGTGAGTCGAGCGCAAGAAGCTCTCGATCGCCTCGCAGAAAATAAAGTCGCGACCCTTGAGTACGAAATCCATGCAGCCGGCCGATCGGGGCGTCAACGCCTGAGACGCCATCACCGGCGACTCCCGGTTTCGCGAACGGATTCAGCCGCGACGCTCCCGGCGCCAGGCTCGCCGTATCGTGCGACCACACGGGCTCGCCCGTCACCGTGTCGAGTGCCGTGACCTTGCGTAGTCCGGCCACCAGCAAGCGGTCGGCATCGAAGCCAAGCCACGAGAACTCGTCGTTCAGCTCTCGAACCCAAAGCCGATGACCATCCTCCACATCCAGAGCCTCGATCGTTCGCCCATCGACAACCACCAGCGGCCGCCCTTCACCCACAATCGAAGGCACGGCCGCCGAGATCGGATAGACGCGCCGTCCTGAAACCAAACTCTGCGACCACGACGGCTCAAGCGGAGCAGCCACAGCGGGCGGTAAGAGACGGTTTCTGCCCATGTCGCTTTCCAGGAGCGGCGTGAGCAGTGTGGCCACCGTCCCCTCCAGGCCCGTCGTCCGCAGATCGACATCGGCAAAGGATTCCACCGCGCGATAGGCAACCTCACGCGCCGGCGCGGCCAGATCGAGACGTTCGTAGGCACCCGCCAGGCCGACCAGCGCCCGCGCCCGAAACTCTCGGTCCTCGGAAACCTCGAGCAATCGCAGATACGCAGCCGCCGCGTCAGCCTCGCGCTTCTGTTCCTCGGCAAGCTCGGCCGCCGCCACGAGCGCATCGGGAACCACACGGGCCAGCGGATACACTCGCGAGACCTCGAGCAATGCCCGAGAGTCTTGTCGATTACGGCCCGATTTCAGCAGTTCCTCGGCCCGTCGGTCGTACTCGGCGTAAACCTCGCGGCCATGCTCCGCCACGAGCTGACGCAGCCGCTCGGTCGCCCGCAAATCGGCTCGGACACGCCGACCCGATCCGGCATCCACAATCTGGTCGCGGAGCGCGACCTCACTCAGCGCCAACTGGTACGTCGAGATGGCCTGCTCCGGATGCCCACCGCCTTCCTCGGCATCCGCCAACGCGAACAAGGCCGCAAGCCGATCACGCGGCCCGGGTGCCGTCTCCGCCGCGCGGTGCAACGCATC
>JBGSYY010000042.1:0-1890 GCA_041750675.1 Isosphaeraceae bacterium | reverse complement strand
GCCGCCAACGGCCGCGCCGTCCTCGGCCTCGCCACCGGCTCCACGCCCATCCCCGTCTACGCCGAGCTTGTCGAGCGCCATCGCCGCGACGCCCTCAGCTTCGCCCGCGTCAACACCTACAACCTCGACGAATACTACCCCATCAGCCCGCTCGATCCCAACAGCTACCGCGCTTTCATGCACAAGCATCTGTTTGATCACGTCGATATATCTCCAAACCACGCCCACGTTCTCGACGGAACCGTTCCCGAATCCTTCGCCGCCCACCACTGCGCCGACTTCGACCGCTGGATCGACGCCGACGGCGGCCTCGACCTCCAGCTCCTCGGCATCGGCCGCAACGGCCACATCGGCTTCAACGAACCGTCCGACGAGTTGACGGTCGACGACGCCCTCCAGCTCCCCACCCGCCTCACCCACCTCCACCCCGTCACCACCGCCGACGCCGCCCGCGACTTCGCCAATGACGCCTCCAAGGTCCCCACCCGCGCCCTAACCCTCGGCATTCGCCCCATCCTCGCCGCTCGCTCCATCCTCATTCTCGCCTTCGGCCCCAACAAGGCCGAGGCCGTCGCCGCCGCCATCAAGGGTCCCATGACGGCTGCGATGCCCGCCTCGCTACTGCAATCGGTCGGCTCGAAGGTGACCTGGCTGCTCGACGGCGCGGCGGCGGCCGGTCTCGCCTGAGAGAAATCTGCTGGCTTTCGCAGGCCGCCTGCTTCTCGTAAGTTTGGGTAAAGTTCAGGATCAAACGAGGACAAGCATGCGTCTCTCCCTGTCAGAAGTCCGTGCAAACGCCTTGAGGTTTTCTCTCGATTGGGCGGATGTTGAGAGTGAAAGAGGCGAGGCACAATCGTTCTGGAACGAGCTTTTCGCCGTTTTCGGAATCAGACGGCGGAGTGTCGCGAGCTTCGAGGAGAAGGTCAAAAACCTCAAAGCACGCTATGACCGAATTGATGTCTTCTATTCGGGCGTCATGATCGGGGAGCATAAGAGCCGGGGCCAGGATCTATCCGCCGCGGCTAGCCAAGCCTTCGACTACGTTCAGTCCCTCACTCGTGAAGGTCGATCCGAAGATCTGCCTCAATACATCGTCGTATCCGACTTCGAGACAATCGCCGTTTACGACCTGGAATCCGCCACGCCCGACACACCGTGCGTAGGTTTCAAGACAGCCAAGCTTCATGAGAATATCAGTCATCTTGGCTTCTTGTCGGGCTATACAACAAAGCCCGTCGACCCAGAAGACCCAATCAATATCAAAGCTGTCGAGATCCTTGGCAGGCTCCACGACACCCTCGAACAAGGCGGCTACGAAGGCCACCAACTCGAAAGGTTCCTAGTTCGCATTCTGTTCTGCCTCTTCGCCGACGACACAGCCATTTTCCCCAATGAAGAATTCAAGGCGGTCGTCAAATCGTCACGCTCCGACGGCAGCGACCTTGGCTCACTGCTCGCCAAGCTGTTCTCGGTACTTGATAAGGAGAAGACCGAGCGCCCAGGTCGTCTTCCCGAAGAATTACAGGAGCTTCCTTATGTCAATGGCGAACTCTTCCGCGAGAAACTCGACTTCGCCGACTTCGACGGAGAGATGCGCTCAGCTTTAATCGAGTGCTGCGATTTCAACTGGTCACGCATCTCTCCCGCCGTTTTTGGATCTCTCTTCCAGTCGATCATGGCGGGAGAGTCTGGCAAGAAGAAAAGGCGGCAAATCGGCGCGCATTATACCAGTGAGCGCGACATCATGAAGTTGGTTCGGTCGCTCTTTCTTGACGATCTTGAAGCGGAGCTTGCCGATGCGGGCACCAGTAAACGCAAGCTTAAGAAGTTCCTGAACAGAATTGCGTCGCTCCGGTTCCTAGTGTAGTGCTTCAAAAATAATGAAACTTA
>JBGSYY010000041.1:0-7227 GCA_041750675.1 Isosphaeraceae bacterium | reverse complement strand
GCGACGATGACATCGGTGGCATGAGCGCGGCGGACGACCTCGCGGAGACGGTCGAGGCGTCCCAGCACCGGCACGGGCTGGCTGGCTGGGTGGACGATCAACTGACGGCCCCGGCCGGATCGACTGACCAGGCCGACGATGGGTAGCCGCGTTTCCGTGCCCGAATCGCGCAGCCAGCGCGTGAGGCGGTGGACGCGTCGGGGTTCGCCGACAAGGAGCATACGTTCGCCGGGCTCTGGTGTGGGAAGAGCCGGCCGCGACGAGCAATCAGGAGTTTCCAGCATGGCACGTCACCGATCCATCGGTGAGAGGAAGGGCGGCTCCCGAAGGTGCGAGGGGTTCCAGGCCCGCGCCTGGATCTCGGCCCACGGTCAAACCGACCCCGAACTGCGCCTTCCCTGGCGGTTCGTGTCTCGGAGAGACAGAGATTTACCACCGAACGGCTTCCGGATACATTCCAGTTTGCCGGAATTTTGCACGGCGGGCCTGCATGGCTGTTCTGGTGGAGAAGGAGTCTCCCTTGATGCGATCGCGGTCGGCGAATCTGGAGCAGCCTTCGCCGGCGTTGTCGGTCGTGATTGTGAATTATGCGAGCTGGGCCGACACAACTCGTCTGGCTGAATCGCTTTCGACCGCGCCTGAGGTGGCCCGGGGAGAGGCTGAGATCGTCGTCGTCGACAACGCGACGCCGGGCGAGATTCCGCTGCCCTGGAGCGCCGTTGATCCCCCTGCGCGGTTGGTCCGACAGGCCGAAAACGGGGGGTTCGCCGCTGGAGTGAACGCCGGCTGGCGCGTTTCGCGCGGGCGTTGGCTGCTCTTGCTCAACCCCGATACGATCGCACCCGGCGACCTAATTGCGCGGATATTGGAGCGAATCGCGGTCATCGAAGCACGCCCGAGCGAGGAGCGTCCGGCGATCGTTGGCTTCGGGCTGAGCAACCCGGACGGCAGCCCTCAACCCTCGGCGGGGGCGGAGCCGACGCTGTTGAGGCTTCTGGTCGAGCCGTTCTTTCGGCGTGAGCGGCGCAAGTATCTGCGGCCGCATCCGACCCTTGCCGGCTCGGTGCCCTGGGTTACCGGGGCGTGTGCTTTGGTTGAGGGGGCGCTCCTTGATCGCTTGAATGGTATGGACGAGACGTTCTTTCTTTACTATGAAGAGGTCGCATTGTGCCGGGCGGCGCGTCGGCTGGGACGTGGAGTCGAGATCGATCCCACGCTGTCGGTCGTGCATCTCCGGCCGTTGCAGAACCGGGCGGTTCCGCCCGCGTTGCGTGTGATTACCCGGCATAGTCGGCTGGTTTACTTCCGCGACTATGCGGCCACTTGGCAATATCCGCTGCTGATCGGGCTAACCCGCCTGGAAGCCGCGCTGCGTGGCGCTTGGGCGGGGCTGCGATCGCGGCCGACGGAGCGTCGGGCATGGCGTTTGGTGGATCGTATCACGCGTGAAATGGCGGGTGGTCGTGATTGGCGTGGCCCCGAGGTGCGTGATCTGGCCGCTTCGTTGACACCGGCGGCGTCATCTGCCCCCCATCGACTCCGGACCGTTCCTCCAGGGAGGGAGACGGCGTGTCCAACGTACTCCACGGCCCCCGCGTCGCGCTCTTGATGCTCGCGGCGGGCGCGTTGCTGACGACTCTCGCGATCCGAACCGATCTCCTTTTCGCCGACGGCCTGCGCTATATCGCCCAGGCCCAGAGCTGGCGAGGCGGATCGTGGGCGGAAAGCCTGCGCTCGGTGGATCATCCGGTCTATCCGCTGGCGATTACCGCAGCGCACGCGATTCACGGCGGCGACACGCCGCGTGACTGGCAAACGTCGGCCCAGGCGGCTTCGGTGGTGGCCGGGATCTTGCTGGTGATTCCGTTGTACCTGATCGGCCTTGAATTGTTTGGCGCGCGGGTTGCCTGGCTGAGCGTCGTGCTGCTGTTCGCGATACCGCGAAATAGCCATGTCTTCGCTGATGTGTTGAGCGAGGGGACGTTTCTCGTCGCGTGGCTTTGGGGGCTGTGGGCGGCCCTTCGCTTTTTGCGAGAGGGCGCGTTTGGCTGGCTGCCGCTGGTTTTGCTCTGTAGCGGAGTCGCCTATTTCACGCGTCCCGAGGGCTTGCTGCTGCCGGCCGCCTTGGTGGCGACGTTGCTCGGCATTCCCATGCTGCATAGTGCCCGGCTGCACTGGCCGCGGTGGTGGGCGGCGATCGGCGTCATGCTCATTGGGCCGGCGTTGCTGGCGGGGCCTTATGTGGCGATGAAGGGCGGCCTGGGAACGAAACCGGCGATCGCGCGATTGCTGGGAACCGCGCCGCGCTCTCCGGCCGACGCCGTCGAACGCTCGCGGCCGCTGGAACCCGATCTCTCGGACACGAAGCTTCACCTTCGCGGGGTGAAGGCCGTCGGCGAATCGATCGCTGAGGCGACCACGCCCGTGCTGCTGCCGTTCGCGGTGATTGGTTTGATTGGCCTGGTCCGTACGGGGCGCGAACGGACGCGGGTCGTCCTGTTTCTGGCGATTCTGGTGGGGGCCGCGACGCTGGCGCTCATCCGGTTGCATGTGACGGGTGGCTACTGCACGCCACGGCATACGTTGATCATTGCCGTCTTACTCATCGTTGCGGCTTCGCGTGGCTTGGAACAGGTGTTTGGGCTGGGCTGGGTGCCGGATCGATGGGTGGGCCAAGGGGAATCGAGGCTGGCCGCTGGGCCGCTGGTTTGGGGGGTTGCGCTTGCGGGCTTTGCCGCCTGGAACGCGCCGGCGATGTTCACGCCGCTGAATCAGCAGATGTCTGGCTATCGAGACGCCGCTGACTGGCTCGCCACGCACACGCCGGGTGACTCCGCCGTCGCCGATGCCACCGGCTGGACCCAGTTCTACGCAGCTCGGTCCGGCTACACGTTTGCCACGCTGCACGATGCCACGACCGACCCACGGCTGCGGTGGGTCGTCGCACGCGAGGCGCATCTTTCCGGACCTTGGTGGTATTGCGACGTGTTTCGGCAGATTGTGGGCCGCCGCGAGCCTGTGGCTGTGTTCCCTGTGCGGCCCGCTCGTGGCGAGTCGCGCGTGCTGGTCTTCGATCGAGAGAGCCCTGAAGTGGCTGTCGTCACCTGGATGCGTGACGATGCGGCTCGAAACTAATGATAAGTTCTGTTATCACGATACGTCCGTGATGGGATGCCAGAAACATGAAGATCGCCTGGTTCACTCACCGATACGCTCCGTGCATTGGCGGCGCTGAGAACTTTGGCCGAGCGATCGTGCGTCGGTTTGTGGAGGCCGGCGATCGGGTCGATGTTTTCACCAGCGACGCTTTTGATCTGTGGTACTTCAACGACCGCCGCCGCACTCGCGTCGATCGGCCCTTGATTGAGTGGATCGATGGCGCGCGGGTTCAGCGGTTCGGTGTTCGCCACATTCCGGCCCAGCGCTATGTCGGCCGACTGCTGAGCCACGTTCCGCACTGGCCCACGCAATGCACTCGCGCCTCGTTCATGCCGATCTTGCCGGGGATCGACCGGGTGCGAGGCGATTACGACGCCGCGGTGGCGGTCGGGTTTCCGTACACCATTTTCGCCTACGCCGCGTGGAAAACCGCGCGAAAGGCCAACGCTCCACTAATTCTGGTGCCGTTCCTCCATCTCTCCACGCCCGGCGACGTCGTTAACCGTCACTACACCCGCCCGCATCAGGTGCGTCTGTTGCGCGAGGCCGATCTGGTGGTCGTCCAAACCGACATCGAGGCCCAGGCCGTTGCATCTTGGAACATTCCCGACGCGCGCATTCTGAAACTTGGGATGGCCGTCGATCAGGCCGAGGTGACGGGCGGCGACCGCGCGGGATTTCGACGCAGGCTGGGCATTCCGGAAGGTCGTCCCGTCGTTGGCCAGTTGGGTGCGAACGATCCCAACAAGGGGACGTGCGACCTGGTTCGAGCGGTCGAGCGGATCAATGCCACGCGGCCCGTTGACCAGCCGGTGCATCTCCTTCTGGCCGGCGCGACCTCACCGGATTTCGAGCGGTTTCTGGCGACGGTCTCCGACGACTCCAGGCGCTGGCTGACCGTTCTGGGCCTGCTGCCCGAACCGGATCGCGCCTCGTTCTATGCCGCTCTCGACGTGTTTGCGATGCCTTCGCGGACCGATTCCTTTGGGATCGTTTATCTGGAAGCCTGGGCCAATGGCTTGCCCGTTGTAGCGGCCGCCGCGGGCGGAGTCGCCGAGGTGGTTCGCGACGGCCGCGACGGCGTGCTCATTCCGTTCGGTGATGTCGAGGCGTTGGCTGGCGTGTTCACTCGTTTGATTGATGGGGAGCCGGCCCTCGCCCGAACTCTGGGAGACGAAGGCCGGCGGCGAGTTTCGGCTGAAGGGTACACCTGGCCTTCACGGTTCGATGCATTCGCCAGTCGTCTCCGGGCGCTAGCCTCTGATCGACGCACCTTGACAGGCGACAGCATCTATCGACCGCACACGGGAATGCAGGGCAGCCCCCTCACGGACGATCTTCGGCCAGGTCCGCCGGCTTCACTCCGCGGCGGTGGCCACTGAACTTGAAGGGTGTCGGCTCATAGGTGCCGACGATTGCGACGTCGGCCTGCTCAGGGATCTGTTCCTCCATGCCGGTCGCCCAGTATACGGCGTTGACGAGCAGCCGGCGCAGTTCTTCGTTTTGCAGGTCTTGTGAGGCACCCATCGTCGTCGCGAAAACGCGCGATGGCTGACCGCTCTTACCCGTGTAGGTCTTTATCCAGGCCACGGGCATCATCGGGTCGTTTTTCTCGCCGGCGAGGGGTGCGTCGGTTTCACTCATTCCTTCCAGGACTTCGCCCAGCACAACCGGCCGACTATCGCCCGGCAGCGGCAGCCGCACGCCGTAGACGTCGGTCGGGCCCCAGATCGCGCCATCGCTGATTCCACGCGTGATCGGCGCGTCCTTCATTTCCGGCGGAATCCGCCCGCGAGTGCTTTGCGATCCGTGGTCGCCGTGGTGGTTGAGCCATGTTTCGCCTAGGACCTGGCGACCGAAGCCGCCGTCCCAGTCCTTGCTGTTCCAGGTATAGGCGGCGTACCCCGACTTCGCGTTCAGGTCGAACGCATGCGTCGCCGTGCGCATGGCGATGATGGGACGACCGGACTCGATGTAGGTCACCAGTTCGTTCATCTGGTCGTCCGGCAGGTCGCGAAACCGGGTGAAGAGGATCAGCAGATCGGCGTCGCGGAGCGACTTCAGGCCGGGGATATTGTCACGCACATCGGGGTTGATCGTGCCGTCGGATTTGTCGATCGCGAACAGAACCGTGCAGTCGAAGCCGTGGTGCTTCGCCAAAATTTTCGCCAGTTGGGGCAGTGCTTCCTCCGACCGATATTCCTCGTCGCCGCTTACCAGCACGACCCGCTTGCCGTGACCGGGGCCGTCACCGCCCTTGATCGTTAGCCACGGATCTTCGCCTCGGGCCATCCCGCCCGCTGCCGAGATCAAGAATCCGACTGTCGTCCAGACCGCCAGCAGCCAACCTCGACGCACGGCAAACATCTTGACACCCTCCTCGTTACGTTGGATCTACGGGATGATTCTCCGACCACGCGCGGCGCCGAGAACCCATCGACCCCCTACAGGCTTTGCACGCATCTTAGCCCCCCCCGGAACAGGCGGGAACGGGCTAACACTCCCCCGGTGAGGAATCAGGAAGCCCGTTATTGAGCTTCAGACAGTCCGGTTCCACGGATGTCATCCGCGCGCAGGCGGGGGAACCATGATGTTCACCGCTATCGCACTGGATCCCCGCCTGCGCGGGGATGACTTGTAAGCGGGGCGGCTGAGGAGATACGCCGCTCTTGCACGGGGTCGCCACCTGCACGGGAATGACTTCGGGGGAACCCGTGGCAGAACTGCACAACCTGAGGGTCCATAGGGAAAGCTGGGGGTGAGAGCCAGGGGAAGTTCTCGCGCTGGTCTGGGCCGAACGTGTAACAATAGTAAACATAACGTGCTATGTGCGTAATGTCATATCGTGTTCGCCTCATCGGCTCACAGGCCAGCGGCATAGATGGAACGGCCGCCGTCTACGGGTAGACAGACGCCGGTGAGATAGTCGTTGTCGACGAACATCAAGGCGGCGCGCACCAGATCTTCGGGCTGGCCGTTACGGCCGACGAGTGTCGATCTGTTGATCTCACGTTGTCTCTCGTCGCTCACCGAGTCGGGCACCATCGCCGGACCCGGCTCGATGCAGTTCACTCGCACCCTCGGATTTCGCGTGCCCAGCTCGACGGCCAGACAGCGGGTGATTATGGGAATCGCCCCCTTGGCGGCGAAGTAGGCAGCATGATCGACATAGGGCCGGCGCACCGCCCAGTCGCCGAACGTGATGATGCTGCCGCCCTCGGGCTGCTCCACCATCCGCAAGCCCACCGCCTGAGCGCAGAGGAATGTGCCTGCGACATTCACGTCGAAGTATCGCCGCAGGTCGTCGATCGTCACGTCTTCCAGCCGCTTCGGCTCCCAGATCGCCGCGCAGGTCGCCAGCACGTCGATCCGCCCGAACCGCGATGCGACCGCCTCGACCATAGCCCGGGCCGACCCGTCCTCGCCCAGGTCAGCCTGGAATGCCTCTGCCTCGACGTCCAACCCGCGCAGGTGCGCAACGGTCTCCTTCGCCTCATCGGCCGAACGATGATAATGCACCGCGATCGCCGCCCCCCGCCGCGCCAAGGCATCGGCCAGATG
This sequence comes from Isosphaeraceae bacterium, assembly GCA_041750675.1. Lineage (GTDB taxonomy): Bacteria > Planctomycetota > Planctomycetia > Isosphaerales > Isosphaeraceae > BPJS01. The sequence goes on along the minus strand of JBGSYY010000041.1, from coordinate 507 downwards.
CCACCCCACCCGCCGCTTGCCGCTGCCCGTGATCAGCGCGACCGACGCCTTGCCTTCCCGTATCATCTCATTTCCCGGAACCGTGATTCCTGTTTCCTGTCGGTACGCTCCATCTTAGACGAATCGGTCGTCACTCGCCCTCCATGTTCACCGTCTCGCCGCCCGCTCGCGTGGCCATCGCAGCCCACACCTGCACCGCGATTGAGTCCCTGACGAATCGCACACCCCCGTCCATGAACAGCACGTTCACGCCGGCAGGATGGGCGCTCCGAGCGGTCAACGATACTCCGTTAACCGGCCCTGACTGCGTCGCCGAGCAGTCCGCCGCCCGCCAGTCGGGAGGGGCCACGTGATTATAGACTGTATGATCTAGTGTAGTGCTTCACTCTGATGGGTTCTTATCAAGGACCGCCCGCGCGCGGCGTACCTTCTCGAGGATCTTGTCAGTCTGAGCGGTCCACTGCAAGGACTTCGGATCCGCGTTGTGATGCTCGACGAAATCCATGA
>JBGSYY010000040.1:0-2724 GCA_041750675.1 Isosphaeraceae bacterium | reverse complement strand
GCGCGGCGGCGGATACCGGGTGAATCTCTATTTCTTGACGCTGCCCGACGTGGAGATCGCCATCACACGCGTCGCCGAGCGGGTGCGCCAGGGCGGGCACGACGTGCCCGAAGCGGTGATCCGACGCCGGTTCGACGCGGGTCTGCGCCATTTCGAGCAACACTACCGGCAGGCGGTTGATGTATGGATGATGTTTGATAATTCGGGAGTAAAGCCAATCTTGCTCGACGAAGGGACCAACCCATGAGTGTCAAGAAAGCAGACCGATCTCATGATCCAGACGTGCGCGATGCGATGGCGGCGCTGCAGCGGGCGGCGGCGATGGCGCGCCAGATCGCGATCCAGACCGACACCGCCATCATCATCATGCAAGACGGCCGGCGGGTCCGCGTCACCGCCGACGAATTACGCAAGCAACAGGCGGCTGAGAGACAATGACCAACCTCGCCAAGACCAACGACTTTTTCCCTCCGCGTCCCGGAGCGACGCCGACGATTTATGCATTCGCCAGCACGCATCCCGAAGATGCCGCGGGTGGCCGCGGTTGCTTCAACCGCGGTCGCGCAGCGAGAAGAGGTCGCGGATAACCAACCTCAACATCTCTCGGCTGCGTCGCGCTGGTCGAGCACGACCGGGACCACCCCCGTTCGGTCCGATCTCCCCGATACCGCTGCGGTCGAACTCCGATCGTATCCGTCGTATCCAGGTCGAGCGCTCATTGGCAACCCGTCCCCTCCCGTCCACGCCCCCCCCCCCCCCGCCGTCAATCTCGGCCCAGCCTGCCCGACCCGACGTTGGCGCGCACAAATCCCGACGCACCACACCCCCGGCGCCGAACGAACCCAGGCGATCCGCCGCCCGCAACCGCTCCCTGCCAGGTCCACCCAATCCGCGCAACCCAACGTTCGCGCACACAATGGCCACAGCCCGCACCCGAACACCCCCCCGGCGCCGAACGAACCCGGCGCCACGTCCGCCGTCGACTAAACGAACCCGAGCGGCCGCCATTCGTTCACTCATGTTCCTATTCGCAAACCCGAATCCCGCCGATTCGACGAACTGAACCTGGAGCGACCGCATCTCTTTCACGAACGAACTGTCATGACAAGTGTTCTCACCCGACTCCAGGAAAATGGAGAAGCTGGGAGGTTTCTTCGAGGGTGGGGCGGCTATTTTCAGAGGAACCCAAGCCACCCGTTTCCGTGGGTGGCCGGGCCTGAGGCCGCCAGGCCCTGGCCCCTCCCGTCGTGATCGCCGCTTTCAATGCGACGGATCCACGAGCTTCGTCCCCGGATACGCATGCGACCAGGCAAACCACTTCACTTTAACCCCCGGCAGCCACTTCAGCGATCGGCCCTTCAGCGACCCGTCGACGCACCGCCCGGCGATATCCCACCGCGAGCCGGTCTGCTCGTCGACAACGATCCCCGGCCCGTCGGCCCCCTCCGTCCTCAATCGGAGCGTGAGATCACGCGGATCATCGCCCTCGGTGCGCGGCTGGTAGGCGGCGACGGCCTGGCTCGCACCGTCGGCGATCACCAGATACTTCGATCCCGACTGCGAGAGATGCCCCTTCCCGCCTTCCGGGAAAATCGCGGCGAGCGGCCAGGCAATCTGTTCCGTGCCCAGGTCGAGACCGAACACCCGCGCCTCGGGGTCCAGCCGCGTGTCCACCGTCGCCGGGCGAGTCGAACGCGATTCCTCGGAAACGCCGTCCGGCAGGGCCGCCGCCTGGAACTTCGGCTTCATCTCATAGGCGACCGTCCCCGGATACGCGGCGTTCCACGCTCCCCAGTTCGTCTCCAGGGTGGGAATCGCCGTCAACCGCTCGCCCTTCTCGCCACCCGGCCCAGCCACGGCGATTCCCGTGAGGCAGTCAAAAACCGTCCCATCCGCCTGCCGGCTCATCAACATCACACCGTCGCGCCAGCCGTGGAATCGGAAATCGGTCGAGGCCGGCCACCCGCGCGAAAAGCCCGCATCGGGATCGTAGACGAACACGCCATAAGTGTCGCTAATCACTCGATACGGCACCAGAAAGAAGCGGAACGGAATCGCGCCGCCCTGGTAATCGCCGCGAATCCAGGCCAGCACGCGGTCGTCGTCCTTCAGCTCGCCGGCCCGGCGCTTCGCCTCATCGCGGCAGTGCGAGCAATCGGGGTCGATTAGCGTGGCGAATCGATCCGGGGCGACACGAGTGCGCGGGTCGTCGGCACCGGCGAGCGTGCCCAAAACGGTCAGGCCGAGCAGCAGCGGGCGGATCAACATGGGCGTCGGCTCCGAGAGACTGGAGAAAGAGCGTTCCCGTTCCGGCTTGGTTCTGGGCCGAGAACCTGGGTACTGTAAACCATTCACCAAGCGGACCGCGAGGGGACCGGAGGCGGGGACTGAGGAGCCGAGTCTTTTGAAAACTTCACGATGTATAAATATAAGTTGTGTATTGCTCGCCTCAGTCGTCACGGGCGGCACGCCAACGCGCGAGGAACCCGCCCCGCAGTTCATCCGGGGCGTCCTCGTCGATCCGTCCATCACGTCGAAACGTCTGGACACGTTGATCGAGACCCTGGGCGCGAACGCCGTCGTGCTTCGCCTGAGCGATTCGACCGACGTCGAACCGTGGGCGGACGCCGCCACGGCGGCGCGGAAGGCAGGACGCGCGGTGTATGCCTGGATCGACGTCGCCCGAGCCCCTCGACTCGCGTTCGAGCATCGCGAATGGCTGGC
>JBGSYY010000039.1:0-1907 GCA_041750675.1 Isosphaeraceae bacterium | reverse complement strand
CAGCTCGCAATCACCCGAATGCACCTGCTTGGCGCACGGCTTCGGGTGGTCGGCCATCAGCAATCCGGTCAACGTGTTCACCGCCCCGCGCACCCGCTCCCGTGCCTTGGCGTCGGGCGATTCGATCGTATCAACGATCATCGTTTCCTCAACCCGATGCTGGCACGCAGGCAGCAGCTTCCGCTCGACATCCACCCGCCCCGTCCGCGCCTTGAACTTGGCGATCTGCACCACGCACAACCGGCAAACCGCCACCGGGTCCATGTGCTCCCGATGACACAAAATCGGGATCGGATTCGCCGACCCGGAGCCGAACGCCAGGGTCGCGGCGTCATAAATCGTCGTCGGCCGTGGAATGATCCGCCCCTGATCGTCCAGCCGCGGATGCCCTTGCTCGTCAGTCGCCGGCACAGCCTTCTTCACCGTCACTTCACGCCCGTCGATCGTGATCGTCACGTCGCGGTCCAGGTCCGCCGCCGTCACCGGATCCAGCCGAATCAAGCGACCATCAAAGTCGCGCGCAAACAGCCCCTCGTCGTCCCACGCCCCAGGCTCGTCATGAGGCCGATTTGCCGCCAGGTCGATGCTCATGATGGTGTTCGGACCTCCTCGACTACGCGTTCCGGCACAAAGTACTGCAGGGCCGAAGACAGTGGCTTCGCCGCCGATTGCCCTAACCCGCATATCGAGGTCAACTCAAGCGCCCGCGAAAGCTCGTCGATCAGACCGCGATCGCCCGCCGTCACAGCCCCCTCCACGAGTCCCTCGCCAATCTCCACCAGCTTCTGCGACCCCACACGGCACGGCACACACTTCCCACACGACTCATTGCGATAAAACCGCGTCGCGCTCAACGCCAGATCCCATACATCCGAACCAGGCCCTTCGGCCACAACCATTAAGCCCGCCCCCAGCATCAGCCCCAGCGTGCGGAACTCATCCAGATCAAGCGGCAGATCACGCACATCAAGCCGTTCCATCCCTTCAGGAAACCCCCGACGAAACTCAGGCACAACATCCTCACGCCGCAAGGACGCCGGAATGAACCCGCCCGATGGCCCCGAAGGCGCGACCGCCTTCAGCGCCCGACCTCCCAGCATCCCCCCCGCACGATCGATCAATTCGCCCAGCGTCGCCCCGATCGGCAGCTCAAACACACCCGGCCGCTCGACATCTCCACACAACGAAAACAGGCGAAGACCTCGCGCCCCCGCCTTCTTCCGCCGGACATACCAAGGCGTCTCCTTCACCCCCGCCCCGGCATACCAACCGCCGCCCCGCAGCGCGATCGCCGGAACCCAGGCAAACGTCTCCACGTTATTCAGCAAGGTGGGCCGGTCAAACAGTCCATTCGTCTCGATCTGAGGTGGCTTGTTCCGCGGCTCGGAACGATGCCCCTCCATCGCCTCGATCAACGCGCTCTGCTCACCGCACACATACCCCCCCGGGCTTTCAAAAACCTCCAGCTCAAAGCCTTGACCCGTCCCCAACACGTTCGGCCCAACCACGCCCAACGCCCGCGCCTCGGCAATCGCCCGTTCCATCAACGCAATCTGATCCGGATATTCATGACGTATGTAGACATACCCGTGCTCTGCCCCAATAATCAACGCCCCCAGCACCATCCCCTCAACAACCAGATGCGGCGCATGCCGCAAAATTTCGCGGTCCTTGAAGGTGCAAGGCTCACTCTCGTCGGCGTTGCAAATGACAAACTTGGCATCGCCCCGCGCATCACGCACATCCTGCCATTTGCGAAAGGCCGGCACCCCCGCGCCGCCCATCCCGCGCAACTCCGCTTCCTTCAAGGCCGCCAGCAACCGCTCCACGCCACTCTCGCGGGCCAGCGCCAGGCCGCGAGCGGCACGATACGGCCCATCGACGGGCGTTGCGTCAATCACCGCCGC
>JBGSYY010000038.1:0-3102 GCA_041750675.1 Isosphaeraceae bacterium | reverse complement strand
GCACCCGCCCCCGACGCAGTTCCTCGCCCTCAGACGCAGCCGACCGAGGCATCCGGCCCTCGACGGATCGGCTCCAGCGACGACCTCGCCGCCGCCATCGCCGCCGCCCCATCCGGCTCGACCCTTTTGCTCACCGACAACGGGCCCTATCGCCTCACCCCCGTCGAGAACGACCTCGCCACTCGCTCCGTCCCCGCCACTCGCCGCAACCTGACGATCAAAGGCGACGCACTCGCCCATCCTGTGATCCGACCCGATTGGCCCCGCGCCGAGCCACGTGGCGACCTCGTCCTCCTCCCCCTGCCCACCGGCATCGTGCGGGTCGAGGGCCTGGAATTCGACCTCGGCCGGCCGCCACGTACTCCCGCGTCCATCTCGGTACTCGCCGGCCTGAATGTCGAGCTGGCCCTGAGCCAATGTCTCTTCCGAGGCCCAATCGCCTCCGAACCGGCCCAATCGGTCGTCGCCCTCGATCTCCGCTCGGTTCTCGAGCCGCAAGCGGAATCCTCCCAATCTTCGGGTCTCCCCAGCCCCAGGCGCGCCGGGCAAAGCGTCCGACTCCGCGACTGCGTCTTCACCGGCGGGCTTTCGGGAATCCGCGCGCGTGGTCCTCTGGATATCGACGCACACGCCAACCTCTTCGCAGGATCCGGATCGGTCCTCTGGCTCGACAACACTCGGCCCACTCCCCTGATCCCCGTCGACGCCCGGTTCCGTGACCTTCGCGTCATGGTCGCCGGGCCAACCCCGGCATTCCGCCTTAGTGGCGCGCAAAGCCGTCTGATCGTAGAAGATTCGGTCTTTGCGACAGGGAAATTCTCCGATCCCGTGGCCGCAACGCTCATCGAGGTCGAGCAGCCCGATCGACTCGACTGGCGTGGGCGAGAGAATCTCTACGGCGGAATCAGCGCGTTTCTCCGGACCGCTCCCGGGTCGACCGGCTCCGCAAAACCGATCCGCGAGTGGGCGGACTGGGCCGACGGCGAAGAACTGCGCGAGATTCGCTCCAAATCCACGACGGCTCGAGTCTGGGCCGACTCCGATCCACTCGCCCGGATCGCCCAGCGCCGGGGTGAGATCGTCGCCGCGTTCGCCTTGGATCAGGAGACCCCAACGACGCCACCCGGCCCAGAGCAGCCCGGCCCCTCCAATGCGCTGGCTCGGGTTTCCGAATCGCTCACGGGTTTCGTCGAATCCGCGCTTGCCAACCGGAACCGACGCTCGAAGCCTTCCACCCCCTATGCTTCGCCCTCGACAACGGCAGCGACGAGCCTCGACAAACCACCATCCGAGCATATCTTCACACCAGAACCACCGGAGACGTCGGTTGCCCCGATGCCCGTCGCGCCGGGACCGACCACGGTGATCACCGGCGTCTCGTCGGCCAACGCGTTGGTCGAGGCCGCCTCCAACGTCGGCAACGCGACCGCTCCGATGAATCAGTCGCCGACGGCAGACAATTCGGACGCGATCCCTCCGGCCCCGATGTTCCCCTTCGACCTTCCCCCGCCCGATGATCCCAAGCCGGCGACGGAAGTGGTCGCCGACAAGGCCTTGTCGAACCGGTCGGTTCCGGTCGATGTGATCCGAACGGCCGCGGATTGGCGCAGGCGCACCTCGGAACTGCCTGCTCGCGGGGGCACGCTTCGCCTCTCGGACGAGGCACGGCTGTCGGTTTCGCCGACCTCGATCCCGCGTGCCGCGCGGTGGGTGATCCAGGGCGAGACGGGCCGTTCCCGCCCTCGGGTTCGGCTTGAGATTGACGAGCAAGGGACGCGAACAGGCGAGTCCTCGCCGTTGTTTCGGCTTGCCGCGGGGGCCTCGCTCGAGCTGCGCGACCTGGACCTGCTTGTCGACGTCTCGACCCTGCCGCGGATGTGGGCCGGTGCGCTCTTTGACCTTGAGCCGGGATCGGACCTCTCGGTGATCGGTTGCACGGTGACGCTGGCTCCGCGCGATCCGTTTGATACGTCTTGTTCGGTGGTCCGGATCGGCAATGGACAAGGGGCGGGCGACACCTCGACGGCCACGTTGCGGATCGAGAATTCCTTTGTTCGGTGTGGCGGCGACGTGATTGAGATCGGGGCTGGAGTCCGTGCGGATTGTTCGATCACCGGCTCGGTTTTGCTCAGCTCGGGAACCGCGGTGCGTGCCCAGGGTTGGGCACGCGGGCAGACGGGGGACCGCTCCAAGTTGACGCTGCGACAATCGACCGTGCGTGCCACGGGTGGACTGGTCCGATTGACCAGCAGTCCGGATCGTCCTGAACTGCCCACGCTGGAGATCAACGCCCGCGATTCGATCCTGGCAACCAACACGCGTGGCGACGCCTTGTTGCGGGTAGAGAGCCAGGATGACCTGGAGGCGCTCCGGAATCGGGTTCTCTGGGACGGGCAAGGTGTTGTTTATCATTTGATTGATGTGTACCGGCTGGACCAGACGGCGGCGGCGGGTGCGTCGTCCGCCCCGTATCGGCGGCTGTCGTGGGATGTGGCGGTTGGTCCGCGTGAGGGTTCGCCATTTCATGGCGACGTTCGATTCGCAGTTCCGTTTTCGAGCGACCAGCGGCTCTGGGAGCTGGGTCGCGGCGAGGTCAGACTGGCGGCCGATAGCCCGGTGGGGTCGTCAGGCGCACGTTTGAATCAGGTGCCGGAGCCTCCTTCGGACGAGGCCCGCTGATCGGCAGCGGCGGGGTCGTGACGAAGCCGCCTCAAGGCATCGATCGCCGGGCTGATCTCGGCTTGCTGGATCAGCCGGATGGCAGTCTCCAGGCCGTGCGTGTGTCTTGGGCGAGTTGGGACCGGTTCACCGGGGCCGGGTGGGTTCGGGGCGATGCGGTGGGCGATGGCGGCGACCAGGGTGTCCAGGTTTTGTTTCGACTGGGCCGAGACGGGGAGCATCCCTTCCTTCTCGGCCGACCAGGCGGGCGGGAGGTCGGACTTGGAGGCGATGGCCAAAGCGTCGGGATATTCGTCGCGTAGGGCATGAATGGCGGGGTCGAGGGGTTGGGAGTGGTCGGCGACGAGGAGGATCAGGTCGGCGGATTGACCACGTTCGCGGGTTCGGGTCACGCCTTCGGCTTCGAGAGGGTCGGCAGCGGCG
>JBGSYY010000037.1:0-6916 GCA_041750675.1 Isosphaeraceae bacterium | reverse complement strand
GAGAGCCTGGTCGCGCAGCACCTCGGCGTCGAGCCGGAACCTTGGGCCGCGGGCGAGCAGGCGATTCTCGGGGTCGCGAGCGAGCCGATCGTGATCGGCCCTGGCCGATTGCCGGTAGGCGGACGACATCACCAGTTGCTTGATGAGGCGCTTCACATCCCAGCCACTCTCGCGGAAATCGACGGCCAGCCAGTCGAGCAGTTCCGGGTGGCTGGGCGGCTCTCCCTGGGAACCGAAGTCCTCGGCTGTCTTGACCAGTCCGGTCCCGAAGAATTGCTGCCAGAACCGGTTGACGACGACCCGCGACATCAATGGATGCTCGGGCGAGACCAGCCAGCGGGCGAACGCCAGGCGGTCGCGAGCCTGACCTGATGCGATCGGCGGGAGGAAGGCGGGCGTCTCGCGGGGCACCTCGTCGGCCTTCTTGTCGTAGTCGCCGCGGGTCAGGATGAACGCCTTGCGTGGTTCGGCCGTTTCCTTCGAGATTAGCGTAGTGGGAATCTGCTGATCGAGTGTGCGGACCTCAGCCGCAAGGCGGGCGACCTCGGCCTTGTGTGACGCGAGTGGTTCGACCGCGCGAGCGTAGCCGTTCTCGACGAAGTGCGACTTGAGCCGCGCGAGCTGCTCGGGCGAGCGCTTGGCGCGGGGCTTTTCGATCGTCTCCTTCACGTCCGCCGGTAGCCCGTCGAGCTTGAGCGCCTTGCGGCTGCGCACCCAGGCCGAGAGGGTGTCGTAGAGCTGGCCTTCCTGGGGCGTCCAGGTGACGGAGCCGAGCTTGTCCCAGTAGACGTTGCCGCCGTGGGTGGTGAGGGCGAGGCCCTTCACCTTCGCGCCTGCCTGGAGGCCGACGGCCGACGCCTCAACCTCCAGCCGGACCCATTCGCCGGTGCGGGGTAGCGCGCCCATCGGCTTTCGTGCGGGTGTGTCGTTGACGCCGAAATCGACGAGGTTTTCTCCCCAGTAGGCTCGATGCTCCCAGTCGCCGGCGTTCCACTGGAGCATGATCTGCTTGGGCGGGTTGGTTGGGTCGAGGAAAACGTAGGCGAAGAGGACGTCGCCTTCGCCGATGGTGAGTGGCCGGCCGTTTTCAAAGACCTGTTGCCCCTGGGCATCGAAGCGATTGCGGAATGATGAGGCGCCGCTGAGGACCGGGTGGTCGGGGTTGGCGGCCTTGGTCCAGGGGGATTCGTTTTGGGGTTTCGCGTCGGGGGGGAGAGCGTCGTCGACCCAGACGTAGTCGGAGCGTTCGACGAATTCGTTGAGGCCGGCGTCCTGTGCCATGTCGTAGGGGATTGCGGCCACGGCGACCTGGAGCCGGTCGCGGGCCTGGGCTTCCGCCGCTTTCAGCTCGGCGAGCCGTGCCGACTGCTCGGGGCTGGGCACCTGGACGATCGGCGGATATTTGGCGGCGTTGCCGTCCATCGGGCTTTCGTCGCAGCTATTGAAGACGGCGAAGAGCTGGTAATACTCTTTCTGGCGGATGGGGTCGTATTTGTGATCGTGGCAGCGGGCGCAGCCGACGGTCAGGCCGAGAAACACGGTGCTTGTGGTGTCGACACGGTCGGTCACATTGCGGACATAGACCTCCTCCTCGATCGAGCCGCCCTCGTTGGTTGTGACATGGGCGCGGTTGAAGCCGGAGGCGATTTTCTGGTCGAGGGTGGGGTCGGGCAGCATGTCGCCGGCGAGTTGTTCGATGGTGAACTGGTCGAACGGCTTGTTGGCGTTGAAGGCGCGGATGACCCAGTCGCGATAGGGCCACATTTCGCGGTAGTTATCGAGGTGCAGGCCGTGGGTGTCGCCGTAGCGGGCGGCGTCGAGCCAGATTCGGCCCAGGTGCTCGCCGTAATGGACCGAGCGGAGCAGGCGATCGACGACTTGCTCGTAAGCGTTCGGCGAGCTATCGGCGAGGAAGGCTTCGACCTCGGCGGGAGTCGGTGGCAGGCCGGTGAGGTCGAGGGTGACGCGTCGGATGAGCGTGGAGCGGTCGGCCTCGGGGTTGGGTTTTAGCCCTTCGGTGTCGAGGCGGGCGAGCAGGAAGGCGTCGATCGGCGTGCGAACCCAGCCCATATCGGAGACGGAGGTGGGGACTTCCGGCCGCGCGGGCGGATCGAAGGCCCAGTGGCTGGCCCAGGGTGCGCCTTCGGCGATCCAGCGCCGGAGCGTGGCGCGCTGGGCCTCGGTGAGCGATTTACCGCTCTTGGGTGGCGGCATCACCGAGTTTTCGTCGTCGCTCTCGACGCGAAACACCAATTCGGATTCGTCCGGGTCGCCGGCGACCACTGCGTGGCTGCCGCTGCGTAGGGCTTCGAACGCGCCTTGCTTGGTGTCGAGCCGTAAACCGGCCTCGCGATGGGCCTCGTCGGGGCCGTGGCAGGCGAAGCAGGCGTCGGAGAGTATCGGTCGGATCTCGCGGGCGAAATCGACGGCAGGCACGGCGCTGGGCGCATCGTCGGGGATCGCGACCATGGGGGCGACGAGCGCCGCCAGCATCGTCAGGCTGGTCGATAGCATGAATCAACTCTCCCCGAGAGCGGGGTTGTGGGCGGTGGGACGTTGCGGGCCGCGTGAGTCGTTCGTCCGTGTCGTCTCGCGAAACGGAGAGAGGGGACGCCCGCGGCTCCGGCGGGAGAAATCCCAGAAGATTGTCCCAGGTCGTGGTTTCGACCTGAGCGATCGTGGGAATTTGACCAATTCATCTTATTATAACCCACGGCGTGAGTCGAGTGAGTGCATGAAGCGGGACGGATGCAGCGTTCGCGAGGATTGGATCGAGTAAGGGGGCGGCTTCCCTGAAGTTCGGTGACCCGAAGGAAAAGAAGGTCACATCCTGACCCGCCGGGCGTATGATCAGGTTGACGACCCGCAAGGGAGGTCTCGACAGCAGACTTCGCGACCCCGCGACACCCAGCGTGCTCAACCGCTCGCGGCCCACCCAGATCCGGCACACCCGAACGCACGAGACCTTGAGAATGTTCGGCAAGCTCTTTAGCTCCGGCAAGCCCAAACCGCCCGCGAAGCCGACTGCGGCCGCCGGTCCGGTTCCGGCCAAGGCGCGGCGGTTGAATCTCACGAAGCGGTTCACGATTGTTGCGGAAACCGGCCAGGGCAGCATGTCGAAGGTGTATCGCGCGGTCGACAACGAGAGCGGGCGCACCGTGTGTCTCAAGGTTCAGGACATGACCAAGTCGGCAGCGGCCGCTTCGCGAGCATCCGGCCCGGGACGGCTGAGCGAGGGTGAGATTGCCAAGCAATTCGCGCACCCACATATCGTGCGGACTTTCGATTGGGGCATGTCGAGCAAGGGCGAGTATTTTCTGGTGATGGAGTTCATCGAGGGTGTGAGCTTCAATTATTGCCGGGAGTCGAAGAATCTGAGTCTCGAGGCCAAGGTGGAGCTGCTGGCGCAAGCGGCCGAGTCGCTCGCGGCCGTTCATGCCGCGGGCTATATCCACCGGGATTTCGGTCCCAAGAACTTGCTCGTTGATCGCGAGAACCAGGTCAAGCTGATCGACTTCGGCTTGGCGGTGCCCAACACGCCGGCATTTCGTCGTCCCGGCAACCGGACGGGCACGTTGACCTACATGGCACCGGAACTGGTCCGGCGTGAGCCGACCGATGAACGGCTCGATATATTCTCGTTCGGCGTCACGGCGTTTGAATTCCTTTCCGGCCGCCTGCCCTATGACGTGAATCAGGCCGACGCAATGGCCGTCATGCGGACGCGGATCAACACGCCGCCGATCAAGCTGGAACAGGTCGCGCCGGACTTGCCCGCCGAGTTATGCCGGATCATCAACAAGACGCTCGCCAAGCGACCCGACGACCGATGGCCCAAGGCGGCCACGCTGGCCGACGCGCTACGCGCAATCGTGTCTGGCGGGGATTGAATCCCTCAAGCCGGTTCGGGCCGTTTCGAGGGTTTCGAGCATCGAGCGAATTGGTCTTGCCCGTGGCGGCTCGATGGGATAGGTTTCCCGCGCCTGCCGACGTTTTGGCGGCGTGTTGCGATTTCCTCTCCTCTGATTCGTCATCCCCACCACGCTACGAGACGCCCCGGCCGGCCGATCGCGAGCAGTCGCGAGCGGCGCATGGAAGCAAGCGGCCGGTCCGGCCCGTCCTGTCCTGTTCTGTCCACGAGATCACACAGAGAGAGGGAGGGGGAAGGGATGACCCCGCAGACACCGAAATCGGGCCTGAGATCCACGCGGCGCCGCTTCGTCGGCTTGTTGCTGGGCGCAGCGGCCGTGCCAACGCTGAGCGGTTGCGATCCGCGGCAGGCGATGTATTTTCTTCAGCCGTTTGAGCCGACGATCGCCGCGCCATGCCCGTCGCTGAAGGGTAAGCGCGTGGTGATCTTGACCTCGGCGGGAACCACGCTGTCGAGTGATACGCTCACTGTGGACCGCGAAATTTCGCGACGGCTCGCGAAGATTCTTCGCGAGAATGTCAAGAAGATCGACGTCGTGAGTACCGACGAGGTACAGACGTGGGCAGCGGCCAAGCCGACATGGACCGATCCGGCCGACGCGGCCAAGGCGTTCGACGCGGATGTCGTGATCTTTCTCGAAGTGCGCGAGTTCCAGATTCAAAGTCCCTCGAGTCCCGGTCTGTTCGCGGGCCGATCGAACATCCACCTGCAGGTGGTCGAACTGAAGTATCCTGAGGACTCGCGCGGCAAGCCGATGACCGATCAGCCCAAGGAATCGAATATCATTCACGAGGATGACCGGTCGTCCGTTTTCCCCGTCACCGGGCATATCCCCGTGGAAGCCGGAGTCAGCCCGGCGATCTTCCGCAATCGATTCCTCGAAATCGTGGTGGCCGAGGTTTCCTGGCACTTCGTCGAGCACGCGCCGGGAGACAATATCCAGAACACGCGATTCGACGAGTGACCCCCCGAGCGACGCCAGGAAACGAATCACCGCTCGACGAGCCGCCCGCACGGAACCGCCCGGCACTCCCGGTCGGCTCGGCGCGGGCGGGTTTTGTTGGATGGGATGGGATTGCGATAACGGCTAATGCGCTCGTAATATGAATTGAGCTATTTCGCTGAATTCCCACGCGCCTGGCCGCACGGCCGGAACCATCCCACCCACGTTAACGCTATCCCATGCAATCACGACCGCCAACTTGTCGGTTCGATTTCGCGCGCCTTGGTCGTCGTGATCTGCTCAAGGCAGGGGCGTTGGCCGTCGGGGGTCTGTTCGGATCAGGGATTTCGACGCCGGTTCGCGCCGCGGAGAATCGCTTGCGGGTGCGGATCTGGTGTGAGGGCACCGCGCCGCGCCAGGTTTATCCTGAAGGGATCGACGGAACGATTGCCGAGGCGCTGAAATCGCGTCCTGAGCTGGAGGTTAGCACGGGTCGGCTCCGCGATTCCGAGGCGGGACTGAGCGATGCCGACCTGGAAGCCGCCGATGTGCTGATTTGGTGGGGCCGCCTGGCCCATGAGGACGTTCCGGACGCGCGCTGCGATGCTGTTGTGAAGCGAGTTCGTGCCGGGCGACTGGGGCTGTTGGCGCTGCATGGCTCATTCGGCAGCAAGCCGTTTCGACGCTTGATGGGCCGCGACTGCGAACCATCGTCGTGGCGTGAGCAGGGCCAAGCGGAGGAGATTCAGATTGTGTCGCCGGAGCATCCGATCGCTCGAGGTCTGGAGACGTTCCAGATCGCGCGGGCGACCCGATTCATCGAGCCGTTCCCGGTTCCCGAGCCGGAGTCTGTGGTCCTGATGTCGCATTATGAGGATGGAGGAACTTTCCGGAGCGGGATGACCTGGACGATTGACGCAGGGCGTGTTGCCTATCTGCGGCCGGGCGACGACGCCTTCCCAGTACTTTTTCATCCCTCGGTTCGATCGCTGGTGGCGAACGCGGCTGCCTGGTGCGGCCGGGCGGGTGAACCGGGTCGAAGTTGATTGACGATGGCCGTGCGGCTCCTATACACTCAAAACGGCTTTCGGGGATAATTTCCTCGGATACCTGGTCAGGAGTTGCCGTTGTTGACGCTATACACGATGGGCCATGACCGAGGGACGAACGGGACGACCACCTGCTCGCACCCTTTGGATATCGCCTCGCGGGATGGCGGGGCATTCTAGTTCGCTCGCGTTCATGAGATTGCTACCGTCGGTTCGTGTGACTGAGAGGGGGGGGTTGCGGGATGTCCGCGCCCCGGAACGGATCATCAGGGAGAGACTTCACTATGCGTAAGTTCGTGACCAGCCTGTTCGCTTTGGCCCTGTTCGCGGCCCCGGCCCTGGCGGGCGAGTTCAACAAGGTTGTCAGCATCGGCCAAAAGGCCCCGGTCTTCTCGGGCATTCCGGCGACCACCGCCGACGGCCAGGACGCCAGCCTGACCCTGTCGGACATCAAGGAAGACGTCGTGGTGCTCGTGTTCCTCGCCAACCATTGCCCAGTCGTCACCCAGTACGAAGACCGGATGATCGAGTTCGCCAAGGACTATGAAGGCAAGAGCGTGAAGTTTGTGGGCGTCGCCGTCACCGGCGGTCAGCTCCGGAAGCAGGACGACCTCAACGCCATCAAGGAGCGGGTCAAGGACAAGGGTTACACCTTCGACTACGGCTTCGACGAGAGCCAGAAGATCGGCAAGGAATACGGCGCGACCAACACGCCGCAGTTCTTCGTCCTCAACAAGGACCGGGCCATCGCCTACATGGGCGCCATGGACGACAACGCGAATGAGGGCGCCGTGAAGAAGACCTACCTCCGCGACGCGGTGGACTCGCTTCTGGCCGGCAAGGAGATCGAGGTCAAGGAAACCCGTCCGGTCGGCTGCGGCGTCAACTACAACCGTTGAGCTTTTTGCCGATCCGTCCTATGCCTTAGAGATTGGCCCGCCGCCGAACCATCCCTCGGCGGCGGGCTTGTTCGGTCCTGAATCGACGCTCGAC
>JBGSYY010000036.1:0-6352 GCA_041750675.1 Isosphaeraceae bacterium | reverse complement strand
CGACATGATCCGCGCCAAGCTCAAGAAAAATGACGAACCGTCCACCGCTGAGACAACGCCCCCCCCTACCCCAGCACCCAAGCCTGCCCCCCAGGCCGCCAAGAAGATCAAGACAGCCCCGGTCCAGCCCAGCCTGCGCTGGCTGGGTGACGAGGGACTGGCCGCCCTCGCCGGCCGCCTCACCGCCGAGTTCGGCCCCGACGCCGCCTCAATTCTCCAGGCCGGCCTTCTCATTCCCGCCGACCGCCTGCTCGACGTCGCCCACTACCTCCACGACACCAACGAGATCCGCTACGACTACCTAGCCAGCCTCCAGTCGGTCCATTACTCCGACTGCATCGAGGTCAACTACCACCTCGACTCGACCACCAACCCCGGCAAGCTGATCGAGCTGCGGGTCCGCGTCGCCGAGGCCGAAGGCGAGGGCACGCTGCCTTCCGTCGTCTCCGTCTGGCCCGGGGCCGACCTCCAGGAGCGCGAGGTTTACGACATGATGGGCGTCCGCTTCACCGGACACCCCAACTTGACCCGCGTCCTGATGTGGGAAGGTTTCGCCTATTTCCCTCTCCGCAAGGATTATCTCGAACCGTATTACGAAGGCCCCACCAAGGTCCTCGACAGCCGTGTCGAGGACGGCCAGCACTTCCGCGGCGAGGAGATCAACCCCCACGGCACCAACCTCAAAATTCCATCGAGCTTCCAGGGCTGGAAGTCGCTCAATTCGGATCACGACGCGAAAGGCGTGAACCTGATTCCGCCCTCCACGGGGATCGAGGTGGCCGAGGTCGACAGCGATTCATTCGTCCTCAGCATGGGCCCTCAGCACCCCAGCACCCACGGCGTCTTTCGCATGAACTTGCGGGTCGACGGCGAAACGATCGTTGGCCTCAAGCCCGTCATGGGCTACATGCACCGCAACCACGAGAAGATCGGCGAACGCAACACCTTCCTCATGAACTTCCCGTTCACCGACCGGCTCGACTACCTCACCAGCATGGCCAACAACTGGGGCTATGCCCTGGCCGTCGAACAGCTCATGGGCGACGACGCCAAGGTGCCCGAGCGCGCCGAATACATCCGCGTGATCATGGGCGAGCTGACCCGCGTCGCCAGCCACATGTGGGCGGTCGGCTTCCTGCTTAACGACCTGGGCGCATTCTTCACCCCGGCCCTGTACGCCATCGAGGAACGCGAGCTGATTCTCGACCTCTTCGAGTGGGCCAGCGGCAGCCGCATGATGTGCAATTATTACCGATTCGGCGGAGTCGCCTTCGACCTCCCGGAGGGCTGGCTCGAGCGCTGCCGCGGCATCGTCAACGACCGCCTCGACAAACGCATCGACGAGCTGGACCGCTTCCTCTCGGCCAACGAAATCCTGCTCGAACGCAGCAAGTTCGTCGGCGTCATCTCCGCCGAACAGGCGATCGCCCTCTCCACCTCCGGCCCCGTGCTGCGGGCCTCCGGCGTCAAATACGATCTCCGCCGCTCCGCACCTTACGGCATATATGACCGCTTCGACTTTGACGTGATCACCGGCACGAATGGCGATATCTACGACCGCTACTGGGTCCGGCTCCAGGAAATGCGCCAATCGGTCAAGATCCTCAAGCGGGCCGTCCACGACATCCCCGATGGACCCATTTTGCCCGGCAAGAAGGCCTACCAGATCAAGGTGCCCGCCGGCGAAGCCTACAGCCGCAGCGAGTCGCCCAAGGGCGAACTCGGCTTCTACGTCATTTCCGACGGCGCCACGGGCGCAGCCTACCGCTACCACGTCCGCAGCCCCTCCTTCATCAACCTGACCGCCCTGGAAACCATGTGCCTGGGCCACACCGTCGCCGATGTCGTGGGCATTCTCGGCAGCCTGGACATCGTGCTGGGCGAGGTGGACCGTTGAGCGGAGAACGCCGCGCATGAGCACCGAGAACCTCAACGCACCCCTTCTCTACGAAGATCGACTGAACCACGACCGGAGATGGGCCTTGGACGAGGGAGGTCTCCATTTCGAAGGCAAGAGCGCGGTTCAAAAGTCGCTGCGAGTGATCGCCAGGCGATTGGAAGACCTGGAAATTCCCTACGCGGTCGTCGGCGGCATGGCACTCTTTGAATACGGCGTCCGACGATTCACCGAGGACGTCGATCTACTGGTTAGCCCCGATGGCCTCAAGCGACTCCACGAGGCCCTCGAAGGCAGGGGCTATCGACCTCCCTTCGAGGGCAGTAAGCAACTGCGCGATACCGATACGGGCGTCCGTATCGAGTTCCTCGTAACCGGTGGATTCCCCGGCGACGGCAAGCCGAAATCAGTCCAATTTCCCGACCCCGCCCAGGCTTCCGTTATTCGCGACGGCATTCGCTACATTGATCTCGCAAAACTCATCGAACTGAAGCTCGCATCCGGCATGACCGGCGGGGTGCATCGCCTGAAGGACCTTGGCGATGTCGTGGCGTTGATCTCTGTCTTGAACCTCACGAAAGAGCTTTCCGAACAGCTCGATCCCTTCGTTCGCGAGAAATACGCAGAGCTTTGGGACGGAACGCGACTGGAGAGTCCTGAACCGTGAAGCCTTCGCAACCCGTTTCGGATGCGAATTTCTCGCCACATCCGATTCCAGACAGTCCTTCCATGCAAACCCATCACTCCATCCACCGCGGCACGGGCAACAACCTCCGCCAGTCCATCGTCAACTCGCCCAGGCTCGCCGGCGTCGACCTCAAGCTCGATCTCGAAAAGACCCCCGGCCGATTCCCCTGGCGGGCCGACCTCTCCTCCCGTCGCGAAGTCGTCCACCGAGCCAACGGCAAACCCACAGCCATCGCAGGCAACTTCCTCGACTTCCTGCTCAGTACTTTTGATAAGCACATCCTCAGCGTCACCCTCAGTCCCGACCCCAAAACACGTCCCAAAACCAGCCCGGCCGCGACTTCGCGCAAGGCATCCCGCTAGGAGAGTCTCGAAGATGGGTCTCGGCACAGGCATGTTCGTCGGCCACATGGTCACGCTCAGGCGCTTCCTGCGCACCTTCCTCGTCGGCCAGGGCCGTACCACAAAACGACGCGGCGGCGGACACCAGATTCTCGACTTCTACAAGAAACCCGCCCGCGGCGACGAGCCGGTCATCGACCAGGACCCCACCACCGAGGGCCTCTTCACCGTCGAATACCCCGACGAACGCCTGCCCACCCGCGAGCGTTTTCGCGTCCTGCCGATGCTCGTCTACGACGATTCCGACGGCTACGTCCGCTGCACCTCGTGCAATATCTGCGCCAAGGTCTGCCCACCCCAGTGCATCTGGATGACCCACGCCGCGGGCCCCGATGGCAACCCCGTCCCCATGCCCGAAGATTTCTTCATCGACATGGACGTCTGCATGAACTGCGGCTTCTGCTCCGAATACTGCCCGTTCGACGCAATCAAGATGGACCAGAACTTCGAGCTATCCAACTACGAACGCCACCAGACCCATATCTTCAGCCTTCAGGATCTGCTCGTCTCCAGCGCCTTTTACGCCAAAACCCACCCCGCCGCCTGGAACAGCGCCGAGGAAACCGCCGAGCGCGCCAAGGTCCAGAAAAAGAAGGATCAACGCCTTCAGAAAGCCCTCGCCGGCGATCCCAAGCCCAAGGCCGCGGCAGCCGCCAAAGCCTGAGCGCCAAACTCTTGCGACCACCCCCCGGCACGGCTAGGATGACCCCACTTCCCCGACCGATCCAAGGATTCCCATGCTTTCCGATCCCGCTCCCGCACTCGTCGAACCAGGCACCCGCGTCCGCGTCTCTCAGGACGTGCGCATCGGCGCGGCCAACTGGCGCACCTTCGTCGTCGGCACCGTCGAGGCCGATGGCCGCCGCCCCATCGGCGGCATGGAGATGGGCTCAAAGGCCCATTACAGCTATCAGCCGACCCTGCGCATCCGTCTCGACGACGGCGAACTGACCGTCGTCACGGTCGACGACGGCACGCGCGTCGAAACCCTCGCCACGCTCTGACACGACACTCCACTCGTCCCGGGCCGCTCTTGCCATGATCCTCTCCCGCTACATCTTCATCGGCATCTTGCTGCTCTTCGCCATCGGCTTCGCCGTCGCACCGTTGATCGTCGTCAAGCTCGTCGCCCCGGTTCGCCGCGGTCGATTCAAGGAACAGACTTACGAGTGCGGCATCGTCACCATCGGCGAAACCTGGATCCGCTTCCGCATCCAATACTATTTGTATGCCTTGCTGTTTATCATCTTCGACATCGAGACCGTCTTCCTCTACCCCTGGGCCGTCAGTTATCTCGGCCTGGGTTGGTTCGCGCTCATTGAAATGGTGATCTTCCTGGCCATGCTGGCCGCCGGCTTGGGCTATGCCTGGGCTCGTGGAGCTTTGCGCTGGGTTTAGGGTTCCTCAGGGTTTCGCTTCTGCTTGCGTTCAGGTCTCTCAACGTTCCGAGACAACCGCCGGGGATGCTCATCGTGGTCTTGGCTCAGGCAACAGCCCTCTGGGCGCAGGCAATCGTCGAACCGATCCCTTGGCTCCCCTGGGCGGCCTGGCTGCTCGTCGGATTCGGGGCGACGTTTCCCGGCGTCGTCGCCTACATGGTCCTCGCCGAGCGCAAGCTCGCCGCTCGCTTCCAGGATCGCATCGGCCCCAACCGCGTCGGCCCCTTCGGCCTGCTCCAGCCGCTCGCCGATGCGCTCAAGCTGATGACCAAGGAAGACATCGTACCCAGGGCCGCCGACCGCATCGTCCACATTCTCGCACCGATGCTCCTGCTGATCTCCGCGCTCCTGACCCTGGCCGTGATTCCGTTCGGCTACGGCCGGATCGTCGAGCGCATCGACCCGCGCACCGGCGAGTCGATCAACTGGCTCACCGGCCTCGCACCCGTCGAACTGCCCTCCGGCTTGCTTTACCTGATCGCGGTTTCCAGCCTGGCCTCGCTAGGGATTTTCCTGGCCGGTTGGTCGAGCCGCAATAAGTATGCGTTGTTAGGTGCGATGCGGTCCGTCGCCCAGCTCGTCTCCTACGAGGTACCCCAGGTCCTCTCGACCATCCCCGCCCTGCTCTTCGCGGGCACGCTCAGCCTGGTCGGCATGCTCAATGCCCAGGTCTACCACGGCTGGTTCCTCTTCTCGCCGCCCGGTCTGGTCGCCTTCGCCACGCTCGTCATCGCCAGCATCGCCGAGGTCAATCGCGCCCCGTTCGACCTCCCCGAGGCCGAATCGGAAATCATCGCCGGGTATCACACCGAATACTCCAGCATGCGCTTCGGCCTGTTCTTTCTGGCTGAGTACATGAGCATGCTCAGCGTGAGCTGCCTGGCCACCACGCTCTATCTGGGTGGCGGTTCGCTGCCCTTCCTCTCGTTCCGAAGCATCCTCGGCGAAACCCTGCTCTCGCAAGTTCTGGTCAACATGATCGCCATCGGCGTCTTCGCGTCCAAAGTCTTCGCGATGATCTTCCTCATGTTCTGGCTCCGCGCGACCTTGCCCCGCATGCGGGTCGACCGCCTGATGAGCTTCGCCTGGAAGTTCCTCGTCCCCCTCTCGATCGCCAACATCCTGATCGCCGCCATCTGGTTCGAGATGGTATTCCGCAACACCGACCACGCCATGTGGGGCCCGATCGACCTCACCTGGTGGGGTGCCGTCCTGGTCACGGGTTTGCTCGAATTGCTCGTACTCGCGGCGCTCTTCACTCTGCTCCGCGCCGATCGCAAGGCCACCGATCCGCACCTCTTCCCCGAAACCGGCTACGCCCCGGCCACGCCCCGCATGCGCTCCGCCGTTCGAGCGGGATAACCCGCTCGGTTCCTGCTACTCTCAACCACGACCTCCTTTCCCTTTTCACCGCAGTTGACACGGGAGTGACACGTGAGCCGCCGCCTCTTACTCCTGTTCGGACTCGCGATCGGCGTGCCGGTCCTCCTCGGTCTGGAATGGCTGCTATTCAGCCGGATCGGGCCTTTGCGAGCCATTTTCGCGCAGGTTTCCGTCTTCAGTATTCTGGCAGCGCTGGGTGTCGTGCTGGCGCGGAACCTCATTCACAGCGGGCTGTTCCTTGTCGCTTTTTTCTTCCTGATCGCCTGCCAGTTCATCCTGCTCGAAGCCGAGTTCCTCGCGGCCATGCAGGTCTTGGTCTACATCGGCGCGGTCTCAATCCTTCTCATGTTCGGCATCATGCTCACGCGCAACGTCCAGGGGGATGAAACCTCTGTCGGCCGCTGGCCCGCCAAGCTTCCCGCCGCACTCATCGCCGGCGGCTTGCTCGCCTCGCTCATCTACGGCATTCTCGCCCAGCGCGGGGGCAACGGCTGGACCTGGGCCGCGGCCGACACTCGTACCCCCATCGCCGACGCCGCCATCG
>JBGSYY010000035.1:0-6894 GCA_041750675.1 Isosphaeraceae bacterium | reverse complement strand
CCGCGCCGCCTTCATCAATCCCAGCTCGCGCTTCCTCGGCCCCAAGTTCAAATTCAGCCGCCACGGCCAGTGCGGTGCCGAGGTTTCCGAACTACTCCCCCACACCGCCCAGATCGTCGACGATATCGCCATCGTCCGCGGCATGCACACCGACGCCTTCAATCACGCCCCCGGCCAGATCCTCATGAACACCGGCTCGATGATCTTCGGCCGGCCTAGCATGGGCGCGTGGACGACCTACGGCCTCGGCTCCGAATCCGAGGACCTCCCCGGCTTCGTCGTCTTTAGCACCGGCAAAAAAGGCCCCTCCGGCGGCAATTCCAACTGGGGCAGCGGTTTCCTCCCCACCGTTTACCAGGGTGTCCAGTTCCGCTCCGTCGGCGATCCCGTCCTCTATCTCTCCAACCCCGACGGTATCGACGAGGTCGTCCAGCGCGATACCCTCGACACCCTCCGCACCCTCAACCGCGAGCGCCTCGCCCAGGTCGGCGATCCCGAGATCGCCACCCGCATCAACTCCTTCGAAATGGCCTTCCGAATGCAACGCATCGCGCCCGAAGTCATGGACCTCAACCGCGAGCCGGAGCACATTCGCACCCTCTACGGGGCCGAGCCGGGCAAGCCCTCGTTCGCCAACACCTGCCTCCTCGCCCGTCGCCTCGTCGAGCGCGGCGTCCGCTTCGTCCAGATCTTCCACGAGGCCTGGGACCAGCACGGCAACCTCGTCAAGGATATCCAGGCCAACTGCCACGACACCGACCAGGCCTGCGCCGCCCTCGTTCAGGACCTCAAGCAGCGCGGCATGCTCGACGATACGCTGGTCATCTGGGGCGGCGAGTTCGGCCGCACCCCCATGGTCCAGGGCGGCGGCAACGACGGCCGCGATCACCACCCCAACGCCTTCACCATGTGGCTCGCCGGCGGCGGCGTCAAGGGCGGCGTCACCCACGGCGAATCCGACGACTTCGGCTTCGACGTCATCAAGGACCGCGTCCACGTCAACGACCTCCATGCAACGCTGCTCCACCTCCTCGGCTTCGACCACCTCCGACTCACCCACCGCTTCCAGGGCCGCGACTTCCGCCTCACCGACGTCGCCGGCCAGGTCGTCAAACCTCTGCTCGCCTGAAATCGAACCTCAATCGCCATTCTTCCTCCCCCTCTCTCGGAGTCCCACGGAAATGCCTCTCCTTCGATTTGCGATCCCCGCCCTGCTGCTCAACGCCGTCCTCACCGCTGCCGCGCCTGCGCAGGACGACAACCCCCTCGTCGCCCAGGTCCGCGATCAGGTCGCCGACCCCGCCAAGCCCTTCATCATGTTCGTCCACATCGACACCAAGCCCGGCATGGGCCCCGACCTCGAAGCCGCCTTCGCCCCCGCAACCGCCGCCACCCTCAAGGAAAAAGGCTGCCTCGCCTACAAGCTCTCCCGTTCCGCCAAGTCTCCTGAGACCTACGTCCTTTACGAACACTGGGCAAGTCTGGATGATCTGAAGGCGCACTTGCAGTCGAGCCACATCGCCGAATTGCTGCCCAAGCTCGGCTCCCTGAGCGCTAGCCCCGCGACCATCGACATCCACCTGCCGGCGGCCCAGTGATCGAGCGTTTGCGTGGCACCGCCTTTTCCCTCTCCGTAACCGCCAAGGAAGTCCCAGGCCCCCAGCGGGGCCGTCTCGGAGTGCTCAGAGGATGACAACCCGGATGATGCTCGGTCGGTTGATCCCCCGTTTCGCCCTCGCTCTGGCCGCGTTGGCCGTGCCCACTTACACACACGCGCAGCCGCAAACCCCGCCCCTCGCCGAGTTCTTCGGCTTCCAGCGGCTGGAAATCTACAAGCTCGACGACCGCATCAACGTCCTCGTCGTCGAAGATCTCGACGGCGACAAAATCGCCGACATCGCCCTCGCCAACAATGGTCGCTCCCGCATCGACCTCCTGCTCAGCACTCCCGGTCCTAGCGACGAAACCGCCACAAGCGGCGCGAATCTCGTGCCGAGCAGCAAGCGCATGCGGCTCAAGAGCATCCCCGTCAATCGCGAAGTCGCCAGCATCGTCGCCGGCGACCTCGACGGCGACAACGTCACCGATCTCGCCTACTACGGCTCCCCCGCCGAAATCGTCCTGCTCCACGGCGAAGGCAACGGCACCTTCACCGAATCCCGCAAAATCAACGCCGGCGAGGGCATCTCCGCACCCACCGCCCTCGCCCTCACCGATATCAACCGCGACGGCCGCTCCGACCTCGTCCTGCTCGGTCCCACCGAACTCATTTCCCTGCTCCAGCGCGCCGACGGCCGCCTCGGCGAACCCGAGCGCGTCCCCCACACCGCCAATCGCCCCGCCATCTTCAAGGCCCTCGATCTCGACGGCGACGGCGGCGACGACCTCGTCATGCTCGACAGCGGCAACGATGACCCCATCCGCGTCCGCTTCTCCACCGCAGGCGGCAACCTCGGCCCCGAGGAACGCTTCGCCGTCGAATCCCCACGCGCCATTGCGTTTGCGGAGCTTGACGGCAAACCCGGCCAGGAGCTACTCATGGTCGAGGGCCAATCGGGCCGCGTCCGCGTCCTCAGCCTGACCGACTCCGCCACCGACGACGCCACGAAACGTGGCCGCCTCCTCTTCTTCCCCCTTCCCTCAGGCGAAACCCGCAACCGCTCCCTCGCCCTCGGCGACGTCGATGGCGACAAACACGCCGACGTCGTCGTCACCGATCCCGGCAACGCCCAGATCCTCCTCTATCTCCAGGAAAAAACCGGCCTGGTCCACGCCCAGACCTTCCCCAATCTCGCTGGCGCACGCGGCGTTGCAATCGCCGATATCGACGGCGACGGCAGCGGCGAAGTCCTCGTCCTCTCCGAACAGGAAAAAGCCATCGGCTGGGCCAAATTTCGCGACGGCCGCCTCAGCTTCCCCTCCCCCTTGCCCATCACCGGCGAACCCGTCGCACTCGTCGCCGGCGACCTGAACAACGACAGTACCCCGGAAGTGATTTACGTCGCTCGCGCTCCCCAGGGCTCCAGCGGCAATTTCGTCCTCCGCGCCCTCAGCCGCGATCCATCCGGTGTCTTCAAACCGTTCCTCTGGAACGATTCCGACGCCGTACCGATCCCCGGTCTGACCGGCACTCCGCCCGCCCTCCGCATCCTCGACATCAACCGCGACGGCCACAACGATTTCCTCATCTTCCGCCCCTTCGGCGCACCGATCCTGCTCCTCGGCAAGCCCGACGGCCAAGCTCCCACCGCCCTCGAAGGCAACCTCGGCCCGCTCGTCGCCGCCACCCCCTCCGGCATCAGCACCGACGCCCCCGGCGACGCCTCGCTCTTGGTCGCCCAAAGCGGCTTCGCCCGCGCCATCGCTCTCGGTGACGACGGCCAGTGGCAGGTCAAAGACCAGTTCAACGCCGATCGCGGCTCCGCCCAGATTTCCGGGGCGACCACCCTCGACCTCAACGGCGACGGCTCCAACGAGGTCGTCCTCTACGATCGTGGCTCCAAGTCGCTCATCTTCCTCGACGAACGCGACGGCGTCTATCGACGTGGCGGCACCCTCTCCGTCGGCTCCTTCGATTTTCAGGGAATGTACGTCGCCGACCTCGACGGCGACAGCCGCGACGACCTCCTCATCGCCGGCTCCGATCGCTTCGCCGTCGTCAGCACCGGCCAGCGCGGACGCAAGTTCGAAAGCCTCGCCGGATACGACTCCACCCGCCCCGACGCCCTCCTCGGCGACCTCATCGCCGGCGACGTCAACGGCGACGGACGCACCGACATCATCGTCTCCGACATCGGCGACAACGCCCTCGAAATCCTCGCCTTCGACGGCAAATCCTCGCTCCAGCGCGCCTTGGCTTTCAAAATCTTCGAGAAAAAGTCGTTCCGCGACCGAGATAGTCTTGTCGAACCTCGCGACATCGCCCTCGGTGATGTCGACGGCGACGGCCGCACCGACATCATTCTCATCTGCCATGACCGCGTCCTCATCTATCGCCAGGATTCCGGCGTCAAACCCGCCGGACCCGCCGCCGTCACCGCCGGCGATTGACTCCCTCCTCTCCCTGGCGAACAATTATCCCCGTTCGTGCGTTCTGATTGAGAGCGTCCCTCCCGCACGGGGCGACGCCAGGGAGCCTCCCCGCTATGGGTGATCGATTCGCCGACAATTCGCTGACACCACTCGAGACACCGGAGCAAGGCCTCGACGAGTCCGCTCCGCGCTTTGTGACCATCGAGAAACCAAGCCGGCCCTGGCAACTCTGGCCCGCGGCCTCCCTCATCGTCGCGGCCCTGGGCGTTCTCGTCTTCCGTCTCAGCATCTCCGACTGGCACATCGATTGGCCTTGGGAAAAATCCGCGAACCCGCCGGCCGCCATCGCCGGCGGGCCCACCCATGCCCAGCCGTCCCCTTCACCTTTCGACGACTCAACGCCTCCCGTTGCCGATGATCCCATCGCAAGTTCCGATTCCCCGCTCGAACTCATCGGTCCCCCCGGGCCTGAAACTCTCGCCTCCACCCCTGCGCCGGCTCATTCCCCCGTCGACGTCGACGTGAAACCCAAGGCGGAACCCGATCCCGATCCCGCCGCTCTGGCCCTCTCCGACATCGAACAGGAAGCCGACCGCATCCGCAAGGAGCGCGAGGAGTTGGAGAAGTTCAAGGAACAAGCCGGCAAGGAAATCGCCAATGCGCCCCGCCGTCCCTCCTTCGATCGTATGCCCAATCCCGCGCTCCTGGCCCGCCGCCAGGCCGAGATGCAACAGCTGATGATGCGTCGTATGGAGGAACATCGCCGCATCGTCGAGCGCATGCTCAGCGCTCAGGGCCGGCGCGGCGCGGCCGGCCGACTACCCGGCATGGACGACCGCTTCGATCGCATGTTCGACCAGATGCGCCGCGACATGGAAGCCTTCGAACGCGAAGCCGACGCCATGATCCGCGATCAACGCAATCTCGCCTTCGGCCCCCGACGCCTGGCCATCCCGCCCGCTCCCGACGGCCTCGACATCCCCAAGCCGCCCGCCCCCGGCAACGTCAACTCCGAAGACGAGCCAGACGAGCCTCCCGCCGACAAGGACGCCAACCGCCGCAACCTCCGCCGCTTCTCCTTCACCACTCCAGACGGCGTCCAGGTCCAGGGCTTCGAGATCCGCTCCACCTTCCGCGGCGATTAACCGCTTCGCTCAAAATGGGAACTGGTCCCGAGCACTTCCAAGCGGCTTTTCCCCTTCTTGTTCTAAGCAACACCACTCCGCCTCAACGCTCGACCACCAGATCCACCGCCGCGAAATGCTCGTGGTCGCTCTGCGTTTCCCGGCTTTCGACGCGGACCAGATAGACACCCGGCGCGTCGATCGTCACCGTCGTCCGCCCACCCGCGTGTCCGCCCGGTCGGAAATCCATGTCAAACGCCGTCTCCAGCACCAACCCCTCGCCACCGGCCAGGCTGGGCAATTCCTTCTGACCGACCGCGCCGATCGAGGCGACATAAAAGTGGACCACCACATCCTCAATCGTCTTGTTCGGATAAACGTTGGTGAACAGATACTCCACCTGGATGCGCTCGCCCACCCTGGCGTGAATCACGGGCCTCGGATTCTTCCCCGAAGGCGGCGGTGTCTGATCCACGTTCGCCGTCACCTGGTCCCGGGGAGTCTTCACATCGAGACTGATCTTCGCGTGCTCGGCCGCCGCGATTCCGCCCCATGGCAAAGCCGCCACCACCGCCGCCAGCATTCCTGTCCTGATTCCACGCATGGCCAAACTCCTGTCTCGCCGTAACCTCTTGGCTCTCTATGTACTGGATTCTACCCCCTTCCCACCTGCCCTCCAACGAGCAAACCGTTCCAAACGGCGATCTCTGGCTACCGCTTTTGTTTGACGCACCCCCATTTGGGGCGTCTAATGGCTTGGCGAGAGCCGCGAGAATCCCCACTATTCGGTCCCATCCCGTCTCCCCTCGAAGAGGCTCCTCATGACCCCTCGCTTCCGTCCTCCGGGCATCGTGCCCCTGCTCGCCTCGCTGGCGATCGTGGTAATCGCCCCGGCCGCGCATGCCCAGCGCACGAAGATCATCACCGGCCCCTCCGCCGTTTACCAACGTGGCTTCGGCCCCGTCTTTCCCGCCGACGCAACCTTCAGTTATCAGGCCGGTTACTCAGCTCCCATGGTCGTCCCCAACTACGCTCAAGTTACCAGCCTTGGACCCAACGGCTCGCCCCGCCCCGTCCCGTACCTCTCCGGCGGCCCCAACTTCTACGGCAACTCCTATCCGGGCTATGGCTTCGGTTTCGGCAACGGATACGGATCCGGTTACGGTTTCGGCTACGGATACGGATACGGATACTCCGGCTACACATACGGTTACAACTCCGCAGGCTCGCTCTACCCCATGCAGCCGATGGGTCTTTACGGTCCCTCACGCGCCATGATTCTCAACGGCTACTACGGACGCTGATCCCCCCGGTTTCCCAGTTTCCCGGAAGCCATCCCCCCTCCGCATCCGATCAAATGGGGAGAAGGATCTCGCCCGGGCAGAGGAGGCCGCCGTGGCTCAGGATATTTCGTCTCGTTCGTCCCCGATGCCGCGCCGCTGGCTCGCGCTCGCGGCATTGATCGTTCTGCTAGCCCCGCTCTCCGCATGTCGGTCTCCCTCTCCATTTAAGCTGCCGCCTACCGATCGACGCGAACCCTACTCGGCCTTTCGCCCCAAGTTCGACACCCCGCCCCGCCGCACGCTTTTCCTCGGCGGCTACGCCGGATACAACTACGGGCCAGTCTTCAATCGAAACACGCTGCCCTCCACTGATGGCGGCGAAGTCTGGGGCGTGCCGATCTCACGCCGCGCGGCAGACGCCAACGCCGTCCCCCGCACCGCCACGCTCCCCTGAT
>JBGSYY010000034.1:0-4828 GCA_041750675.1 Isosphaeraceae bacterium | reverse complement strand
TCGGCGGCGAGGTCGGGAGGGAGGGGGGCGTCGGGGTGGGTGGCGCGGAGGCCGTGGGAGATGGCGTTCCAGCGGGATCTGGCCTTGCCTTGATCGGTCTTGGGGCCTGTCGATTTTTTGCCGTTTTCGCGAGCGGCGGCGCGGCGGGCTACGGAGGTCGTGGACATGGTGATGCGTGGCTCCTGATGCGAGTTGGGATTGGCCCTGGTTTGGGGCGCGAGGGTCGCGCCGCATTTTGAGGGCTGCTATCAGGAGGATCGGGGAAATGGGGTGGGGCTATCGGTGGGCGGGGGTGGCTGGAGGAAGCGTGAGGTCGGACGGCGATCTCTTGTGGCTTCGCCATTTCGGTTGAGGAGAACCGAGGTTACCCGCTGTTAATTGGTTCCTGACACCTTTTCTTGTCTGACACCTTTTCTTGTCTGCGAGGCTACCTGCTGTTAATTGGTTCCTGACACCTTTTCTTGTTTGCAGTCGGAGGGGGTGGGTTGAGTAACCGTGAGGTCAGACGGCGACCTCTTTTGGCTTTGGCACTTCGGTTGAGGAGAACCGAGGCCGCCCGCCGGAGCTTCCCCGGATTCATGGTTTGACCGGGGACGCCCTGGCCGAGAACGCCTCGGAATACGAAGACACTGGCCAAGCCAGTGGCACACACCAGGATGAACCCGCTTCAACAGTGCCACCCCGCCGAAAACTCACTTTGCCCGGGCCACCCGCCGCCTGATCTTCACCGGATTCATGGTTTGACCGGGGACGCCCTGGCCGAGAACGCCTCGGAATACGAAGACACTGGCCAAGCCAGTGGCACACACCTGGATGAAACGGCTTCAACAGTGCCACCCCGCCGTCGAAGTGAGGTCGGACAGCGACCTCTTGGGGCCTCGCCGCGACGGGTGAAGTGAACTGAGGCTACCCGCTGATGAGGTTCATGTTGAACCGCTTCCCCTCAGGTTACGGTGCTAGGCCAGGACTTTTCCTAACACGATGACCTCGTTAGGTGATGGGCTCCGTCCCGGAGGGCGACCGCGAGGCACGGAACCCACACGCGGCGAAGTAGCCGATGGTGTAGATCACGACTGCGGAGTCGACCACGAACGGGGCCCAAAACCCGCTGACGAACGGCTCCCGGGCGTTGGAGAGGACGAGCCAGACCATGAAGGCCTTCTCAACAGCACTGTATAGGAAGATGGGCACCCGCCACGCGGGAACCACAGCCGCGACCATCATCGCGACGCCCATGAGGCCGACCATCATCCCCCAGTGCTGGATGATGATCGTGAACTCCGGGAGGAAGGGGAGCTTGGCGACGTTGGGCATCGCCCACGACGGCAGGAAGGCATAGAGCCCGATCAGGGCGGTACCAGCCCCCGTGAACAGGAAGAAGGGCTTCACCGTGCGTGAGAACAAACGCTCGAGCGGCCGGGGGACAGTCGTGGTCATCGGCGAGTCCTATTCGTTGGTTAACTAACAAGCCGGTCGTGTCGACCGGCCAAAAGAGGGACGCCCAGCACGACGAACGCCGGAAGGGCGAGCGGCTGGCCGGGGAACGGCCGCTCAGATCGGCTCGATCTGTTCCAGGGTGACAAGTGTCGTCGCGGTGGTTGCGACCTCAAACGTTGACGCCGGGAGGCTCGTAGGACCACCCCACACCGGCCTGGTGGGGAGGTCGGCGCCTCCCGGTGTCACGTCACCCTGTCCGCGGCGCGCTCACTCCACGATCGTCTTGCCCGGCACCGCTTCGTAGCCCTCGGCGTGCGGGACTTCTCCGCCGCGGGCCTTGGTCCCGGGCATGATCTCGAAATTCGGGTCGAAGTCGACCATCGTCGCGGCGAGCTTGGCGAGGATCGTGACGTCCCCCTCGACCTTCGCCGTGCCGTCCTTGATCTGGGCTTCGAGCGTCTTCGCACCCATCATCGTCTGCTCGAGGTCCGCGCGGTTGATCGTCAGCGTGAGGTCGGGCTGCTCGGCGAGGAAGCCCGGGAGGTTCGTCAGGGTGGCGTTCTCGAGTTCGATCAAGAACTTCTCGCCGTTGTCCGGGGTGATCAGATTCATGGTGAACCTCTTCCCCTCGGCCTTGCGGCTATCCATGCGGATGCCGAGACAGTTGAGGAACAGTTCCGTGCTCATTGCGCGGATGATGTCGGGGCCGCTCGACTTGGGCGAGGCACCCTCGGGGATGCCGGTCCGCAGTTCGTAGGCTCCGGCGAGGTAGCTGTTGCGGAGTCCGGGGTTTTCTTGCTGATAGCCGATCTGCTCGAAGACGTCGGCGAGCAGGTCCTTCGCCTCCTGATTGCTCGGCTCGGCCTGAACCAGTTTGTTGAGGATCTCTTGAGCGAGCAGATACTTCCCCTCGTCGTGGAGCTGCCTGCCGCGGGAGAGAATCTTCGCGGCCCCGCCCATCATCTCGACATAGAGCGGGGCCGACTCGCCCGGCGAGAGCGGAATGAGCGTGGCCGGGTTACAGTCCCAGTACCCGAGGTAGCGATTCACCACGGCCCGGGCGTTATGCGGAACCGACCCGTGATAACCCCGGCACTCCCACTTCTGCTGAAGGCTCTTGGGCAGCTCGTAGACATTTTGAATCTGGTTGACGGTGACCCCCTGGTTGGCCAGGTGCATCACCTGGTTATTAAAGTGGGCGTAGAGGTCGCGCTGGGACCGCAAGATCTCTTGCACGCGCTCGTTGCCCCACCGCGGCCAGTGGTGGGCCGTGAACATCACCTCGGCCTCCTGCCCGAAGCGGTAAAGCGCCTCGTTGATGTACTTCGACCAGTTCAGCGCGTCGCGCACGAGCGCGCCGCGGAGCGTGTAGATATTGTGCAGCGTGGCGTTCACGTTTTCGGCCATCCAGAGAGCCTTCATCTCGGGGATGTAGGTGTTCATCTCCGAAGGCGCTTCGGTGTTGGGCGTGTTCTGGAAGATCATCCGCACGCCGTCGACCTCGAACTCCTCGATGGGCTTCTCCACGACCCGCGTCGGCGCGACGAGGCCCGAGGCGCCCCGAGAGATAGCCTGGCCGAGGCCCTGGCTGACGTAGCCGTACGGACTGACCGGCAGCAGCACGCCGTACTGGTAGAACATCCGCCGATTCATCGCGTTGCCGGCGTAGACGTTCTCGGAGATCGTGTGGTCCATGAAGTCGCGCGGGGCGATGACCTGGACCTTGCCTGCGCGGACCATGTCGTCGTCGATAATGCCGCGGACGCCGCCGAAGTGGTCGCCGTGTGAGTGCGAAAACACCACCGCCGTGACCGGCAGACCCTCGCCTTTATGCTCCTGGAACAGCTTCCAGGCCGCTCGCATGACGTCGGCGGTGACGAGGCAATCGAAGACGATCCAGCCCGTCTTGCCGCGCACGAAGGTGGTCTGGGCGAGGTCGAACCCGCGGACCTGGTAGATGCCGGGGATGACCTCGTAGAGCCCGTAGTTGTTGTTCAGCCGGGCGATCCGGTGCAGCGAGGGATGGACGCTGTCGAACTCTTTCTGCTGGTCGAGGAACTGGAACTGCTCCATGTCCCAGGCGACGCCGCCCGCGTCGTTCTTGATCTGGAGATCCTTCATCGGGGCGATGAGGCCCCTCTTCTGCTCCTCGAAATCGCGGGTGTCGCCGAAGGGGAGCGAGGCCTTGGCCTTGCGGAGCACTTCCTTGGTGAACTCCGACGGGGCCTTGCCCTTGGGGTGGAAGTGATCCTCAGGCGGCGCCGCCGGCGCGGTGTATGCCGCTCCAGAATCCAGTGCCATGTTGGCCCCCACCGCGAATGCAGGAAGCGATTGGACAAACTGACGCCGGGTTGCCATGGTCGACTCCTGAGGTATTTTCTCGTTCGATCAATGCGATCGCAGCAGGGCTGGCTGACTACGGGCCGGAAACCAGACCCACGTGGAGAGTTCTACTGTCTGGCGGCTCTTGCTTGATCGCAAGCGACTTTGTATCAATAGCTTTTAGAGGATACAACACGATGGAAGGATCCACGCTCTGAGCGCTGCAAGGGGCAATTGCTCGCGGTTGGCAACGGTTGTCTTCAACCGGTGTCGCGGAGCCAGAAGAGGTCGAGGACCACGATCGTCGCATTCCGGCCACGCGATTGGGACACCAACCGATCGCCCTAATTCCTACCACCGCGTTGAACTCCACCACCAGTCCACCGGACGCTTCACCAGGCCGGCTCGCGCCGGATTGGCGTGCATGTCGTTGAGCTTCTCTTCCCGCTTCTTCCGGCTATAGATCGCGAACGAATCGTACTTCGGTTTCGAGAACCGGTCGCCGAGCGGGACCTCACGGGAATAGGCCGCAATTCCCTCCCGATACCCTGCGGGAATCCGACGGCTGCATCGTCCTTTCCACTCGTGGACGAAGTGGCTGAGCTGGCCCCGCTCGGGGACCCAGACGATCGCGTGGACGTGGTCGGGCATGACGACGAAGCCGACGCATGTGGCCTGCCGCCGCTGGAGCTGATCATTGAGGATGCCCAGGAGGATTCGCTTCGGTTGGTCGTGATCGAGAAGGCGGCGCCGGTGATCGACCGAGAATGTCAGGAAGTGGGCATCGAGTTCATCATCGACGACACGTCGGCGTTCCATCGGATCCAGGATGCGGCGGGTAGGAAGGGGAATCCAGGGGACGGCGGGGATGACCTCTTGTGGCTTCGCCATTTCGGTTGAGGAGAACCGAGGCTACCCCCCGTTAATTGGTTCCTGACACGAATGGCACTGCCGCGTGGTTGGATTGGAGTGTTCGGCGCGCGGTTTGGGGACTGTGCGCGCAAGGCGCGGGTGGGGGTCGAGGATTTGCTTCAGAATTCCGAGGGCGAATCCAGAATTAGGCTTGATT
>JBGSYY010000033.1:0-11628 GCA_041750675.1 Isosphaeraceae bacterium | reverse complement strand
TCATCCCCGCGCAGGCGGGGATCCAGCGGACGACGACACCCCCGCCGTCGCAGCCGCCACGCACTTGTCATCCCCGCGCAGGCGGGGATCCATGGGGAAAGCGGCAAGCATTCTGGAGCCCCGCCTGCGCGGGGATGACGTGTGGCAAGCCATTTCGGAACCAGACAACCGGATGGTCAATCAACGCGTCATATGAAATAAGGCACTGACTCCAGGTCTCCGATGTGCCTGTCCCTTTCCTGCGAGACCATCGTCACCCCCCGCGCCGACCCGTCAACGCTCCCTGCTTCGTCGGCCCAAACCCCACATTCGACTCACTCTCCAACCGCACCTCCGACCCGTCCTCGCCAAACGTCAACCGCATCGTCTGAACAAACGGCGTTTCATAAAGACAGATCTTTGCTGTGAACGTCTTTTCATCCGTCCACGCCCCCGTCCCGGCCGCCGGCAGTGCGGGAAACGGCCCCAGCGCCATCCGCCCCTTGCTCCAACCCTCAGCCGGGCAAGCAATCCGCTGATCCTCGCCGTCAATCCGCACCACCAACGCCGGCCCATCCCCACCCTGAGGCTCCAGCGTCACCGCCTCGATCTTCCGCTCATTCGGCTCGAACCGATACGTTTTCCCAGCGACCTTCTCCGCCATCGGCATCGACGCCGACCCCTCCACTCCCTTCAGCCGCAACGCCGCCAGCCGCCGCGCCAGCGCCCCCTGCGCTTCCGTATCCTCCGGCAATGCCGCATCCCCCATCGCCGGCAACAGCGTCTCCCATGCCAGGTCCAGCACCGCCTGCATGTTCCGCACCCCACTGGTGATGACCAGCACCGCATCCTGCTCCGGCATCACCACGCAATACTGCCCAAAGGCTCCATCGCCGCGAAACGCCCCATGCCGGCTCCGCCAGAACTGATACCCGTATCCCTGGTCCCAGTCGCTTTCCGGGTTGCTCCCATTCGACGTCTGACGCGCCGTCGCCGCCGCCACCCACGCCGCCGGTACAACCTGACGACCCTGCCACTGCCCCTTCTGCAAGATCATTTGCCCAAACCGCGCGATGTCCTCCGTCCGCAGATTCAAGCCATACCCGCCCAGCGTGATCCCCTGCGGACTCGTCCCCCACGTCGGCTTGACAATCCCCAAAGGCTCAAACAAGCGCGGCGTCAGATAGTCGAGAACCGTCTCGCCCGTCACTTTCTGCACTATCGCCGATAGCACATAGGTTGCCGCCGTGTTGTACAAAAAATGCGTCCCCGGCTTGAACGGCACCGGCTGCGCCAGAAACTTCTTCACCCAGTTCTCGCCCCCCTCCCCCCGCAGCGGCGGCTCGCTCTGATGCCCCGTCGACATCCGCAGCAAGTCACTCACCCGCATCGCCTTCAAGTTCGCGCTCGGCTCCGCCGGCACATCCTCCGGGAAAAACCTCAACACCGGATCATCCAGACTCAGCTTCCCCTCGGCAATCGCCAGACCCACCGCCATCGACGTGAAACTCTTGCTCAACGAATACAGCTCATGCGGCGACTCCGCCGAATACGGTGCCCACCACCCCTCGGCCACAACCTGCCCATGACGCAGCAGCATCACGCTATGCAGCGCATCAATCTCCGCGTCCGCCTGATCCAGAAACGTCGCGATCGCCGCCGATGGAATCCCCTGAGCCTCCGGACTGCTGCGAGCCAGCGCCGGAGACTCCACAGCCAGAGCGAACAAAAGCAACGTGGAGAGCATCATGGACAACCTCGTCGAGGTAGGAAAAGCCAAAGCCATGGACAGGCCGCACAAGAAGCCGCCCAGTCTCGCGTCTATTGAACGCCCTCGGCCCGCGCCGGTCCAGAACTCTCCGCCCCCATGCTCGTCGTCGTCACCCGACTTCAATCCGCAGCCGGCCAGCCCCCCAGGTCCCAAACATCACGGATCAATCGAGTTGCTCACAAACGCCGCATGTCGGCCGTCGGGCGACCACGAAGGCACGTTGATCGTCCCCTGCCCTCCATACAGATACGCCACCACCCGCGGACCACTACTCCCGTCCACCGGCATCATCCGCAATGTCACCTGCTTGTAAAACGGATGATCGTCGGCCGCGACCTCAGGCGGAAACGAAAGAAAGAGAATCCTCTTCCCATCGGGCGACACATGCGGAAACCAGTTGTTGAAGCCATCGTTCGTAAGCTGCGTCTGCTCCGTCCCATCCGCGTTCATCCGATAAAGCTGCATGGTCCCCGTGCGCGTCGAGCAGAAATAAATATGCCGCCCGTCCGGCGAGTATTCCGATCCATCATCCAGCCCCTCCGCATCCGTCAGACGAACCTCTTCACCACCATCAACGCCTATTGTGTAAATATCTAGCTTTCCGTCGCGCTCGCCCGTATACGCCAGAAACTTGCCATCGGGCGACCAGCCGTGCAAATACGACGGCCCCTTCGTCGTTACCTTCCTCGGCACCCCACCCCCGATCGGCACGACATAAACCATCGACCTCCCCGCGTCCTCCAGACTATGGTGGCTAATCCCGATCTGTTCACCATCAAATGACAGCACATGATCGTTGTTATTCCGTGTCGCGATGCCCGTGTCGATCGGCGTCGGCGTGCGCGTCTCCAGATCAAACCGCACCAACCGCCCGTTCTGGTTGTAGATCAACGCCTTGCCGTCCATCGTCCAGTTGGGTGCCTGAATCGAATCCTCGGCCGTGAACAACACACGTCGCTCGCCGGTCACGGTATCGAGCGTCTCCAGGCGGCTGCCGATATAGTCGCGATAGGGCCGGAAGTTCACCGCTGCCGGCTTCGTGATCCGAACATCACGAAACTCCGCCGTCTCGATCACGTCCGGATTATGAGCACAAACGAATAGACCGACGAATGCCTCCCGCGGCAGCTCCACCCCGTCAATCTGCTCCGTCGTCAGCGGCTCGCCAAACTTCGCCACCGATAAGAAAAACTGATTTCCGCGCCGCTCAAGCTGCACCACGTCCGGCCCCTTCACCGGCGATCGCACCTCGATCGTGTCCGCTCCCTTCGTGGGCCGAAACTGCATCGAAGTCAGCCCGTCTCCATGCACCGCCGCGCTCACATAAGGCGAGTCCGCATCCAGGCTCGCCCGCGCGATCCACCCCAGCTTGCGATGCGGGTCAACCCCCTCTCCCACAAAGTTCGCTCGCGCCGTCAGAATGAAATCGTCTTTGAGCATCGTGTGTACGAAGTGAAACTCATCCCGATCCGCCCACATGTTCTCCCCCGCGCCCGAAATCGTATAAACACCCCCTTCGGCCTCGAACCGCGCATCGCCGGCCTTCGCCGGCCCGCCGACATCCCCATGCGCGGCAAACCCGCCCACAGCCGTCGGCCCGTCCTGCGGCGGCGTCAACGTCACGGCAAGCATCAGGCACACAGTGGAGAAAATCATGACGGCACGTCCTTTATCACAAGTGCGTCCAGCAATCGACTCGATATTCAGGCACGGCGCTCTCAAAGTCCAGCACAAGCCGTATCGCGATCAACCGCGCCCCACCGCCTCTCACCTGTCGCCACTCACCCCGTACCCTTCCACAACCCCGCATACTTTTTCCGATACTTCGGATCTTCCTCGCTCTCAATCCACTGTAGCGCCAGACTCCGCACCGCTGGATCATCCGCCTCGTCATACAGCGTCCTCAGTCCCGCGATGATGTCATTGCGTATCAAGGTCCCATTCTTCTCCGCTCCACTCTCGCGAAACCGAATCGCCAGGCCGTCGAGCAGCCGCTGCTTCGCCTTCGGCCCCACCGTCCCTATCTTCCATAGCGACTGCAAACAATGCCGCGCCGTCACAAACCGCTCATCACGGGTCACGTCCAGCAGCGCATCAAAATCACGGAGTATCCGCCCCTCCGGATCACTCCGTGACAGATTGCAAAGGAGCTGCGACGCGATCGAGCGCAAACGGTTATCCTTGTGTTCAAGCGCCGATACCAGATCATCCCACGCCTCATAGGCCCAATCCACGGGCTGCTCCGTCGCCGCCAGAAGCGCCTCATAGGCCGCCCCCTGCGCCGCCCGGTCGCCGCTCCGAATCGCATCCAGTTGCCCGCGTATCACCGGCCCCATGTCAGTTCAGGCTCACGATCTGAATCAGGTTCCCGCATGTCAAGCAGAATGGAGACTGTCATCGCGCGCGCGGCTGCCAATCCCCCACTCGCTGTGAGACACTCGGAAATGTTTCGCCCATGATAGTCACTCAAACAACGCACCCCGCGCCGACTTCTGCAGCGGAAACGACCCATCCGGCAGGCGATCGCCCGCAACCTCCCAGAAAAACACTCCACGCAAATTCTTCTCCCTCGCCCACCGCGCCTTCAACGCCACCGATTCCTCGTCGTCGTAGCCAATCACCGCCGATTGATCCTTGGCGATCAGCCACGGCGCTTTCGTCTCCCCGTCTCGCTCCCGCGTCCATTCCTTCGCATCGATAAACGCTCGCAGCTTGTTGTAGTCGACATATTCCCATTGACTCTTCGGTGCGCTCCGCGTCGACGCATACGGAGCGCCCACCGCGAACCCACGTCCATAAAGCGGTATCCCCAGCGTCAGACGCTCGGCGGGAATCTTCTGCTCTTCCAGCGCAAACAGGATGCTCGCCGCGACCGACGGCGACACGCCCCCCGGCGCACGCGACGAGGCAAACAATGGCGCATTGTGCCCCGCATAATCGGCCCACGTTCCGGCCATGTCATAGGTCATCACATTGAGCCAATCAAACACCTCCACCACAAACTCTGGCCGCAACCACCGAATCGTCCCCGGATTCGCCGACACCGCCATCGTCAGCTCCATCCGCCGATCCTTCCGCGTACCGATCTCGTCGATCCCCACCCGCAACCGTCGCACCAACCGCTCAAAGCCAGGAATCTCCTCCTTCGTATCCGGGTATTCCCAGTCCAGATCAATCCCGTCGTAATCAAACGCGTCCACCATCTTCAACACCGCCGCCACATACCGATCCTCCGACTCAGGCTTCGATACAATCGCCGCGAACTGCTTGTCCCAACCCCAACCCCCCAGCGACAGCAACACCCGCACCCCCTTCGCATGCGCCGCCGTCGTCAATGCCCGACTCGGCGCACTCCCCCCCCGCCCCTCCAGAATCACGCCCTCCCCATCAGCAACCACAAACGCATGGCATAAATGCGTGTACAACCCGTAATCCAATCTCTCAGGCATCGAGTAGACATACCCGATGAACACCTTGTCCGCCGCCCGGGCCAGGCCCGTCCCGGCAATCAATCCCAACGAAAGTGTCACAATCAATCGTGTCAGAGTTCGCATGGTTCAGTTCTCGTTTGCCCGCAAAGGATTTCGCTGCGAGCCGGAAGTGAGAAAGAGCGTCTAACACACCAATCCAGCGAGATCGTCGCATTCCCTCGCCCATTCTAACTCGACGGAGCGGAAGCCGGTTCAGACGCCGGAGCCGCCGCAACCCCAATCGTCGGCCGCTCAAACCCCGCCGGCACCCGATTCACCTTCGCAAGCGTCTCCCAAACCCAGCCCAGATCCGCCGCCGCCGCCTCATTACTGGTTTGCAAGAGTCGCGTGCCAATCCGGTCCCGCAGATTCCGCCTCTGCTGGCTCGGCATCACATGGATCTCATCCGTTGCCGCCGCGATCAACATCGCACGCGTCCGCGCCATCGCCAGATCCCACGCCTCCGCCGGTATCGAATCAGGCCGATTTCGCGTCAACGGATCAATCGTCGCCGCCAGCTCAAACTGGGGCGATTGCGTCAGCGTCGGCCCGGCACGCTCCCGCATCGACGCCCAGATCTCCTCCAGCACCGTCGCCGACGTCTCCGGCCGTGCCTTCCCCACCTTCCCCAGCAACTCCCGCCGCAAAATCTGCATCTGCGTCCGATCCAGAATTCCTGACCCCGAAAGTCCCTCCAGCATGATCCGCGACTGATCGACGACTAACCCCCACTCCTCGGGCGTCATCCCAGGCGGCACCCGCTTCGCCAGCGGCGCAACCGTCGTCGCCACGGTACGAATCCCATATTCAGTCAACTCCGTATGCCGGTCACGCCATTGGCGAAACACCACAAACAACGCCAGCGAAAACGCGCACAAAAAAAACGCCAGCGTCAGCACAAACGACCGGCCGTGCCGCGGCTTGCCCAGAACCTCCGTCTCGCCACCCATACTCGGGTCAATCCGGATCGACCGCGCCAGATCCCCATTCCCATGGCCGTTCCCATGGCCGTTCCCACTCCCGTTGCCGTATAAGATTTCGCCGCCCATGATGCCCCGTTCCTGCACATGACAATTTGCGGTGCGGAAACGTCCCGCACGTCTTTGTTCAACTTTCATTGTACCGAGCCCACCCAGTTCCCGCGATTGCCCCGCCCGGAACCCTCGGATAGGCTACAATTCGTTGTCACAACGGTTCGCGGCGGCCCTCCGCCGCTGGGCGGAAGGGGATCGTCTCAATGTTCGAGGAAATCTACACGCACTTCGACGCCGGCACCAACAACGAAATCTGCACAATCCGCGTCACCACCAAGCAGCTCCGCCATCCCGAGCCTGCCGAAGTCTTCAAAAACGAGGTCCTCGAAGTCCTCGAAAAAACTCACCCACGCGGCCTGCTCATCGATTTCGCTCACGTCAACTTCATGGGCTCCACCATGTTCGCCGCCATGCTCTCCATCCGCATGGAAACCGAACGACGCGGTATCCTCTACGCCATCTCCGCCCTCCATCCCGATGTCGAGCTTGTCTCAAACATCGTCGGCATCCCCCGCCTCATCGCCACCTACGACGACGCCCACGCCGCCCGCGACGCCCTCACCAAAGCCCTCCATCCCTGAGCCACGCCAGCGACAATCCCGAGTACCCGCCATGACACGCCAGCTCTCGAAACCAACCATTGTCCACCGCCTCGCATTCACACTCCTCGCCACCATCAGCCTCGCCACGCTCGCCACCTCGCCCGCCCACGCCCAGTGGGGCTACGGCTACGGCTTCGGCGGTTATGGCGGCTTCGGCGGCTATGGCGGCTGGGGACCCGGCTTCGGCTACGGTCCCAACGGCGGCATGGGGATGACCTGGCTCCAGCAACAAGAGTACATGAATCAAATGAGCATGCTCAACAATGCACGCTACAACATGTACAACGCTCAAACCGACGAAAGCTTCGCTCAGGCCAACCTCATGCGGCAGCAGGCTATCCAGACCGCCCTCCAAAACCAGCAACTCACCGACCAGTCCGCCGGCGACCGCTACAACCTCTACAACAAAGCCAAAAACCCCGCGCTCTCCACCGCCCGCGCCCCCTCCCCCCAGGTCCCACTCGACTCCCTGATCGACAACGAAGGCCGCATCAAATGGCCCGCCTCCGCTCCCGACGGCGGAGTCCACACCCCCCGCCGCGCCGCCGTCGATCGCGCCGTTCAATCTCTCTTCCAGGAATACCAGACCACCCAGCCCGTCAGCGTCGCCAACGCCACCGAAGCCAATCGCCTGCTCCACGCCTATGGCCAACCCGCCCTCACCCTCCTCGCCAACCATCGCGACACCCGCGGCCGCGCCGAAATGGTCGCCTTCCTCAACAACCTGGAGTCGGCCATCACCACCATGGCCACCCCCCCCGAAACCAACGCCGGCGGCTGATCTAAGCCAACACCCCGCCAGCCCCGGATACGACAAAGGGCAGGCCCCCTCGCTCACCGACGAGAGCCTGCCCCCTTTTCGTGAAGCCACCCATACCGCTCTCAGCGACCCTTCTCCCCAAGCGCCGCCTCAATCGCCTTGATCGTATTCCCCTCGCCCAGCTCAAACTGAATGATCTTCCCATCACGGCCAATCAAGAAGTTGGCCGGAATCTCATCCACACCATAGCTCTCAGGCACCCCCTGCTCACCAGGGGCCAGCACCACGCTGGGAAAACCAGCCTGATGATCGACAAGGTAACGGCGAACCAAAGCCTGCGTCGCCTCACCGCCGCTCCCCTCGCGAAGCGCATCCACGTTCACGCCCAATATCTCGAAATCCTTACCCTTCATGTACTCACGCAATCCGTTCAGCTTCAACATCTGCATCGAGCACGGCGGGCACCAGGTCGCCCAGAAATCGACCAGCACCACCTTGCCCTCATAATCCGCCAGCGATACCGCCTTCCCGTCCACATCCTTGCCCGCAATCGCCGGAGCCTTCGTTCCCAGCATCGAAACTCGCCCCAGCCGCTTCTGGAAATGTTCCAAAACCGTCGGGTTCTTGGCATTCGCCAGCACGTCCTCGCACAGCCGTCGGGCCACGTCATACTGACCCGCCTGCACCAACCGCTGAAAATACGCTTCCCCCACCCCAAGAACCGTATTCGGGTCAAGCTGACCCCGCTTCGCGTCCAGATTCTCCTGATTCATCTGGAGAAACTCCTCCAGATGCGTCAACGACTCCTTGTACTCCCCACGATCCACCTCCGCGATCGCGTTGATCAGTTGCGCCAGCATCTCCACGTCGAAATCCAGGCTCTTTCCCTGGATCACCTTCTCCGCCGCCGGCTCCGCCGCGTCA
The DNA here is from genome assembly GCA_041750675.1 of Isosphaeraceae bacterium. GTDB lineage: Bacteria > Planctomycetota > Planctomycetia > Isosphaerales > Isosphaeraceae > BPJS01. The sequence goes on along the minus strand of JBGSYY010000033.1, from coordinate 3,088 downwards.
AACACGTTCTTGGCAATCGCCAGATTGAACAACAGCCGATACGTCGCGTTCGCCGCTTCGTCCGACTCCTTCGCCGCCACCGCCGCAAGCGCCTGAACATGCTCACGATCAAGCTGTCGGCTCCGCTTCAAAAACTCGGCCCCAACCGCCTCTCGCGAATCGAGCGCGGCCCCTTGCTGAGCAATCGCCGGAACCCCGGCCGTCGCAAGCACAACCACAAGGGCCGCACTCACACCTTGTACGCGGGTCATCATGATCGGAGTGATCTCCCCGTAAAAACTCTTGGGCAGGGTCTCATTCGTCTCGGCTCGCGATGGCCGACCGACAACCGGCCGCTCACTTTCCACGATAACCCCGAACTTCGACCAAGGGCAGTACGTCTCGCAACCATTTTCCCCAGCCCGGCGATCGCCGCCCCCCTCCCCGTCCGTTAGTTGGAGCCACGCCACGCAACCCCACGGGGTCCAAGGGCCTCCCAGACGCCCGTCCCCATTCCGTTCGGCTCCATCACCAATCCGCGGTAGAATGAAAAACTAAGGAAGCAATGCCCATGCCGACATTCGCCAGGAGTAAATCCATGAAACCCAAGTGGTGGGATCGCCTGAAGGGAGTCGCAACTCCCCAGCCACCCCCAGTCGTCGAACCGCAACGCCCCGTCCGCCCCGAGGAATGGGTCGGCGCCGACACCAACCGCAACGAGCAAGTCGTCCGCGAAGGCTTCATGCCCGTCGCACGCCAGTACCTCCGCCGCATCCCCATGGCCGCCGAGGTCGTCGCTCTCTACTTCTGCCTGCTCGACCGCCGCACCCCACTCTGGGCCAAAGGCGTCGCCGCCGCCGCCCTCGCCTACTTCATCCTCCCCCTCGACGCCATCCCTGACTTCCTCCCCCTGCTCGGCATGAGCGACGACATCGGCGTCCTCAGCGCCGCCCTCGCCGCCGTCTCCACCCAGATCACCCCCGAACACCGCAACCGCGCCCAGGCCTGGCTCCAGGACGAACAAATCCTCGACGCCACCCCCCACCCCAAACCCACCCGCCACTATTGACCCACAGATTGTCCGGTTCCATGCGTCTCCTCCCCGAGCAGGCGCGGATCCAGAGGTGCGAAGGCCGCCGCTGATCGAGTGGGCAAGCGAGGTGTCATCCCCGCGCAGGCGGGGATCCACAGTGTTCGCCGCTCCCTCCCTGGATCGCCTGCGCAGGGAGGACTCGTGGCAAGTCGGACAGGAACGGAATATCCCGAAGCTCAATAACCCCGCAACCAGACCCACGTCTCCCTCCCCTGCCCCCTGTCCCCTCCCCCAGAAATCCGCGGATCGCCTTTTCTCCGATTCTCCTTGCGGTCTCCTCTTCCCTTCGCATCTTTGCGCAAAACTCTTCTCCATATCTCCCTATCTGCGACCATCTGGGGATCACCCTTTCTCCCACTCTCTTTGCGGTCTCCTCTTCCCTTCGCGTCTTTGCGCGAAACTCTTCTCGCCATCTCCCTATCTGCGGATCGCCCTTTACCGTTCCGCTTCACCGCCGAAAACTCTCCCCTGCCCCCTCGCCCCTGCCCCAACGGGCACGGATAATGCACACCATCGCATACCAGATCTGCTCCACCTCGTCAGCACACACCACAAAGCACCCACCATGTCCCAACCAACCACTACGAACCCCGACCCCAACCGTCGCGAGTTCCTCAAAATGTCCAGCACCGCCGCCGGCCTCGTCGGTATCTCAGGAGCCGCCGCCACCGCCCACGCGTCCGACGACACCCAGAAAATCGCCCCCGTCGAATGGCGCAACAAGCAACCCGACATGGCCTATCGACGCCTCGGCCGCACCGGACTCATGGTCTCCGAAGTCGTCTGCGGCGGCGACCCCATCACACTCCACAACTACAAGCACCTCGAACACGCCCTCGAGCTCGGCCTCAACTACCTCGACATGGCCCCCGCCTACAACAACGGCGACACCGAACGCGCCTACGGCAAACTCATCGCCGGCCGCCGCGATCAGGTCTTCCTCACCACCAAGACCTCCGGCTTCTCCCAGCTCCGCGAACGCAAATACCGCGAAATCTTCGACAACCTTCCCGCCGACCGGCAGGATCACTACCGTCAACGCGCCAACGAAATCATCGCCGACCGCGGCGTCAACGCACCCGGCTACCACATCACCTACTACCCCGGCCAGCACGAAGCCTACTTCCCCGCCTACCTCCGCGTCGCCATGATGCCCGACTTCGCTCCCCAGGTCGAAGCCGACCCCGCCTTCGCCCGCCACATCGTCGAAAGCCTCGAAGGCAGCCTCAAACGACTCGGAACCGATCATGTCGATATCCTCATGTGCCCCCATGGCGCCAGCGCCCCCGAGGAGCTCGACTGCCCCGAAATCCTCGAAGTCGTCACCAGGCTCAAACAGCAAGGCAAAGTCCGCTTCCTCGGCGTCACCTCCCACAACGACCCCGCCGGCATCCTCCGCAAAGCCGCCGCCCTCGGCCACTACGACATGGCCATGATCGCCTACAACGTCATCAACGGTGGATATGTCGATGCCGCAATCCGCGAAGCCACCGCCCGCGACCTCGGCGTCATCGCCATGAAGGTCGCCCACGCCGTCGCCACCCACCACGAAAGCCTCCAACCCATCCCCGACTGGCGCATCGCCAAGGTCGAAAAAATCGTCCCAGGCGATCTCAAGGCCCCACTCAAGGCCTACACCTGGTCCTTGCAAAACCCCAGAATCACCGCCGTCATCGCCAACCTCTGGGACGCCGAACAGGTCGTCGAAAACCTCGGCGTCGCCGGCAAATCCGTCGAACTCCAACCCGCCTGAGACTCCGCTCTCGCTTCTCGCATAGTCGCGCGTCAAGGAGCCGCCTGACGGGTCATTCCCACGTAAACGAGTCATTCCCGCGCACGCGGGAATCCAGCCAAACGCGCGTCATTCCCGCGCAGGCGGGAATCCAGGCACAGGGGGCACGCGCACTCGCGTCATTCCCGCGCACGCGGGAATCCAGCCAAACGCGCGTCATTCCCGCGCACGCGGGAATCCAGCCAAACGCGCGTCATTCCCGCGCACGCGGGAATCCAGCCAAA
>JBGSYY010000032.1:0-4972 GCA_041750675.1 Isosphaeraceae bacterium | reverse complement strand
CGCGAGAGCCGCCGCCGACATCGGCAGCAGGGTCATCACCGTCGCCTCTTGCCGCGCGGCGGAGATGAACCGCGTGTAGGCCACGTCGAACCGATCAATCTCACCCGCCATGTACATGCGTGCGTAGTTCGCGGCCAGCTCCTCGACCTGCTCGAACTTCGGTCGGTCGTCGAACTGCGTGTAAACAGTCGTCATTGGCAGGCGTCGAAACTTCATGAACGCCACGCCGCGCTTGCCGCACATGTCGATCGAGGTCTCGATCCCTTCACCGGTCGCTTCGTGATAATAGCGTGCTCCGGATCGGAACACGTTGCCGTTGTAGCCGCCCGCCAGTCCTCGGTTGCTGGTGATCACCAGCAACCGTGCCCGCTTCACCGGCTCTCGCGCATCGAGTAATGGGTGCGACACCTGGCCCGCCGCGCCGCCCAGGTCGCCGACGATTTCGGCGATCTTGCGCGTAAACGCCTCGGCTTCCACCGCGCGCTGCAACGCCTTGCGAAACCGTGCCGAGGCGATCAGTTCCATCGTCCGCGTGATCTTGCGGATGTTCTGCACGGACTTCCGGCGTTTGACGATCGCTCGGGCCTTGGCCATCTCTCTCTCATTCGCTTTCGTGGAGTGCCGGGGGTAGGTTCACGAGAGGGTCGGTTGGCGAAAAGTCAACACGTCTCCGCCGACTCAGCCGTTCAGGCCGTCGACGGGCGGAAGCGAGCCTTGAATTCGGTCAGCGCCGCCTTCAATTGCGTCAACACCGGGTCGGTCAGTTTTCTCTCGCGTTCGATCAGGTTGTAAAGCTCCGATCGCTCCTCGCGCACGAACCGAAGAAACTCCGACTCGAACCGTGGCACTTCCTTCATCGGCACCTCGTCCAGATATCCTTCCGTGCCGGCGTAAAGGCTCATCACCTGGTCGACCACGTTCATCGGCTGATACTGCGGCTGTTTGAGCAGTTCGACCATGCGATAGCCGCGGTCGAGCTGGAGCTGAGTCGCCTTGTCCAGCTCGGTGCCGAGCTGGGCAAATGCTTCCAGTTCGCGGAACGCCGCCAGGTCGAGCCGCAAACCACCTGCCACCTTCTTCATCGCTGGAATCTGAGCGTTGCCGCCCACGCGCGAGACGCTGATGCCGACATCGATGGCCGGCCGAACGCCTGCGAAAAACAGGTCGGGCACCAGGTAAATCTGGCCGTCGGTGATCGAGATCACGTTCGTCGGAATATAGGCCGAGACCTCGCCCTCCAGCGTCTCGATGATCGGCAACGCCGTTTGCGATCCGCCCGAGCTAAATGTCTTGACGATCTTGTGCGTCCCGCCCGAATAGTGCGACTCCAGCTCGTGCTTTGCCTCTTCCAGTCCCGGCACGCCCAGATAGACCTTCTGGTTCACGCCCCAGGTCTCGGTCACCGGGTTCGCGGGATCTTCGGTCGGTGCGTCGGCCGGCACAATCACATACTTGTTCGCCAGCTTCGCCGATCGCTCCAGCAATCGCGAGTGGCAATAAAAAACGTCGCCCGGATACGCCTCGCGGCCAGGTGGACGACGCAAGAGCAGCGACAGTTCGCGATACGCCACCGCTTGCTTCGACAGATCGTCATAAATGCAAAGCGTCGCCATGCCCTTCTCGTACATGAAGTACTCGGCCATCGCGCATCCGGCATAGGGTGCCAGATATTGCAAGGGCGAAGGGTCGGCGGCGCTGGCGATCACGACGATCGTATACTCCATCGCTCCGTGTTGCTTCAGAATGTCGACGATCCCCGCCGTCGTCGATTCCTTCTGACCGATCGCCACATAGACGCAGATCACCCCCTGACCCTTCTGGTTCAGGATGGTGTCGATGGCAATCGCCGTCTTGCCCGTTTTGCGGTCACCGATGATCAGCTCGCGCTGGCCCCGGCCGATCGGTGTCATGGCGTCGATCGACTTCACGCCGGTCTGAAGCGACTCATTCACCGGCTGACGATCCGCGACGCCCGGCGCCGGCGATTCGACCAGCCGCGAATGCGGCGTCACGATCGGTCCCAGATCATCGACCGGCTGACCCAGCGGGTTCACCACTCGGCCCACCATCGCCTCGCCCACCGGCACGCTCAAAAGCTCGCCCGTGGCGCGAACCGACTCGCCCTCGTGAATCCCCTTGAAGTCGCCCAGGATGATCACGCCGACCGACGACTCTTCCAGGTTGAACGCCAGCCCGCGCACGCCGTTCTCGAACTCGACCAGCTCGCTATTCATCACCCCGGAGAGTCCGTGAACCCGCGCGATGCCGTCGCCTACGTCCAGCACGCGACCCACCTCGGTACGGGTCACCTCCGTCTGGAACTGCTCGATCTCGCGCTCGATGACAGACGTGATCTCGTCGGATCGGAATTTCATGGCAACTTGGTCCTTGGTCTCTCTCGATCGGTCGGTCGTCACTCGCTGGCGAACTTATGTTGTCGTGGAATCGCGTCCGGGTCTCATCAGGATATCGCGGAATCGACCAGCGTCGCGTGGGCCGCGCTCAGACGCTCCTCGATCAGACGCCGCCGCATTCGCTTCAATTGGGCACGCAGCGAGGCGTCGTACACCTGGTCGCCCAGCCGCACGACAAGGCCGCCCAGCAGAGTCGGGTCGACCTCGTACCGCACCACAGGCTCCGCCCCAAGTTGGGTCCGCAGCCGTTCGATAAGTTGATGGCGTTGAACGTCATCCAACTCCACGGCCGATTGCACCAGAACGGCTCGCCGATTCAAGCGACGGTCGCGCAGCGTGCGTCCTTGCCGCAGGATCGGCCCCAGCAATTCCAGTCGGCCATTGCGATTAAGCAGCCGAAGAAACTTGACGGTCATCTCGTCGGCACGTCCCGACAGAATCGTGACCAGCAATCGGTCCTTTTCCGCCGCCTGCACGCTGGGCGAGCGCAATTGCTCGGCCAGGGTCGGGTAGTGGTCGAGGATCTCCGACTGCACGGCCTCCAATTCGTCGAGCACCGCATCGGCCTTGCCGTCGCGTTCGGCCAGGTTCAGGAGCGCCTCGGCATAGGCCCGCGCGCCGGTCGACATGGTGTCGTCTAGCACAGTCGTTTGCCGCGCGGCCTCCTGAATTCGATGCTCATTCCGGGAATGCTCACTCATGCCGGGCCTCCGCGGCCGCGGCTGTCGCTCTCGCCTTCGCCAATGGCCGAAAGCTCGTGCATCGCCGTGCCCACCATCCGCCGGTGTTCCTCAGGCCCCAGTTCGCGGGAGAGGACCTTGCCGGCCACCGACACCGCCAGGTCAGCCGTTCTGGTCCAGATCTCGCCCAGCGCCTGATCCCGAGCCTGCGTGATGTCACGCTCGGCCCGTACCTTGGTCGCTTCCACGTCTTTCTGCGCCTGAGCCAAAATACCCGCCGCCGATGCCTCGGCACTCTGGCGAATCTGGTCCTGCATGGCACGCGCCTTGTCGCTGGCCTCGGCCATCAGTTGCCGATGCTCGGCAAGCAGCCGTTCGCTTTCAGCCCGTGCCAGTTCGACCCGTTCCACAGCCTCTTCCTGCGCTCGCTCGCGATCATCGAGGGCCTTCGCCAGCGGCTTCCAGGCGTATCGGCCCAGCACCAGCAGCAAGAGGCCGAAGACCAGGGCGGTCGCCAGCGCCAGCGACGGCTTGAACTCCAGAATGTTCGGCGCTTCGTGCTCCGCGGCTTCCACTTCCTGTCCGACCTCGTCCGCGATCGCGGACGACGACGGCTCGCCGTGTCCCTGAACCTCGGCGCAGGCCGGTCTCGCGCCGTTCCAGAGCACCAACGCCAGAAGTAATCCGATCCAACTGTACGCGACGCGTGACATGGCTAGGGCCTCTATCCGAGCAACCGGTTCTCTCGCCCGCATTTCCGGCAGCGGGCTGATAAGCCTCCGATCCGGGCGACGGCCGCCATAGCCGGCGCCCCCCGGACCTGTTCCAACCGCGAGTCTGCCGCTCACTCAGTACGGTTTCATGAACAACATAATGATGATCAGGGCGAAGAACGTCACGCCTTCAACGAGCGCCGCCGCGATGATCATCGCGGTCTGGATATTGGCCGCCACCTCGGGCTGACGGGCCATCGCGTCAACCGCCGCACGCGCCAGCCAGCCGATGCCGACCGCCGCGCCACAGATGATCAATCCGACGCCAAGCGCCCGGAGATCCGAGAACGCGTGCCGCGGTTGCTGGGCGAACGCGATACGCGCCGCTTCCTCAGCATCCTTCGGGGTGTACTGCTGGGCCATCGCCGGCGCCTGCACGACAAAAAGCATACCCAGAACCACGGCGGTCATCTTGAGGAACTTCATCGGACCGTGAACTCCTTCCACTCGGGAAAGAAAGGGCCCCGCGGGGCCAAGGCATCGGAAAAAAAGAACCAGGGTGATCCAGGGCACACGCCCTGCCTGCCGCGAGATGGGACCCGCGCCCGCGGCGCCCCGTGACACGTCGCTCTCGTAAAGTCTTTCTCTTTGTCTCAGTGCGGGTGGGCCGCCGCTCCGATGAAGAGCGAGGCCAAAAAGGTGAAAATATAAGCCTGCAAGAACGCCACGAACAATTCGAGCATGCTGATCGCCACGCCCCCCAGCAAGCTCGCCGGGGTAACCAGGAAAGTGAGATACCCCGCGGCCATGGCCACGAATCCCAGAATCACCGCGATCACGATGTGTCCGGCCAGCATGTTGGCGAACAGCCGCACCGAAAGCACGACGTGCTTGATCAGGAGGCCGGCGACCTCGATCACAAACATCAAGCCCCAAAGGGGTGGCTTGAGGATCTTGGGCACGTCCATCGACGGCACCAGCTTCACGAAGAAGCCCAGTGGCCCGGAGGCCCGCATGCCGGCCGTCACCACAGCAATAAGCGTCATCAAGGCCAGGGCGGCCGTCACGCTGATATTGCCTGTGGCCGACGCACCGCCGGGAAACATTCCCAGCAGATTGCAGAACAGGATGAAGAAAAACAGGGTCCAGAGGAACGGCAGGAAGA
>JBGSYY010000031.1:0-1936 GCA_041750675.1 Isosphaeraceae bacterium | reverse complement strand
CAAGCTGATCACCGAGGCCGGCGGCACCGCCGAAGCTTTTCCCGGCAATGTCGGCGATTCGGCCGACGTGGCGCGGATTGTGGGCGAGGTCGAGGCGAGATTCGGCGCGATCCACGTCCTCGTGAATAACGCCGGCGTCACTCGCGACGGCCTCATGCTCCGCATGGATGACGCCGCCTGGGACGAAGTCATCCGTACCAACCTCAACAGCGTCTTTTACTTCACCCGCGCCGTCGGAGCCTTGATGATCCGCCAGCGCTATGGGCGTATCATCAACATTTCGAGCGTCTCGGGCATCTCCGGCAACCCCGGCCAGGCCAACTATTCGGCGAGCAAGGCGGGGGTAATCGGCTTCACCCAGACGGTGGCCAAGGAACTGGCCTCGCGCAAGATTACTGTCAACGCGGTCGCCCCCGGGTTCATCGCGACCGACATGACCGAAGTCCTGCCCGACAAGGTGAAAGAAAAAGTGAAGGAAATCATCCCGATGAGCCGCATGGGCCAGCCCGAGGAGATCGCCGACCTGGTCTGCTATCTCTCGGGTCCGGGCGCGTCGTACCTCACCGGGCAAGTGATCGCCGTCGACGGGGGAATGACCGCCTGATCGCGGCAGCCGGGGCGGGCGGGGCCAACCGCGCGAGCGGGGGGTTTTTTCAGTGCTAGACAACCTTGGGGAATGCTGTTACTTTGAGTCGCTCTGGGGTAGTGCGATCGATTTATCTGATCCGCGCAGGGCGATCAACCGATAATCTGGGCAAAGTTGTGGCCATCGCGTCAACCGTTCGGGTCGAGCGAGTTGGTCCATTCGTATCCGGCCAGGAGGTCTTGCCGTGTCCGTGGAAGAACGAGTGATTGAGATCGTCAGCGAGCAAATGGGTGTCGCGAAGGACCAGATCAGTCGCGACACGTCGTTCGTCAACGATCTAGGGGCCGACTCGCTCGATACCGTCGAGCTGGTGATGGAGTTCGAGGAGGAGTTCGATATCTCCATCCCCGACGAAGAGGCCGAGAAAATCCAGTCGGTCGGCCAGGCCATCGACTACATCGAGAAACACTCGAATAAGTGATCCGTCCGGAGTGTCCGCAGTCTCTCTTTTTTCTCTCTCTTGCGAACCGGCGCGGCGCCACGCCGACCGATCGTGGGAGTGAGAAAAAGAGCGACAGCGCCACCCGCCTAGGATCGACCGACACGCGAAACCGGGCCTGGGATGATTCCCAGTGAGTAGCCAGAGACGTCAGTGAGTCAGCGAAGGATCGGACAGCGGCATGGCACGGCGCGTAGTGATCACCGGCATGGGCGTTGTGACCGCCCTGGGCAGACGGCTCGATGAGTACTGGTCGGCGCTGCTCGCCGGCCGGAGCGGAGTCGGTCCGCTGACACTCTTCGACACCACCCACTTCAAGGTCCATTTCGGCGGCCAGGTCCGCGATTGGGACCCGGATACTTACTTCGGCGTGAAGGAAGCGCGGCGGCTCGACCGCTTCGCCCAGTTCGCCATGGTTGCCGCCGAGAGCGCCGTGAACGATTCGGGCATCGACTTCGCGCGGCACGAGCCGTATCGCGTCGGCGTCTTCATCGGCTCGGGCATCGGCGGCTTGAACGAGTTCGAGGAACAGCACCGCAATCTGATCGAAAAAGGCCCGTCGCGGATCAGCCCGTTCACCATCCCCAAGCTGATGGTCAACGCCGCCAGCGGCCAGGTCTCGATCAAATACGGCCTGAAAGGCCCGACCTCGGCCGTCGCCACGGCCTGCGCCAGCGCCGCCAACGCCATCGGCGACGCCTTCAGGATGATCCAGCACGGCGAGGCCGACGTGATGATCACCGGCGGCAGCGAAGCCGCGATCACCCACATGGGCCTGGGCGGCTTCGCCTCGATGCGTGCCCTCTCGACCCGCAACGACGCCCCAGAGCAGGCCAGCCGCCCGTTTGACC
>JBGSYY010000030.1:0-9481 GCA_041750675.1 Isosphaeraceae bacterium | reverse complement strand
GCGTCGGAGATCGTCGCCGGCTCGTCGAGTTGGTAGCGGCCCATGTGGAGTACGGCCCCGCTGATCCTCACCTCAACCATGCGGCGCTCCGCAAGCGAATGGTCTCATCATCCTGAAAATGCGAACGGTGACGATCGCCGTGCGATCGCCGCTCATTGACCGTCAGGTTGACAACTTCGGGAAACCCCACGAGAAAGTCATCCCCGCGCAGGCGGGGATCCAGAGTGTGTGCCGCGGTTAAGGCGGGATCCCCGCCTGCGCGGGGATGACTCCTTTCAGGGCGTGGAGGAACCTGACGACCTGAAGATCAATAACAACTGTGGCTCTCCGGCAAATCTGTGGGATGGAAACGGTGTCAGGAACCGATTCTGATACGAGAGTGCGACACCTCGCCAATCGAGGCGAGCGTTCGAGTCCTGGACCTGGAATCCACCGGCCGACCATAGAGCGACGCAATGAAACGGTTCCTGCCACCTTTGCGAACTTCAATGAAACGGTTCCTGCCACCTTTGCGAACTTTGCCACCTTTGCGAACTTGGCTGGCAGCGTTCCCGTCGAATCTGGTAGAAATGTGATGAAATCGGCCGGTCTCATCGTTCGTCCGATCGATGGGTGCCGGCGAACATTGCTCTGAATCCACGCGCCCACCCATATCACGGAACGGTTCCCTTGCTGTGAAAACCCTGACGCTTCCGCTGTTCGCGTCGTGCCTGACGCTCGCGTTCTCCTTGGTTCGGCCAGTCGTGGTTTGCTCCGACGATGGGATCAAGGAAGGAGAGCTCGCGGGATACCTTCTCGTGCCGCACGAGAGAGTACCGGAGTCGTACAACGCCGGGTTCTCGATGTATGTGGCGGCTTGGCCCCTGTTGAAGGAATATCCGGGGCATCGCTTCCAGACGGGTCTGTTCGGCACCTGGATGTTCGCCCAGTATGGTGATGCCAGGCCGAAGGATCTCTACTCCGATATCGAGGGGGGCCTCGGCTGGTGGCGGGACACTCGGTTCGCCACCGAGACGCCGAAGTTCATCATGGGCGGAGTCGCCCTGAATTTCAGCGAATGGGCCAATGGACCAGGCGCCGGCAAGGGCAGGGACTGGGACAATCCCACGGGACTCTACGGCGTCGCTCAGCTCAGTCCGTGGATTCTCTGGCCCCCGGACGGCTTGAATCTCAAGCAAGGCACCTGCGGTGAGCTCGTCGGCTACGGCTATCTGCCGCTTCCGCTCACCACGGCCAAGTCGACCACTGCCGGGAAAGCGGTACCGACCGGAGACAACTCCTGGACGCTCTTCCTGAACACCGAGAACTTCAAAGGCCCGGTTGCCTTCTTCACTCCCTATTTCTGGTCGCGCGCGACAGCAGGCGATCCCAAGCTGGCCGGTCTCTTTCTGGATGGTCGGCCGTCGGACCCGAACAGGGCGCTGCAGATGGAGACCCAGTACGTTCCGAGCATGCAGGCGGTTGACGCGAAGGGGGAGATCTACGCCCGAATCGCCCCGACCTCGTTCCCCCGGAACCCGCAGGGAGATTCGGTCGTCGTTCATCGCGTCATGGCCTACGACAAGAGCGCCCTCTGGGATGCTGTGGCGGCCTGGTTTGAAGGCGGCCCAGCCGCCAGCGGCACGATCGACCCCAAGGGTGCCAGCGTCTACCACTTCAAGGGCGATGGTGGATCAACCTGGAGGATCTATCTCCCCGACGATCGCGACGAGAAGAAGGTCGCGCTTGCCTGGGACTCCTTCGCGCGTCCCATTGCCCTCGACCCCACCACGTATGGTTACCAGTGGGACTATCAGCTCGCGGTCAGGACCGATTCCCCCAACGGCCCACTCGTCACGCTGCCTGAGTACTTTCACCTCGTGAAAGACGGAGACAAGCCGGCAAAGTGGGTCGTCGTCCAGCCCAACGACGTGCCCGCCGAAACGGGCCTGGCGCAGGTGCGATTTGAACGCCCGCGCGAGGACCGCCCGGAACCCTACGTCACACCCGACGACCCCCGGAGCTTCTGGAAAACGCCAGGGCCCGTGGCTGGTCCGTTCGAGGCTCATCTGGGTGACGGGAGCGTCGTGACCTACTCCTGGTATCGATTCGCCGACCAGCCCGCGCTGCTCAACGCCGATATGACGGATGAAGAGCGCGAGCGGATCCAGAGCCGAGTGGAACGCCTTCACCGGCAGTGGACCCGAGACCGCGACTACCTTCCGCCCCCCACCGTAGGGACGCTGGCCGAGATCGATCCAGCCCTGCTGGTGACTCCGCCGCCAGGCCTGGAAGTCGGCTACGTGCCCATCGCCACACGACAGGCCGCGAAGGAATAGACCCGATCGACACCAAGAGCTAAAAAAGGTGTCAGGAACCGTTGAAGAGATAACAAAGGTTCAGGAACCGTTTTATTGCGTCGCTCTATGACCGGCCGGTGGATTCCAGGTCCAGGCTTCGAATGGTCGCCTCGATCGGTGAAGTGTCGCACTCTCATATCATGATTGGTTTTTGACACCGTTGCCATCCCCATTTCTCGCCGCGAACCTTTTCGCGAAGCAGAGCCCCTTGCTTACAAAGAAGGCAATATGGCGACGGTTACCCTCGTCAACTACCAGCTGGAGTGGCCCACGCGATTCCGCGAGGCGGCCGGCGAACTGAACGCCGCCTTCGCAGGTCTCCCGATTTACGTGGAACATATCGGCAGCACGTCCGTGATCGGCCTCTGTGCCAAGCCCGTCATCGACATTTTGCTGGGCGCACTAAGTTTGCCGCAAATTGAGACGAAGGCGACGGCTCTCGCAAACTTCGGTTACCGTTACAGGCCGGAGTACGAGGCCGATCTGCCGGATCGTCGTTACTTCACTCGCCAACAACGTAGCGACATACGTATCCACCTTCATGCAGTTGTGCATGGGGGCACCTTGTGGAAGGCTCACATCACTTTCCGCGACGCGCTCCGCGCCGACCCAGAGCTTGCGCGCAGTTATGCCACCCTCAAGCACGAGCTGGCGCGAGTCCACGCCGACAACCGCTCGGCATATACTGAAGGAAAGGGTCCATTCATCGGGCAAGTTCTGGCCAGGATGGATCAAGTTCATTCCAACGAAGCAAGGGCCGACCTCGGTCCTCGGTCACTCGAAGGGCCAAAGCCGACATGCTGAAACGTGCCAGGTGTCGCAGGCTGCTGAGCGGCCGCCCATCCTCGCGCTGCAGCGGACCCGGCAGGCCGCGACGCTTCCTGGTAACATCAAGGCATCGCTCGGCGGGCCGTTCCGCTGAGCTTGGGCGTTGGGCAGAAAGGAGAACCTAAGACAGTGCCATTCGTGTCAGGAACCGATTCCGATATGAGAGTGGGACACTTCACCGATCGAGGCGACCATTCCAAGCCTGGACCTGGAATCCACCGGCCGGCCTCAGGTGTGACGCAACAATACGGTTCCTGCCACCTTTTCTAACTCTCGTCGGCAGCAGCTTCGACATGTTGTTTGTAATTCTCGAGTATCGATTGCCAACCCGCTCTCTGTTGTTCAAGCGAGTGCGTGGGCTCCGGAGTAAACGACTGGGTGACAAGAGTTCGTTCTCCTTGGTCCACGAAGCGGACAACCACTTCTCGATTTTCTCCAAGCGAATAACGTAGATGAGAGGGTGGAGAAAACTCCAAGAAGGTCCCTTCAAAGTCGAAACCAAATGAGCCGTCGCGCGCTTCCATGCGGTAGCAGAAGTTCCCACCTTTTCTCAGTTCACTCTGAGCGCGTGGACAGTGCCAATCCGGGCTGGCAAAGTTCCACTCGGTGACTGATGTCGGATCGGTGAACATCTCCCACGCCCGCTTGGGAGTGGCTTGAACCGACACGGACACCATGATGGGATCAAGAGATGACATGAGTCCCTCCGCGTTGTGGCGATGTTGCCTTCAGTGGAAGTGATTGCGAAGCCTAAGCACCATCGGACGCCCTGGTCATTGCTTGTGGCAGCAGTCTCCGGGCGTATGGTCGAGACCGCAGTTGGGATTATTTCTGGATATTTCGGCAAGTGCAACGACATTCCCCCGTGATTGCGGACCACCGAGGGAGACCATCACGCTCTTGACGGAAACAACACCGACACCGCGACCGAAGCGGCTCGACCAGGGCCGTGAGCCTGTGTGAATCCGGCACGACAGCATTCGTACCGAAGCCGCTTACATGACCCGGATCAAGTGGTTCATCCCGCTCCAGGCCCGGCGGAATCCCCCGAGAATGGGCCGCGCGGAGGCGGACCAAACCGCCGCAGCGCGTCCTCAAGCCACTCCGTCCGGGCCTCCTCGCCCTCGGCGACCTTGGACCACTCCTCGCGGATCAACGCGACGTCAATCTCGTCACGGTTGGCGATCAGCAGGGTCTCAATATCCACCTGGTCCTGGGACCGGAACGAGACAATCTTGGTGAGGATCAGGCCCTCCGGCGTAGCCACCTGGATCGATCGACCCTCGGTCCAGGGCAGCGGCGATGCGTCGGCCAATGTCCGTTCGTACAAGGGAATCACGGGCTTGAGCCAGTCAATACGTACCGTCCCATAGAGGAAAGACGTCATATGCTCGCGAACATACTCGCGAATCACCGTGCTCGCATCCAGGTCGAATCCTTGACGGACAAGATCGTCGATCAGGCCAGGTAGGGCGACCTGCGGCACATTCAGCAGTATGTCGATGTCCTGAGTGAATCGGGGACGTCCCCGCAACAGGGTCGCCAGTCCGCCGATCAAGGCGTAATGGGTTGATCGGGCGGCGAAGGTGTCGGACATCAAGCCGACGGCCCGTACCAACTCGTCGCCGAGGTTCTCCTCATCCGCCGGCATGGCGCGTCAGGAAATCGCGTATCGTGTGACGCGCGAAGGTCTCCTGCTCCGAAATGTACTTGTGGAGGAATTCGGTTCGAGGCGAGATCCGTGCCATGTAGACGCCGGCCGCGATAAGGTCGCGTATCGCCTGAACGCGTCGCGCGGGGGTGAGCCTCCGAAACCGCGCGACTTCCTGAATCACGACGTCTTCCTGGCTTGGAAATCGAACAGGCAGATCGATCATGGCTTGTGGAGCGCCGGGGCGTCGTCAGGAAGGGTGGGCTAGGGGCACGCAATTTCGAAGTATTATAGCAAGGCTGTTCCAGACCGGGCCGGGTCGCCCTCGACTTACAAGAGGGCCTGGACCTTGGTCAAAATCTCGGCCACAACCTCCTCGGGCAATCGCCCAATCTTCTCGGCGTTCCTGGTCCTCCAATCAAGGCTCCTGAGCTGATCGGCGAGGACCACCCCCGAGACCGGCAGACCAGCGGGGATCAAGACTTCAAAGGGATACCCTTTAATTTGACTCGTGACCGGGCAGAGGATGGCCAGTCCGGTCCTCTCGTTGTATTTCGCGGGCGAGAGGACCACAGCCGGTCGCCGTCCGGCCTGTTCGCGTCCGGCTTGAGGATTCACGCTGATCCAGACCAGGTCGCCGCGGTCGAGTGGTCCCGGGGTCGGAGTCACCAAGCCTCCCCGCCGACCGCGTCACCGGTCGAGACCTCTCCGTGAAGGTTCTCGTTCGTGACTTTCAAAAGCAGCTCGTCGAGTTGGTCCGAGGTCCCCTCAGCCCGCAACGGCACGATCGAAAGCCGCCCGTCCGATTCGAGAGTGATCTCAAGGGGCGTATCCTCCTTGATCCCAATCTCATTGCAAACATCCAGGGGCAGCGTAACCGTCCGACGTTGGCCGGTCGGGACGACTCGCGTCAATTTGATGTCGAACACCTGGTCCGACGGCACGAGCTCCCCAGGGCCTGGCGCTGTCCCATTGCAACGCCTTTTGACAACTCGGGTGTGTTTCCCGTCAAGCTGGATGACCGCGAACCGACCGTCCGCTTCTCGTCCGCGAACCTGCGCGGTCCGCGAATAAGAATACTCGCCTGATTTGCTCCGACGCGCCATGGGTGCCACCTTTCGGAAACATCGACAAATAATCTGATTCTGCACCGAATCAGATTATGATGGGGTGGTTCCTTTGTCAAGAGTTCAATCATGCAGGTCCCCGTATTTGTTCGCGGGATGAGGTGAAAGCGAAGCCGTGTACCCTGGATCTCCGCCTTCGCGGGGATGACTCGTCCAAAGGGGGGACACCCTGCGATCGACCCGCGATCGTGACCTGGGATGCGTATAACAGAAAAGGCAACGGGGCGCGAACTCCCGTTGCCTTTTGCGTCGTTCAACCGCCAGACGGCGATCTCAATACATGTCGTCCATGCCGCCGTGGCCCGCGCCGCCGCCGCCGCCCTTCTTGTCCTCGGGCATGTCGGCGATCAGGGCGTCGCTGGTCAGCAACAGGGTCGCCACCGAGGCGGCGTTCTGAAGGGCCGAGCGGGTGACCTTCGTGGGGTCGATGATACCGGCCTCAACCATGTCGACGTACTTGTCGTTCAGGGCGTCGTAGCCGGCGTTGCCCTTGCTCTCCTTGACCTTGCTGGCCACAACGTCGCCGTGCTGGCCGGCGTTGTCGGCGATCTGCACGATCGGGGCCGCACACGCGCGGACGATGATGTCGAAGCCGGTCTTCTCATCGTCGGACAGCTTCTTATCAGCCTTCACTGCGGCCGAGGCGCGAAGCAGGGCGACGCCGCCGCCGGGCAGGATGCCTTCCTCGAGCGCCGCGCGGGTGGCGTGCAGGGCGTCCTCGACGCGGGCCTTCTTTTCCTTCATCTCGCTCTCGGTCGCCGCGCCGACGTTGATCTTGGCGACACCTCCGGCGAGCTTCGCCAGACGCTCTTCGAGCTTCTCGCGGTCGTAGTCGCTCTTGGTGTCGGCGATCTCGCGGCGGATCTGCTCGATCCGGCCCTTGATCGCGGCCGTGTGCTCCTGGCCCTCGGTGATGATCGTCGTGTTGTCCTTGTCGATCAGGATCTTCTTGGCCTTGCCGAGCTGGTCGAGCGTGACGCTCTCCAGCTCAATACCCAGGGCCTCGAAGATCGGCTGGCCGCCGGTCAGAACGGAGATATCCTCGAGCATGGCCTTGCGGCGGTCGCCGTAGCCGGGGGCCTTCACGGCCGCACAACGGAAGGTGCCGCGGAGCTTGTTGATGACGAGCGTGGCCAGGGCCTCGCCCTCAACCTCCTCGGCGATGATCAGCAAGGGTCGGCCGGTCTGGGCCACCTTCTCGAGGACCGGAACCAGGTCCTTGACCGAGCTGATCTTCTTCTCGTGGATCAGGATGTAGGCGTCCTCAAGGACGGCTTCCATCGTCTGTGGATTGGTAACGAAGTACGGTGAGAGGAAGCCGCGATCAAACTGCATGCCCTCGACCCACTCGACCTCGGTCTTGAGGCTCTTGCCTTCCTCAACCGTGATCACGCCGTCCTTGCCGACCTTCTCGGTCGCCTCGGCGATCATCTTGCCGATCTCGGTGTCGAAGTTCGAGGCGACCGTGGCGACCTGCTCGGTCTCCTTGGTGCTCGAGACCTTGATCGACATCGACTTGAGCTGCTCGACGATCTGCTCGACGGCCTTGTCCATCCCGCGCTTCATCAGCATGGGGTTGACGCCGGCGACGACGGCCTTGAGGCCCTCGTTGTAAATCGCCTCGGCCATGACGGTCGCGGTGGTCGTGCCGTCGCCGGCCACGTCGGAGGTCTTGCTGGCAACCTCCTTGACCATCTTCGCGCCCATGTCCTCATACTTGTCTTCCAGCTCGATTTCCTTGGCGACGGTGACGCCGTCCTTGGTGACGGTCGGCGAGCCGAACGACTTCTGGATGATGACATTACGGCCGCGCGGGCCGAGCGTCACCTTCACCGCCCGGGCGAGCTTGGCAATGCCGCGCTGCATCGCCTGGCGGGCTTCCTGATCAAAGGCAATCATCTTCGCGGCCATATTGGGGCAGTCCTCGTGTGTTTGGGGGAAAAGGGGCCGATGTGGATCGGCCCCTTTGGGGAATTCCGTGGGATGGGGTCGGGGTCTCGTTGTCGTGCAATCAGGTGGGCAGTGCCCACCCTGCGGGGTCAGCCTTCAATGACGGCGAGGATGTCGTCTTCGCGCATGAGCAGGACCTTCTTGCCGGCGTCGAGCTTGAACTCGTCGCCCGCGTACGAGGTGAAGAGGACCGAGTCGCCGACCTTCACCTGCAGCTCGCGGCGCTTGCCGTCCTTGGTGATGCGGCCCTCGCCCACGGCGACGACCTTCCCCTTCTGGGGCTTTTCCTTCGCGGTGTCGGGCAGGACGATACCGCCGGCGGTCTTGTCCTTGCCTTCCTCACGCTCGACGACCACGCGATCTCCAAGCGGCTGAATCTTCATAATGGCGAGAACTCCATTCAAATCGAAAAGGCGAAACGGGATTCGCGGATGTTTCCCAAGGCAGCCGAAAAAGCGCCGCGACGCGACACGCGTTTCCAGCCGTTCGGAGTGTCTCAAGATGCAACCGGCGTGCCCATGCGATTGCTCGTTCGTTAGTGCTTGCGGTTATTGATGTTATGAATCCACGCACCGGCGCGATCCCGTGCCCCACCCTGCCGGTTCCTCAGGATCAACCCGCCAGCCGACTGCCATAATGGCATCCACGGGCGCGGGACGGACGGAGAGATCGGTCCGCGCTAGGAGGCTGGTAGGCACGGTTCGAAAAATGCCGAGTAGGCACTATAGGGTAAATAGGAAGTGTGTTATGCTTGCGCCGCTTGAAGCGTTGCGAGAGGTGTTGCAAGCGCGGGCTTCTGGATGTGCTCGGGTCTGTTCCAACCCCTGGGACAGCACGCGAGCGGGAGCTTTCGCGGGCGGTAGACCTTTGGGTGGCCGCACACGACACGAGAGTTGAATTCCCAGAGGGTGGACGGTTAGTATCTTGGCTCGTCGGGAGCAATCTTTCCGAATCGACGCACTTCTTCTCCATCTTGATGCGCACCCTGAGATCCTGAGTGAGCCGACCGCGATGAGCGATGCGGTCTCAGTGGGCGTGTGGTCGGGAAGCGATGTGTCGTGAGAGAGGCAGAGACTCTGAGCGAGGCCGGCTGTTGGTCACCAGGCTCCCCGGGATCATGATGAGAACGGGAAGCGCGGGGCTGATCGACTGAGGCATCACGAGTCAACGCCTTTTGGGGAAGTCATCACCCGACGAGAGAGACGACACGGAATCGGTTCGCCGAGCGGAGCGCTGCTGGGAGTGATTCCCACCGCGCGGCTTCGACGGAGGGGGGCGGCGGACCGGCCCACGAGTTCCGAAACCTGTGTCCGCGTGGCCTGGTGCGGCGCGCGGTCCTCCAGAGGGTGCCTCCCATGAATCAGGTTGCGATGAAGGGGATCGGGCGTCGCGCGAAGCGAGACGCACGCCGCCGGCAGGTAACGGTGGAGGCCCTGGAAGGCCGCATCGTGATGGCATCGAACGCTCAGTTGAGCGTCGGGCCGCTGATCAACATTTCGCGGCTCGCCGGCAACGAGACCGAGCCGGCCATCGCCATTGATCCCTCGAACCCGCAACGGCTGTTCGCCGGAGCGATCGGCGGCCCG
>JBGSYY010000029.1:0-2702 GCA_041750675.1 Isosphaeraceae bacterium | reverse complement strand
TGGCCCCACCGCGCGCATCGCCGGCCGCATCATGCTCCGCCGCGACATGGGCAAGGTCCAGTTCCTCCAGATTCGCGACTGGACCGGCCAGGTCCAGGTGATGATCGGCAAGAAGCAGGTCGGCGACGACGGCTGGGCCCTCGCCGCTCAGCTCGACCTGGGCGACCTACTCGGAGTCGATGGTACGCTCGGCCACACCCGCACGGGCGAGCTGACCCTGTTCGCCACCCAGCTCACCTTTCTGGGCAAGAGCCTGCTTCCCCCGCCCGAAAAGTGGCACGGCCTGGCCGACATCGAACAGCGCAGTCGGCACCGCTACGTCGATCTGTTCGCCAACCCTGAGTCGATGCAGGCCTTCCTGGGCCGCTCCAAGATCCTCGCCGCCTTTCGCCGCGTGCTGGCCGATCGCGGCTACGTCGAGGTTGAGGGGCCGACGATGCAATCCATCGCCGGCGGCGCGGCCGCCCGCCCATTCATCACGCACCACAACGCGCTCGACCTGAATCTCTATCTCCGGATCGCCCTGGAACTGCACCTCAAGCGGCTGCTCGTTGGCGGCATGGAGCGCGTCTTTGAGATCGGCCGCGTCTTTCGCAACGAGGGGATCAGCCGCAAGCACAACCCCGAGTTCACCATGCTGGAGGCCTATGAGGCTTACGGCGACTACCACACCATGATGGACCTGACCGAGGCCCTGATCCTCGGTGCGGTCGACGCCCTCGACGGCCAACGCCAGCGCACCTGGGACGCCGATGCCGTCGATTTCACACCCCCCTGGCCTCGCCGAACCTACGCCAGCCTGTTCGAAGAGTTTGTCGGTGTCGGCATGCACGAGGTCGAGGCCGTCCACCAGAAAGCCGTCAATCGCGGGATCTCCGTCCTGGGCAAGGACGACATCGTGCTGGTCGCCGAACTGTTCGAGGCCGCCGTCGAGCCTAACCTGATCGGTCCCGTCTTTGTGATCGATTACCCCGCGCCGCTCTGCCCTCTGACCAAACGCAAGGCGGGGCAGTTCGATATCGCCGAGCGGTTCGAGCTATTCGTCCACGGCGTCGAGTTGGCCAACGCCTATACCGAGCTTAATGACCCGATTCTTCAGGAAGCTCTGTTCCGCAAGCAGCTTGCGGGCCAGCGCGATGAGGACTCGATGGCCGTCATGGACGACGACTTCATCCGCGCGCTCAAGCACGCCATGCCTCCGGCGGGTGGCCTCGGCGTCGGCATCGATCGTCTCTGCATGCTCTTGCTCGATCGCCGCAATATACGCGACGTGATCCTGTTCCCGTTGCTTCGACCCGAGTCCTGATCGCCTCCTTATTTCCAGCTCGCTGGCCTGTAAGTCCACGGAAGGATGCCCCGGCCATGTATGTCTTTCTGCTCTGCTGGCGATACCTTCGCACTCGCTACATCGCCCTGGCCAGCATCATCAGCGTCATGCTCGGCGTCGCCACGATGATCGTCGTCAACGCCGTCATGGCCGGCTTCGCCGACAAGATGCGCGACCGTCTGCACGGCATCCTCTCCGACGTCGTTGTGGAAGGCTCCTCGTTCGACGGCTTCGGCTATGTCAACGACGTGATGTCGTTGATCCGCCAGACCGCCGGCGACCGCATCGAGGCCCAGGCCGCCACCGTCGACACCCCCGGCATCATGAGCTTTCAATATGGGCCGGAGACGATCACCCGCCCCGTCCAGATCATCGGCATCGAACCGAAAAGCCGCGCCGCCGTCGGCGCGTTCCAGCAGTATCTTTTCAACGAAGAGGACGGCGGCATCGCTCCCTCGTTCGCCGTCGATCCCGCGTTGCGTGAAGCCGCCTACGCCTCACAACTCATCCACGATACCGACCCCGACGCCGAAACGCTGCAGATCCTCCAGCGCCACGCGCTCCAGGAAGTGCCCGATCACGGTGCGATCCCCGGCTACGCCACCGTCACCCATCACCCGCCCGGAGCGGATCGCGACATCTATCTCGCCGGCCAGGGCGCGCGGATCATTCTGACGTTCCCCTCGACAGGCCAGGCTGTCGAGCCTCGTCGTGATAGCTTCACCGTCGTCGGCTTTTTCAAGAGCGGCATGAGCGAGTACGACTCGTCGTTCGTCTTTGTTCCTCTGGAACGGCTGCAATACCTGCGCGGCATGGGCGACGGCGTCGAACCCGGCAGGGTGAATTCGATCCAGATCAAGACCAAGCCCGGAACCGATCTCGATCGGCTCGCCTCCGATCTCAACGCCGCGCTTTGGGGCCGCTGGCCCACGCGCTTTCGTGTCCAGACGTGGGAACAGAAGCAAGGCCCGCTGCTCTCGGCCGTCGCGCTGGAGCAGGCGATTCTCAATATCCTGCTCTTCTTCATCATCGCCGTGGCCGGATTCGGCATTCTGGCAATCTTCTCAATGATCGTCGTCGAAAAAACCCGCGATATCGGGGTCTTGAAGGCCCTCGGGGCATCGACGCGCGGCGTGCGCGGAATCTTCCTGGGCTATGGCCTGTCGCTGGGTCTGGTCGGTAGTGGGGTCGGCATGCTCGGCGGTTTGCTGTTCGTCTGGAACATCAACACCATTGAGAAAACCCTGAGCCGCCTGCTCGGCCACAAGGTCTTCGACGACACGATTTATTACTTCAATGAGATCCCCGTTCTGGTGGATCCCAAGACCGTTATTTCGATCGTCGGCGGTGCCCTGGTGATCGCCGTCGCCGCGAG
>JBGSYY010000028.1:0-10900 GCA_041750675.1 Isosphaeraceae bacterium | reverse complement strand
CGTGCGCCAACTTCCGGCTCACGCACCCGCAAAAACAACGGGATCGCGAACAACGCCCACCAGACCGCCACCGACACAAACGCCAGCCGCGCCGGCAGCGTCTTCTGATCGGCCGTCAGATTCGGCCCCGACGGCAGCCCGAACCACTCCGGCCGCTGAATCCACGCCAGATTCAACGCCAGCAACACACCCCCGCCGATGTATCCCAGCGCATACCCCGACGTCGAAACCCGGTCGATCTCCTCATCCCGCGCCACATGCGGCAGCAACGCGTCGTAAAACACAAAGCTCCCATTCGCTCCCACATTCGCCATCACAAACAACACACTCGCCAACACCCAGTCCCCAGGCCCGATCCAGAACATCGCCGCCACCGACGCCACACCCAGCGCCAGAAACATCCCCAGCAACGTCTTTTTGATCGGCCGCGTATCGGCCAGCGTTCCCAAAACCGGCGCCAGCACCGCAACGATCGCCAGCCCGATCGCGCTGATCAGCGCAAACCGACGAGTGCTCTCGCCCGGCTCCATCCCTTCGCACGCCACCTGCCCGAAGTAAATCGGAAACACGGCCGCGACGATCGTCGTCACCATCGCCGAATTGGCCCAATCATACATCGCCCACGCGCGCAGCTCCGGCCGATCCAGCCCAAGCGCCGCCAGCACGCCCCGCCTCGACTCTAAATCCGACGCCTCCACCGTCACGCGTCCGTCGCCAGCAACGCCACAATCCTCTCCTGCACCGGCCCGCCCGTCACATGCACTTCGCCATCTTTGTCGACATAAACATCAATCTCACTGCGCACCCCGAACTCCGGCAGATAAATCCCTGGCTCGATCGAGAAGCACGTCCGCGGCAGAACCAATCGCGCGTCGTGCGTTTCCAGATTGTCCATGTTCGCCCCGTTGCCATGCACTTCCTGGCCGATATTGTGCCCGGTGCGGTGGATGAACTTGTCTCCATACCCAGCCTTGTCGATCACCGCCCGCGTTGCGTCGTCCACTTGGTACCCCGGCAACGGCCGCCCCGCCGCGAACGCCTCACGCACACACGCAATCCCCGCGTCCCGCGCCGCCGCTACGACCGCGAACACATCCGCATACTTCGCCGGCACACTCGACCCCACGAACGCCATGCGCGTCAAATCGCTGTAGACCGACCGCAGCCGATCCATCTTCGCCCACAGGTCGAGCAGCACGAGATCCCCCTCGCGAATCGGCGTATCATTCGCCGCCGTGTTCTCAAAATGCGGATCGCCACCGTGCGCGTTCACGCCCACGATTGGCGGGCTGTAGGTCGTCATGCCGTGCGCATGAAAGTGATCCATGATCGCCGCCTGCACCTCGCACTCGGTGATCGTCTCCCCGGCCCGCACCTTCGACCGAATCATGTTCCACGCCAGCTCAAACGCCGCTCGCGTTTGCACGTCCGCTTCCAGGTGCATCGCCCACTGGTCGTCGCTCCAGGTCGCCTCGAAGAGCTGGATCAAATCCCCCGACGGCACAATCTCACCCACCAACGACTTCACCGCCTCCACCGTCCCGCCATCCACACGGCTGATATACGGATTCGAAACACCAGGCGCATACTCCATCGCCACCCGTTTCAACCCCGACAGCGCCGACGCCAGCACCGCCTCCAATTCCTGCCACCTCAGATACGGAACCTTCTGCCCCGGCAAGTGGTCGAGCGCCCCGGTCTCGATCCGATGCACGATCCGCGTCGGTTCTCCTTCCGCCGGTATCACATAAAAGAACCGCCGCGACCCCGTCGGCTTCCCTTCCAGATCCAGCACCCG
Organism: Isosphaeraceae bacterium; assembly: GCA_041750675.1. Taxonomy (GTDB): domain Bacteria; phylum Planctomycetota; class Planctomycetia; order Isosphaerales; family Isosphaeraceae; genus BPJS01. The sequence continues at coordinate 9,102 of JBGSYY010000028.1, read as the reverse complement.
CCGCGCCAGCACATTACTGCCCCGGAAGTCATACAGCAGCCAACCATCCAGCCCGAACTCCCGCAACGCGCCTTGAATCGCCGCCAGATCAAACATCGCGCCCATCCCTCCGAACAGAACCTCACCATTCACCGCGACCAGTCTCACCCGCCCGCTCTGTTCATGCAAGCCGCGCGCATCCCAGACCCCCACGCACACACCCGCCCGCTTGCCCCAACACCCACCGCCCGCCTACGCTGACCTCAGTCACGCTTTCCCCTCACACCATCACAAAATCATTCCCAACGAGGACCTCCCCGTAATGCCCACCGTCACCATCGCCGACAAAGGCCCCATCGAGGTCGCTGCCGGCACCAAGCTCGTCCTGGCCATCGAGGACGACGGCGTCGACATCCTCCACCGCTGCGGCGGCAACGCCAAATGCACCACCTGCCGCGTCGAAATCCTCGACGGCAACCCCGGCCCCCTCGACGAACTCGAACGCGAACGCCTCTCCCGCGAGGCCGAACTGGACCCCAACATCCGCCTCTCCTGCCAGATCCGCGTCGAATCCGACCTCACCGTCCGCGTCCTCCGAACCGTCACCTCCACCGGCCTCCCCGCCGGCCCCCGCCCCGAAGATTGAGCGACACACCACACACGCAATAGGGACTGGCCCCGCCCGTCTGCGACGGTACCAGTCCTCTTTGCCGGCGTTCACTTCTCTTCTCCTCCCCCCTTGTGGGGGAGGGTAAGGGTGGGGGGTGGATTCGTTGTCCCCTCAACCCCATCCGCCAACGGCTAAGGCATCACCAGCGCCCGCGTCAAAAACGCCAGCTTGTCCGCGGCCTCCTCAATGATCTTCGCCGTCGGCTTGCCCGCACCATGTCCGGCGCGGGTTTCGATCCGAATCAAAACCGGATTGTCGCAAGTCTGAGCCGCCTGCACGGCCGCCGCGAACTTGAAGCTATGCGCCGGGAATACCCGATCGTCGTGGTCCGCGGTCGTGATCAACGTCGGTGGATAGCACGTCGGCTTCACGTTGTGCAGCGGGCTATACGCCCGGAGCGCCGCAAACTGCTCGGCATCGTCCGACGACCCATAATCGTCAATCCACGCCCAGCCAATCGTGAACTTGTGAAACCGCAGCATGTCCAGCACGCCCACTCCCGGCAACGCCGCACCGAACAATTCCGGCCGCTGAGTCATGCACGCGCCAACAAGTAAACCACCGTTCGATCGCCCCTCAATGGCTAGCTTGGGCGTCGAAGTCACCTTGTTCTCGATCAACCACTCCGCCGCCGCGATGAAGTCGTCAAACACATTTTGCTTCTTCAGCTTCGTGCCCGCGTAGTGCCAGTCCTTGCCGTATTCGCCGCCCCCGCGCAGGTTCGCGACGGCCAGCACCCCACCCATCTCCATCCACACCAGATTCGTCACGCTGAAGCTCGGCGTGATCGAGATGTTGAACCCGCCATACCCATAAAGCAGGCACGGCGTCTCTTTCGATGTCTCCAGGCCCTTCTTGTGGACCAGAAACATCGGCACCTTCGTGCCGTCCTTGCTCGTGTAGAATACCTGCCGGGTCTCATACGCTTCCGGGTCGAAGCCAACGGTCGGCGCTTTGAAAACCGTCGACTTCCCACTCGCCAGGTCATACCGATAAATCGTCGTCGGCCGAGTGAACGACGTGAACGCGTAAAACGTCTCTTTGCTCTCCCGATCGCCGCCGAATCCGCCCGCCGTGCCAATCCCCGGCAGCTCCACCTCGCGCTCAAGCGTCCCGTTCAGGTCAAATACCTTCACCTGCGTGAACGCATCCTTCAGATAACTCGCGATCAGCTTCGACCCCACCCGGTTCACTCCCTGCAGCGTCTCCTCGGCCTGCGGGATGATCTCCTTCCACGCTTCCGGCTCGGGATGATTCACGTTGATCGCGATCACCCGCTTGCGCGGAGCATGCAAATCCGTCTCGAAAAACAGCCACGGCCCGTCACTGTCAATGAACGAGTAATCCTGGTCGAAGTCGCCCACCAGATGCTTCGGTTCCACCTCCGGTTGATCCAGCGGCCGCCACAGAATCCGAAACTTGTTATCCGTCCCCTTGCCCAGGGTCAGGATCAAATACGCCCCATCGTCGGTGACACTCGCTCCCGCGCGCCAGTCCTTGTGCTCGTCATCCTTCCAGATCAAAACGTCATCCGACTGCGGCGTCCCGAGCTTGTGGTAATACAGTTTCTGATAAAAATTCGCCGCCTTCAGATCCGCCCCGTCCTGGGGTTCCGGAAAACGCCCATAAAAGAACCCCGAACCCTCCGGCGTCCAGTCCGCGCCCGAAAACTTGCTCCAGCGCACGATGTCGTCGAGATCCGTCCCGCTTTCCACGTCGCGAACCTTCCACGTCACCCAGTCCGACCCCGCGTCGGCGATCGCATACGCCATCCGCTTGCCGTCCTTGGAGACCGACAATCCCCCCAGCGCCACCGTCCCATCCGCCGACAACGTGTTCGGATCAATCAACACCGACCCGCTCTCGCCGATCACCTTCGTCGTATACAGCACGTTCTGATTCTGCAAACCCGAGTTGTACCCGTAAAAATAACGCCCGCCCTCCTCAAACGGCGTCGTGAACCGCTCATAATTCCACAACGACGTCAACCGCTCCCGAATCGCCTCACGCCGCGCCGCGCCCGCCAGATACTTCTCCGTCACCGCGTTCTCGGCCTCGATCCACGCCCGAGTCGCCGGCGCGTCCAGATCCTCCAGCGGCCGATACAGGTCCGCCACCGTCTCACCGTGATAGTCGTCCACCGTCTCCGCCGTCGGAGCCGAAGGATACGCTCGCTTCACATCATCGCCATTTATCATCCATCCCGTCCCCATCATCAGTCCGAAGACGCCCAGTACCCAGAACCGCGCCATGATCCCTGGCCCTCCTCAGAAGTCGAATCTCGTGCTCCAAATTCGGCTCTAGTGTAGAGTGCAACGCACGACCTCGACCAGTCAGCCGCTTGCGGTCCCCACGCCTTGCCTCCAAGATTGACGCGGATCGCGGCACTTTCGAAGGTCTCTCCTCACATCATCCCCGCTCCGGATTTCCCCATCATGACACTCCGCTCGCTCGCTCAACTCGCTCCGCTCATGCTGGCTAGCCTGACCTTCGCCGACGACGCTACCCCCGCCGCACGCCTCGAACACGCCCGACGCCTCCACGCCGAGGCCATCCTCATCGACGGCCACAACGACCTCCCCTGGCGGCTCCGCGACGAACTCGATGACTTCGACCTCACCAAGACCGATCTCTCGAAACGGCTCCACGACGGCCACACCGATATCCCCCGCCTTCGCGACGGCGGCCTCAAAGCCCAGTTCTGGTCGGTCTACATCCCCGGCACCCACCCCAACCCCGGCCGCACCGTCATCGAGCAAATCGACCTCGTCCACCGCATGATTGATAAATACCCGAACGACTTCGCCCTCGCCCTCACCGCCGACGACATCGAGCGCATCACCGCCCAGGGCAAAATCGCCGGCCTCATCGGCATCGAAGGCGGCGTCGCCATCGAAAACAGCCTCCCCATGCTCCGCGCCTTCCACCGCCTCGGCGCACGCTACATGACACTCACCCACAACGAAACCCTCGACTGGGCCGACTCCGCCGTCGACACACCCAAAAGCAACGGCCTCTCCCCCTTCGGCGAACAAGTCGTCCGCGAGATGAACCGCCTCGGCATCCTCGTCGACCTCTCCCACGTCAGCCCCGCCGTCATGGATCAGGTCCTCACGATCAGCACCGCGCCCGTCATCTTCAGCCATTCCAGCGCCTACGCCCTCGCCGCCCACCCACGCAACGTCCCAGACGACATCCTTCGCAAGCTCCCCGCCAACGGCGGCGTCGTCATGGTCAACTTCTTCTCCGGCTTCATCGTCAAGGAATACGCCGAGGGCGGAATGGCCGCCCGCAAGCGGCTCCGCGAGCAGCACCCCGGCGACGACGTCGCCTACCGCGCCGCACTCGACGACTGGTACAAGACCGAAGCCCCCAAACTCCCCCGCGGCGACGTCGCCCTCGTCGCCGATCATATCGACCACATCGTCAAGCTCGCCGGCATCGACCACGTCGGCATCGGCTCCGACTTCGACGGCATCAACGCCACACCCGTCGGCCTCGACGACGTATCCACCTATCCCAGCCTCACCGCCGAGCTAATCCGCCGCGGCTACTCCGACCCCGACATCAAGAAAATCCTCGGCGGCAACCTCCTCCGCGCCTTCAAGGCCGCCGAAACCGCCGCCAACCAGCCAGGAAATCCATAAGCTCCTGTAGGGTGCGTCATCGGGCATCAGCCGGAGCACCTCTTCAATTCTCACGCCCCGACACAGACTATAACGTCTTCAAATACTCAATAACCTCCATCCGCTCATCATCATCAAGCACGTCACCAAACGTATGCCCCTCGTTCCCCATCCCAAACCGCGACGTCTCAACAACACGCTTCGGCTCCATCCCATTGAGCGCATCCCCTTCTTCATATCTCCAACCGAGACGATCCCGGTCGTACTGCACGAAATCCGTCGACGGCGGCCGAGAAAACCGCCCTGGCCGCTCGCTCGACTTGAGCAGATGCCAAACCGTCGGCACGCTCCCATTATGCAGATACGGCGCGGTCGCCCACACACCATCCAGCGGCGGCGCCTGGTAGCCCGTCATCTTGGCGTCCACCGGATACCCCTCGCCAAACCAGCTCGCGTTGTAATGCGCCACAAACCGATCCGACAACCCCTTCGCCCGCGCCGTGTCGGTGCCGATCACATTCAACGGAACGATCTTGTTGGGATAGGACCAATCCTCGCCATACGTCCCGTGACACTCCACGCAATGGTCCGTAAATACCGCTTTACCCCGCTCGGCCTTCTCGGCGTCGATCGCGAACGGATACGCCGGCGGCCGTAACGACCGGAAGTAAGCGTCAATATCGGTGAACGTCGGCTCCAACGCCTCAAACTCCGCCCGCGTCAAATCGCCCAGCAAAAACTGCATGTTCGACCGCACCGCGCCCGCCGGCGTCCGACCATCGTAATACTTGGTCTGCTTCTTTCGGAGATTCCACCACGGCGGCGTATCCAGCTCGGGCAAATTCGCACCCGTCAACAACGGAAACGGCCGCATCGACAAATCCGGATTCCGCAGGCTCAAAAGCGCCACGTCGATCATCCCCGCGTTGTTCGTCCCCCGCGCGCTATTGAGCGTGAACAACGACACCGGCGGCCGACGTCCATCCGCCCGCGTCAGCTCCTTCAAGAGCGACTCCAGATCAAGCTGCGTGTTCCCCAGCCCGACGTAGCTCGCCCCCCCGATCGACCCGCCGTGGCACACCAGGCAGTCAATGTGCAGGCCAACCTCCAACCCATCCGCCGACGCCGCCCGCTTCAGCCCCATCGGCAGCCCATCATTCGCAAATGGCGCGGGATGCAAGCCATATCGCGCGCGAAACGCAGCCGCATACGCTTCCGGATCACTCTCAGGATCAGGAACGCCCTCCGACCCAATCAGTTCACGCGCCTTCGCATACGCCTCACTCTTCCACGCCGGCGGCAGAAAGCTGCGCGAGGTGATGGCGGCTCGCCCACGCTCGGCGGCGGACCCGGTGCCCGGCTCCTGTGCCGACAACCCCGCAAGCCCGAACACCGACGCACCCGCCACCATCATCCCGAGCCCAACGTTCGCCGCACGCACGCCGTCGACCTCCCGAACAGAACACGCCGCTCCCGCTCTCGATCCGACTTCCTCACGCCACCAGGCATTCTAGGCCCGAGGCCAGGGATCGAAAACGGCCGTGTCACGCGTTTCGGTCAAAGCATCAAAGCGGCGTGATCACAATATCCTTGAACTGCACCAGGCTCGGCGGCCCCGTGTACTTGCCACTCGCCGCGTCGAACCCGCCGTGATGCTGCAAACAAATCGGCCCACGCTCCGGAATCCCCGGCAACGCCGCGTTCTCAATCACCGTCACACCGTTCAAAACCACCGTCAGCCGATCTCCCTTCAGCGTGATCTCAAAGTGATTCCACTCCCCCACCGGCTTGTCCGCCTGATGCCTCGGCGTCACCCCCGCACGCACCTCCGGCGGCTGGCTGGCGTCCATCCGATACCCATACACCTCGCCGGACCCAATCGGCCAGCACCACATGTTCACCTGACTCTTCCCGTTCCGGTCCCTCAAATAGATCCCCGAATCCGAGTCCGGCAACGCCAGCGTCAGCTCCTTGCCATCAACTCCCCGCGCGTGCGTCCCGTCCGGCAACACATACGCAATGTTCGGATTCGTGAACGGCGTCTCCTTGATCCGCCAATCCAGGCTCACCCGGAAATCACCATATTCCTTCCGCGAGATCAAATTCTTATCGCCCGGCGCTTCGCTCCTCGCGTCATAGTCAATCACCTTAAGGCCATCGACCTCGACGATCTTCCAGTGCCCGTTATCTCCCTCGGGCACAATCCAGGCGTCCAGCGAAGTCCCGTCAAAAAGCGTCTCCGCCGGCTCCTGCGCGCCAGCACCCACACCCCACGACATCACCAAAATACCCGCCGCCAGCAGCCTGCCAATCATGATTACGCCCTTTCGCACTCGGGAAACCGCCACCAACCGGCTCGACGTCAATTCGTACGCCCCCCAACGTGCCACGGCCGCCCCCCCCGTGCAAGGATCGCCCGTCTCGCCGTTTCCCGCCCCAACCCCACGCCTCTCTCCTTCCGTGGTGTCGTTTTGTATCCCTGAGATTTTGCATACTTTGTACGGTCGTCCATCGACACACCTGTGCGCCTCTTGGTAAAATCCGCGTGAAATTCAGCCTTCCCTCGCATGAAGGGCCCCAACGGGAAGGCGGAGGAAGGAGCAAGCATCATGGCGATGGGACCGGCCGAGATCGTCGTCAGCCTCAAAGAGCTGTGCGAAAACGAGGGACCAAGGCTCTCCACCGAACGCATTGTCCGCTGGATCGAGTTCCACGACGGCTACGAATCCAACGCCGCACTCATCGCCTACGCCAAGAAAATGCGGGCACGGCAGCTCGCCCGCCAGCTCGTGTACGACGATGAGGAAACCGGCCTCCGCGTCAAACGCCTCTGGAGCGTCCGCGACCAGCACACCGGCGACCGCTTCTATCACGACATCGCCCAACTCCCCGCCGACCGTCGCCGCAAGCTCATCCGCCAATACGCACGCTTCGCCGACCAAATGCGCTCCGTCCGCAAAGCCATGTCCGACTACTTCGCCGGCCAGGGCTTTTTTGACTTCTACACCTCCGACGAAGCCGACCCTGCCTCCGAGCCGACCAGCGCCACCACCCCAAACCCAAAGTCGCCACGATCGCGCTCGCAAAGTTGACCTCAAACCGATGCGACACACTTCGCCTAGTTAGTTCTCATCACGCCCGATCACGGTTTACATTGGCAGATAGTGTGGATACGGGACTCCGCCCACGGGGATGGTGGGCGGAACTCCTCAACGGACCGACCTGACCCTCGCCCGGCTGAGCCGGTGGGACGGGGGCAAGAGACCCGCTCGGGCCAGACGCGGACGCACAAGCGACTCCACGGCTGGCAGGAGAGTGCCTGATGTTGCGCGCGTTGCTCGGAAAGTCAAACAAAGCACCACGGACGGCCGGCGCCACGCGACGGTTGGCCACGTTTCAACCCCTGGCCGAAACCCTCGAATCGCGTCAACTGCTCGCCACAGCCCAGGGAACGCTCCTCGCCTCCGCCATCGAGGCCGGGCTGGACGCCGTCCCCGGCGAAGTGATCGTCCAGTTCCGCGACCGCGCCACGCCCGCCGCCCGCAACGCCATCCAGACCCGGTTCGGGGCCAGCTCCTCCACACCCCTCGACGCCTCCCGACGCACCGTCCTCTGGCAGCTCCCCGCCTCAGTCAACACCACGCGACTCCTCAACGCCCTCAACGCCAGCCGTACCATCCTCCATGCCCAACCCAACGCAATCCTGCGCGCCAGCGAGGCATCCAACGACCCCCTCGTCCTCAACGGCTCCACCTGGGGAAACTACGGCGATGATCCCTCGGTCTCGCCCGCCACGAGTCCCAACGCCTTCGGCAGCCAGGCCGAGGAAGCCTGGGCCGCCGGCTATACCGGCTCCTCCCAGGTCTACATCGGAATCGTCGACGAAGGCGTCATGATCCAGCACCCTGACCTCGCCGCCAACATCTGGACCAATCCCTTCGACCCCCTCGACGGCATCGACAACGACAGCAACGGCTACATCGACGACCCCAACGGCGGGGACTTCTTCTCCAACGACCGCACCGTCTTCGACGGAACCTTCGACGACCACGGCACCCACGTCGCGGGCACCATCGGCGCCGTCGGCGGCAACGCCGTCGGTACCGCCGGCGTCGCCTGGAACGTCACCATGATCCCCGCCAAATTCCTCGGACCCAACGGCGGTTCCCTCGCCGGTGCCATCCGCGCCCTCGACTACCTCACCGACCTCAAACTCCGCCACGGCCTCCGCATCGTCGCCACCAACAACTCCTGGTCCGGCGGTTCCTTCTCTCCCGCCATGCAAGCCGCGATCACCCGAGGCGCGAAGGCCGACATCCTGTTCGTCGCGGCCGCCGGCAACAACGGCGCAAACCTCGACCGCACCCCACGTTATCCAGCCGCATACACCACCGTCGCCAGCGCCGGCTACGAAGCCGTCATCTCCGTCGCCGCGATTACCAGCACCGGTGCCCGCGCCTCCTATTCCAACTATGGCGCCACAACCGTCGACATCGCCGCCCCCGGAACCGGAATCCTCTCAACCCTTCCCGGACCCAACAACTCCTCCACCTACGGCTCCTACAGCGGCACTTCAATGGCCGCCCCCCATGTCACCGGCGCAATCGCCCTCTACGCCTCGGCATACCCCACCGCCTCAGCCGCTCAGATCCGCCAGGCTCTCCTCGACTCCGCCGCGCCAACCCCCTCCGTCAACGGTTTGGTCGCGACCAACGGACGCCTCGACGTCGGCCAGTTCCTGTCCAAAGCGCCGGCGTCCGGTTCCACAAACGCGGGTCAGCGCCTCGCCGCGCTGCCCGCTCGCCCCGCCACGTCGCCCAGCGTCGG
>JBGSYY010000027.1:0-3107 GCA_041750675.1 Isosphaeraceae bacterium | reverse complement strand
GCCCCGCGCTGCCCCAGTGCCTCGATCAACCGCCCCGCATGCCCCGGATCGACGGCAATCAGCAACCCCCCCGACGTTTGCGCGTCGAACGCATACTCAACTCCCAATGCATCGACACCCGCCCCAATCTCGATCCGCCCTTGCAAAAACGCCCGGTTCGTCGCGCTCGCCCGCGTGAAGAACGCCGGCACGGCCAGCGGTTCCGACCCCTCGATCTTGGGAAGTGCGCGCGTGTCGATCTCGACCGTCACGCCCGCCCCCTCGGCCATCTCCGCCGCATGACCCGCCAAACCATATCCGGTGACATCCGTTAACGCGTGCGCTCCGCCCGCTTCGCGGAGGGCGTCGCGGCCCACCGCGTTGAGCTGAATCATGCCGGCGATCGCCCGCTCCAGAACCTCCGGCGGACACTTCCCCTTCTTGTTCGCCGTGGTGACAAACCCCGTCCCCAGCGGCTTCGTCAACACCAGCACATCGCCCACCCGCGCCATCGCGTTCGTGAGCAACTCGGTCGGATCGACGATCCCTGTCACGCTCAGCCCATACTTGATCTCCGCATCACGAACCGTATGGCCGCCAATGAGCGCCGCCCCCGCCGCCGCCACACGCTCCGCGCCACCCCTCAGAATCGCCGCCAGCACATCCAGGCCCAGTTCGTCATCGGGAAATCCGACAATGTTGAGCGCCGTCAGCGGACGTCCGTTCATCGCATAAACGTCCGAAAGCGCGTTCGCCGCGGCGATCTGGCCGAATATGTAGGGGTCGTCCACCAGGGGCGGAAAGAAATCGAGCGTCTGCACCAGCGCAGTGCGATCGTCGAGCCGGTAGACCCCGGCGTCGTCCGACGTCTCGGTGGCCACCAGCACGTTCGGATCGCCCGGACGTGGCGGCAAGTCGCGCAGAACCTGCGCGATCCCCAGCGGGGAAATTTTGCCCGCTCACCCCGCGCAGTTCGCGTAATCCATCAATCGCTTCTTCCGCCCAAACATCCGATCGCGTTCCTGAAACAAAAGGGGACGGGCTCCATGGTCTTCCGAGGTGCCTGTCCCCTTTTGTTTCAGGCATCCCGCTCACGTCCGGCCGAGCGCCTTGCCGACCTCGGCCACCATTTGATCCTCATCGGGAAACTTCCCGGTCGCCAGCTTCGAGTAAATCAGGCGGTCGCCCACCTTCAACTCGAAACACCCGCCCCGTGAAGGAATCATCCGGTAATTCTCAATCGCCATCTTGTAACGCGGTAGCAGCTTGGCCGTCAAACTGACAGCCTGCGGCTCATAGTTTCACATGGCGCAATATTCAAGACTCACATCCATCGGCGATTTCTCCTTCGGATTCTCAGTTGTTCACTTGGAGCCCAGTCATTCCCGCGCAGGCGGGGATGCACTCGCTGCATCCTAAACCCCATGCCCTCCCAGTCAACCCGCCTCCTCTCCGTAGGGCATGGGCAGCACGCCATCTTCCTGCCGTTTATCCGTTCGCATCACTTCATCCAACTTCCACCCCTCCGCGAATCGTCGCAACAAACCCCGCAACACCAACGCCCCCGCCACCAGCTCCGCCTCCGTTGCCTCGCCCCCAATCACCCCATTCCACCCCAGCCGATACGACCACCCCGCCACCTCCGCCTCCCGATTGAACCGCTCCATCACCCGCACCGCCCACACCACACCCCAGTGGTCGCGAAACCAGAGCCAAAGGCCGTCGATCCGATTCCGCTCCGGTCGGTCGATCCACAGCACGCTCGACGCGATCAGCAGCGGGACGACGACCCCTGCGACAATCACCGACCTCGGCAGGTTTTGCGCCGCAAGCGCGGATCCGATCAAGCACTCGTAAAGCATCCAGCCCATGAAGATGGCTCGGATCGTGAACGACGTCCCCACGAAGTTCCCCACTCCGGCGGCGATCAAGAGGCCGACGAACAACGTCCAGGGCATCTCCAGTCGCGCCGGTTCGTTCAAGATCGCCCCCAGGTCCAGCCCGTGCGCCTCCAGTTTTGGAATCTGGAACACGACCACCATCAAGACCATCAGCCACGCCCACGCTCCCGCGCCCGGCCGCCGCGCGTTCAGTACCGAAACCAGGAACGCAAGCCCTGACAAAGAAGCGAGATAGAGTGGAAATCCGCCCACCGCGACCCGGCCCGAACCCCACGATCCCAGCACCAGACAGAATGCCCACGTTATCAACCCCTGCGCCGCGACGCCCCAGAGCAACGCCGGCCGCAACGCCGTCCCCGCCGCCTTCCACCACGCCCGCGCCAGCACAAAGCCCGCCACCCCATGCAGAACCAGCACCGACCACGGCCACCCCACCGCCAGCAGCGCCACCACGAACGGCAATCCAAACCAAAGCCAGTAAACCAACACCCGCGCCTGACTCGACAATCGCTTCATAATCTGGGCACTCTGGGAAGTTTGGTTGAGCGCGCCTTACCATTTTCGGTATTATGAAGTCGTTGGATCAGGTCCTGCCGTGCCATCCAGAGGAGGCCAGTTGCGATGACCCCACTTCCCGGACTGACAACCCTCGCGGCCGCCACCGCCCTTGGCTGTGGTTTCGGCGACCTGTTGCATTTCGGCCATCATCGCCGACCGGTCCTCACCGTCGCCAGGGTCGAAACCTGCTGTGACACCTGCGGCTTCGAGCCGGACGAGGTGTACGCCCGCATCGAGACCCTCCAGACCCACCCCCGCTGGCGCACCCGCGACAACGCCGCTTACGCCCTGCGCAAGTTCGACTGGACCTGCCACCCCGAGATCCTCGACGCCCTGAGCACGGCCATGCTCTCCGACTGCAACGAGGAGGTCCGCGAAGAAGCCGCCGAAAGTCTCGCAAAAATCAGCCCACCCCCGTGTCTGGGCGAGACCCACGCCGCACTCAAGTACGCCTCCACCTGCGACCGCGACCACGCCACCCGCAAGTGGGCACGAAAGGCCCTCGCCCGGCTCGACGACGACTGCCGCGACAATTGCTCTGTGTGCGAGCCCATCGGCTCCGGCTCCATCGTCACCCGCGAGCCGACGCTCGTCCTGCCGCCTTCGAGCGGTTATGGTGAGAGTTCCTACACTTACGAACTTCCGATCCTGCCCCCGCTGACCGACGCC
>JBGSYY010000026.1:0-5466 GCA_041750675.1 Isosphaeraceae bacterium | reverse complement strand
GGCGGGGCCGGGGCCGAAAATGGCTGCCAGCGGGGCGAGCAGGAGAGGATAGAGGGGGGGCCGATAGGCGGTGGGGCGGTCGTTGTAGCGGAGGCCCTTGCCGGAGGCGAGAGAGACGGCGAGGGGGAGATAATTGTCGGGATCGTCGGGGGGAAGCTGGAGGCGAGGCGCGGCGAGGAGGAGACGGGCCGCGAGGGCCAGGAGCAGGACGGTCAGGAGGCGGAGATCGACGCGACGCCTGGGCGACGTGATCATTCCGGTTGGGCCCGACGGCTGAAGAGGTAGGGACCGAGGCCGACGCCGACACCGAAGGCAAGCCCGCCGATGTGGGCGGCATTGGCGATGGCACCGAAGGCGCCCGAGGTGCAAAGTGCGAGCCAGAGGAGCATCCAGATGACGGTGTTGCTGCTGACGCGGAGGCCGCTTTCGGGGTCGTACTCGCCGCGCATCCAGCAGAATCCGAAGAGGGCGTAGATGACGCCGGACATGCCGCCGGGCAGGCCCGCGCGTTCCAGACCGTATTGCTGGACATCCCAGGCATATTGCGCGAAGAAGGAGACAGGCCCGGCGGTGAGGACGAGGGCGAGCAGGACCCAGGAGCCTTTGCGGAGCTCGATCAGGCCGCCGAACCAGTAAAGGGCGAGCATGTTGAAGACGAGATGGGGGAGTCCGTAGTGGATGAACATGGGGGTGAACAACCGCCAGATTTGACCGCTGAGGATCGGCTCGAGTCCGGCGGAATGTTCGGCCAGGCGGGCCATGGCAGGGCGGCCGGAGGCCTCGTCGGCTGGGGTTTGCTCGAGGACGACGACGGGGGGCGAGAAGTAGAAGGGGCGAAGCCTGCGGCTCTCCTTGCCGAAGTTGGTCAGGATGGCGGCGACGACCGAGATGGCGATCAGGATGTGGACGACGGGGCAGCGGCGGGGCGAAACGACGTCGAGGCGGCCGCGGAGGTCGACGGTTTTGCGTTTGTGTTCCCGTTCCAGTTCCTCGGCCTCGCGGCGGCGGTCGCGGGCGGTTCGGACGGCGGCCATGTAGCGGCTGTCGTCGGGATCGGCGAGGAAGGCGTCCAGTTCTTGACGACCGCGATCGAGGCGGTCTTCGTGGACGATCCAGAGACCCCAGCCGTTGGCCGCGGGGCGGACTTCCGTGGGGAGGTCGATGGTGAGCAGGTAATCGGCGAGCCGACGAGCCTGGTCCTCCTGGGCAATGGTTCCGATCAATCGCATCTGTGGACAGGACTCCGGAGCAAGGCCAACGATTCGCGGCCGTGGTCTCTCGCGATCGGCGTGGGTCGGGTGGAAGGGCATCGTAACAAACGCGAACCGCACGGGGCGAGTGTGGGTCGCGCGGCTAGAAAGACGAGCCTGTGAGTAGCAGGATTTGGCGAAGCGCCGCGGCGACGGTTATTGTGAGAGATGACGTTGGATGGAGCGGCAATCGCAATCGTTGTGAATAGGGGAGAGCGGCGAATGGCGCGGCGACCGGTGATCCTGTCCTTGACGGGCATGCGTGAGGAAGGTCTGGGGGTGCTGCGCGCGGCGGGGGTGCTGACATTGGCGACCTCGCTTGAGCCCGCGGTGTTGCATCGCGAGATTGCCGACGCCGACGCCCTGGTGGTCCGCACGGCGGGTACGATTGACGCGGCGCTGATGGACGCGGCGGCACGGCTACGCGTGATTGGCCGGCACGGGGTGGGCTACGACCAGATTGACGTGCCGGCAGCGACGGAGCGGGGGATTCAGGTCGTTTACACGCCGGGGGCGAACACGCAGTCGGTGGCCGAGCATACGATCGCGTTCTTGATTGGGCTTTCAAAGAATTTTCCGGGGCAGATGCGGGCTTTGATTGAGGGGCGATACAACGACCGGACTCGGTTGGTGGGGCATGATCTGCGGGGGCGGACCCTGGGCATTGTTGGGTTCGGGCGGATCGGGCGGCGGGTGGCCGAGATCGCCCACCTGGGGCTGGGAATGCGCATCTTGTACAACGACATCGTGCCCGCTCCGCTCAAGGTGGAATCGCACGTGGCGGCGCGGCAGGTGACGTTCGAGGAGCTGATGGGGGAGTCGGATTTGGTCACCGTGCATGTTCCGCTGGACCGATCGACGCGGCATATGATTCGGCCGGAGAGCCTGGCCTTGATGAAGCCGGGTGCGTTGCTGGTGAACACCTGCCGGGGGCCGGTGGTGGACGAGCGTGCGGTGGCATTGGCGCTCGACTCGGGGCGGCTGGGAGGATACGCGGCGGATGTTTATGAGGTGGAGCCGCCGGCGGCGGATCATCCGTTGATTGGTCGACCGGATTGCCTGCTGACGCCGCACTCCGCGGCCCAGACGGTGGAAGGGCTGATCAACATGGCGCGGGGAGTGGCCGAGGACGTGGTGGGTGTTTTGAATGGTCAGCCGCCGAGGAATCCGGTGAATGATCCGGGAGAGGTGGCGGCGCGTCGAGAGCAGCTAGGGAAGCCGGATTTGCGAATCGGGATGGAGGATTGAGGGGGAATGTGAGGAAGGTTGTTAGTCGTCCGTGCCGCTCAGGGATTCGCCGCCGTTGCGGGTGCCGAGGGCGCGCCAGGTGTTGAGGTTGATGGAATTTTTGGTGAAGCGAACGGAGCCGTCGCCGAGCAAGAGATTGACGCCGCCGGGGTGCTGGGAGCGGGCGGTCATGATGGCGTGTTCGCTGGGAACGTCCATGATGCTGGTGCCGACGCCGCAATCCCAGCCGATCCAGTTGGGCGGGGCGACGTGGTTGTAAAGGGTGGCGATGTACCAGGCGAAGCCCCAGCCGTCGGAGTAATCGGCGCCGGGGAGCCAGCGGCCGTTGGAGCCGAAGCCGCTGATAGGCTGGGGCGGGTTGAGGCAGCGTGGCATCAGGGAGTCGGCTTCGATGGGGAGAGGCATGGAGGGGAGGAAGATGTTGTCGGCGTCGCGACGGCTGCGGGTGCCCGAGAAGCCGGAGCCTTTGGTGCGTTCGGCGGCGAGGGCGGAGTGGGCGAGGCCGTCGGGGAAATCGGCGGCACCGAGGGCCTGGCCGTTGGTGAATGCGCCGTTGACGAGGTGGGCGGTGGCGCGGTCGTTGTTGGGGCGTGCGCCGCCGCCGGCGTAGGGGGTTGAGCCGCCGAAGTTGACGCGGTAGTTGTTTTCGCCGCGCGGGCCCTTGGTGCTGTTGGGGTCGCTGGGGCAAAGGAAGCTGCCCAGAGTGATGACGAAGGCGGTGTAGTTGGGTGAGCGGATGAGGGTGCCGCCGCCGTCGGTTAGCTCGCCGGCGTTGGTGGTCTCGAAATTGAGGGCGTTGTAGGCGTTGGTCTGCTCCATCGCGGCGAGGATATGGCAGTGGACGGAAAAGAAACCGGTCCAGGCGCGGGTGGATTCGAGCGTGGCGGGATAGAACGTGTAGACGCCCTGGTATTGTTGGCTGCCGAGGGCGGGGTCGGTGCGGTCGGGGTAGAGGCGGCCGGGGGGAAAGACGTTGTGGAGCGCGAGATAACCGTGCAGGCCGAGGCCGATTTGCTTGAGGTTATTGGTGCACTGGACGCGGCGCGCGGCTTCGCGGGCGGATTGCACGGCGGGGAGCAGAAGGGCGATCAGAATGCCGATGATGGCAATGACGACGAGCAACTCGATGAGGGTGAAGGCGGCGCGAGTGTGGGGTGTGGTGCGAGACACGGTGCGTCCTTTCGTCGGTAGTCGCACAAGCGAAAGATCACGTGACAGCGTGATGATTCCTGAAGGGTGGAAGCGTTGGTCGAGTCCAGGCTAAGATCACGATTTCATCCATCCATGTGTAGCTGAAGAGTGGACGTGTGTCACGCGGGTGGTGGAGAATTTTTGGCACGTTGACGAAAGGGAACGTGGGATATACCAGGAGGGTGGGATGTCGACTGGGATCGAGAACAAGAAAGAGGGCCGCTGATGGCGTCGGTGGAAACGTTGTTGAAGCCGCATCCCAGGGTGCGCGTGGCTCGGGGTGGTGAGATCGATGCTGGGGGGCGTTGTGTCGTTTACTGGATGCAGCGAGCGCAGCGGGGGCGTGAGAACGCGGCGCTGAATCTGGCGATCGCGCTGGGAAATGCGTTGAAGAAGCCGGTGATCGCGGTGTTTGGGCTGACGGCCGATTATCCGGGGGCGGAGCGGCGGCATTATCGGTTTTTGTTGCAGGGGCTGGTGGAGACGAAGGAGACACTGGCCAGTCGAGGGGTGCCGCTGGTCGTGCGGCTGGGGAATCCGGGCGAGGTGGCGGTTGGGGTGGCGCGGGAGGTGATGGCGGCGATTGTGGTCGGCGACGAGAACCCGGTGCGGGTGGGGCAAGCGTGGCGGCGGCGGGTTACGGAGGGCCTCACGGTGCCGTTGCATCTGGTGGACGCCGATGTGGTGGTGCCGACGTCACTCTTTCCCAAGCAGGAATACGCGGCGAGGACGATCCGGCCCAAGATTCACAAGGTGCTGGAGGAGTATCTGCGGCCGTTGCCTGATCCGACGGCGAAGGTGCCCTGCCCCGAGGATTCGGTGCCATCGGGAGAGGTGGTGGAGGTCGAGGGATTACTGGGGTCGCTGGGCGTGGGGGGGGCGACGGTGCTGCCGGAATACCAGGGGGGTTGGACCGATGCGATGCGTCGGCTGCGGCGGTTTGTGGATGAGCGGCTGGACGGGTATGCGACGAAGCGAAACGAGCCGACGCCGTACTGGACCAGCGAGCTTTCGGCGCACCTGCACTTCGGACATATCGGGCCGACGACAATTGCGCTGGCGGTGCGCGACAGCGGCGCGCCTCAGAGTGACATCGATTCGTTTCTGGAGGAGTTGATCGTGCGGCGCGAGCTGGCGATCAATTATGTGGCGCGAAACCCGAAGTATGACGAGCTGGCGGGGTGCCCGGACTGGGCGTTGAAAACACTGGCGAAGCATCGAGACGATGAGCGGCCGGTGATTTATTCGGCGGGTGAGCTGGAACGGGCGGAGACGGGGGATCGGCTCTGGAACGCGGCGCAGAAGGAGATGATTTTGACGGGACGGATGCACAACTATTTGCGGATGTATTGGGCCAAGAAAATTTTGGAGTGGACGCCGGACGCGGAAACAGCGTTTGGGATCGCTCTGGAACTGAACGATCGATACGAGATGGATGGTCGGAACCCGAACGGGTATGTGGGAGTCGCGTGGGCGATTGGAGCGGTTCACGACCGGCCCTGGCAGGAGCGGCCGATCTTTGGGATGGTTCGTTACATGGGGCGGGCGGGGATGGATCGGAAAATTGATGTCGCGGGGTATATCGGGCGAGTGGAGGCGCTGGAGAAACAAGCTGGGCGGGGCTAGGGCGAGGGTGGGGGCGTGCTACTCAAGATTTTACGGGGTTGTGGTGAATCCGACGCCGGGAAGGTTGAGGGAGTCGGGTGGTGATCCGGCGTGGATGCTCTGGGCGGCGTCGCTGTAGAGGCGGCCGCGTGTCCAGCGGGGTTCGGGGTCG
>JBGSYY010000025.1:0-2959 GCA_041750675.1 Isosphaeraceae bacterium | reverse complement strand
CCGCGGCTCCGTGCCGCTGGGCCAGCGCGCCGCCATCCGCCCCGCCTTGATCACCCCGCCCTGCATCACCGCCACCAGCCGCGATCGATCCTCCAGCACGCGGATATCTCCCAGCACGTCGCCGTCCACAATCAACAAATCCGCCAGCTTCCCCGCCTCCAGCGTGCCGAACTCCGCCGCCCGGCCCATGATCTCCGCCCCCGTGCGCGTCGCGCAGGTGATCGTCTCCAACGGACTGAATCCCACGTGCCGAACAAAAAAACTCAACTCCTTCGCATAGTCTCCATGTGGGTTCCAGGCGAACCCATAATCCCCGCCCATCCCCAGCCGTCCCCCAGCCCGCAAAATTCGTCGCGCACTCTCGGCCCCCCCATCCAGGGTCTCCTGATGCCCGTCGACGACCGCCTGCGGCATCCCAAAGTTCGGCCCATACTCGATGCTCGCCCACTCAAACTGCAGTGCAGGCACGCACGGAACATCGCGCTCAAGCAACAGCTCCAGCCCTTCGTCATCAATAAAAGTCCCATGCTCGATCGCGTCGAACCCCGCCCTTAGCGCGTTCGTGATCCCCTCCGTCGCCCGACAATGCCCCGTCACCTTGCGGCGATAATTGTGGGCCTCGCTCACCACCGCCGCCATCTCCTCATACGTCATGCACAACGTGTGATGATCCGCCGCATCCGGCGCGGCTGCGTCGCCCGTCGGATACGTCTTGATCCACTCCGCACCATCCTTCACCAACTTACGCACCGCCTTGCGACCCTCGTCCGGCCCGTTGATTAGCAGAATCAGCCCTTCCATCCCCAAATTCCAGTGCTCGGGATTCCAGTCCATCAACCCGCCCGCCCCACAAATCTCCCGCCCACTCGCCGCCAGCCTCGGCCCAGGTACCAGATCGTCATCGATCGCCTTCTTCAACCACACGTCGATGTTGTGCAAACTCCCACCCGATCGGGCCGCCGTATATCCGCACTCCAGGGCTAACCGCGCATTACACGCTGAAAGTATCGTGATATATTCGACCGGGTACTTGATATCGAGATCCGCCAGCTCCGCCACGTCGAAATACGTCGGATGAAAGTGCGCCTCCACCAGCCCCGGCATCACAGTCCCGCCCTTGGCATCGATTCTCGTGGCGTCTGGAGGAGCATCCGAAGGCCCTTCCGCCTTCCCCGCCTCGACAATCCGACCATCCCGCACCACCACCCGCCCGCCCGGTATCGCCTCGGCCCCTGTGCCCAGGAGCAACGTCGCGTTCTCGATCACCGTCCAGCCCTGTGCCAGCCTCATCACGCAACCTCCAATCCTCGACGCGAGTGTTTTCTCTCTCCCTCAGCCCAGTGATCCAATAAACGCCAGCAACGGCCGCAGCATCGCCTCCCGCGCCATTCCGTGAATATTGTGACCCACCCGCGCCAGCCGTACCCGGCACACGTCCGGTATCAAACGCGCCAGCGACTCGGCATACTCTTCCGGCAACGCACCGCCCGCGGCGAAGTCGCCATGCAGAAACAACGTCGGGCACGCGATCCCTCTCAATGCCGCCTCGACATCGTACCCCTCCAGCAGTCGCCCTTCGAGGATCTCTTTCAGCACATCCGGATCGAGCGCCTTCAGGCTCGTCGCATGATACCGCAGGCTTGCCGCGTCCCGAGTCGTCCCCAGCGGCAGCCTCGGCCCCCCAGGTGCTCCGATCATCACCGCCGCCAGCGCCCGCGCGATCTCCGCCGCCGACCGCTCCGACCCCGCATGTGGCAAAAACGCCTGAAACAGCTCCACGAAAAACGTCTCCCCCATCCGCCGCCCCGTCATCTCATACGTCGGATCTTCCAGTACCACCCCACGCACGCACTCCGGCCGCTCACTTGCCACACCCGCCGCCACCATCGCCCCCAGCGAATGCCCGATCACCAACGCCGGTGCGTCCAATGATTCCACATAGCCGCATGCGTCGTGGATATAGTCCGTCAGTCGATAGGCACCCAAGCCCTTCGATGCCCCCCCATGCCCGCGCTGATCCACGGCATGTACCCGCCCCACGCATTGCAGTTCGCCAAACAACGGCAACCAGTCGATCCCACTTCGTGTCACCCCATGAAACAACACGATCGGCGCGTCCCCCGCCGCTCCTCCAACTCGCACTCGCAGCAACACCCCATTCACCCTCGCATCCTGCATTTCAAACATCAAAGCTCTCCTTGATCAAGAAAATTCCCTCGATGGCCCATGTCCCAGCCAACGACACTCATGCTAGCACCACGGTCATACTCCACGAAGCGATCGCATTCCTACCCTTCCGCCCGCCGTCGCTCATCCTGACTCCATCCCTCCCTCGCCGCCACCCCTCGCATCCGCCTCAGCCCTGCATTACCCTCGAAGAATCCTCGATCACACACACACACGACAACCGACTCTCTCGGAGAACCCCCCGTGCGCCTCACCGACCTCACCTCCTGGAACGCCCTCAAAACCCACGCCCAGGCCACCCGGAAGCTCCACCTCCGCGATCTCCTTCAAGACCCCTCCCGGGCCAACGCCCTCCGCGCCCATCACAACGGCATCCTTCTCGACTTCGCCCGCCAGAACGTCACCACCGAGACACTGACCCTCCTCCAGCACCTCGCCGTCGAGGCCAAACTTGCCGACAAGATCGCCGCCATGTTTGCCGGCAAGCACATCAACACCACCGAGGACCGCGCCGTTCTCCACACCGCGCTGCGCCTCCCACGATCCGCCAAGCTCGAAGTGGACGGCGTCAATATCGTCGCCGAGGTCCACGCCGTCCTCGATAGGATTCACGCATTCGCCGATTCCGTACGTTCCGGCACACACCTAGGCGCCACCGGCCAGCCCCTCACCGACGTCGTCGCCATCGGCATCGGCGGCTCCTATCTCGGCCCCGAGTTCGTCGCCGAAGCCTGGCGCACCGACCCCGCCTGCGCCCAGGCTGCCCAGGGCC
>JBGSYY010000024.1:0-1838 GCA_041750675.1 Isosphaeraceae bacterium | reverse complement strand
CGCTGCCTGCCCGGGATGACGCTCCCCGCGTGCCCGCCGAACAGTTGGTGCTCGGCACGCTCGACCCCAAGGCACCGGCCGAATCGGCCTATCATCTCCGGGTTGGGCTGATGCAGCGGGGAGCTGGCGTGCGGTCGATCGAGCTGGCCTATCACGACGCGGAGCTGACCGACCGACGCCGCAAGCGTGAGCCGTTGACGCTGGTGAATGTCAACGAGGATCAGCTGGATCTGGTGGGCGCGCCGCCGTTGGGCTTGACGCTGGTTCCCCAGGACAAGGAGAACCCGATCGAACCGGTCGCGCTGGGTGAGCGGCTCTGGACGGTGGTTCCCGACGACGCGGGCCGACTGGTTCGGCCCGTCGCCGCTGATACTCAGCGGAATCTGCTCGAGGGAGAGCAAGTGGTTTTTCGCGCCGAGGTGCCGAGCCTGAAGGCGGCGGTGGTCAAAACGATCAGCCTGCGGAAAGGCCGCGACGCGTTGGACGTGGACCTACGGATCGAATCGTCGATTCCCCAGTCGCTGGTGCTTCGGGTGCAGGGGCCGTATGGCGTGCCCGTTGAGGGCGAGTGGTATACCAGCACCTTCCGCGAGGTTTTCTTCGGCAAGCTGGGTGGAGGCGGGACGACGGAGGTCGAGACCCGCGCGGCGGGCGAGATCATGGACCGCGAGCGCAAGGGCGACCCGATCCGCGCGACGACGCTGCCGTTGAAGTACGCGGGTGTCGAGAACCAGTATTTTGCCGTCTTTTTGCAGCCCGACCCAGTGCCGACCGGAGTGGCCGACCGGATCGACGATAAGACGGTTGCCATGATCGTCGAGCCGGCGGAGCCGACGCACAAGTCGGAGGTTTCGGTCTATCTCGAAACGCGGCCGATCGCACTTGCCGCCGACCGCCCTGCGGAGCTTGGATTTCACTTCTTCGCGGGGCCGAAGTCAGCGACGGTGCTCGAGGCTTATGGGGCGGAGGATCTGGCCACTTATCGCAAGGGCTGGCAGTTTCCGCTGATCGGCCCAGTCGCGACCTGGATCGCGCGGAACGCGATCGGTCCGCTCCTCGATCAGATTCACAAGCTGACGAGCGCCGTCGCCGGGGTTTTTGGTGGCAGCAACGGCAACTACGGCATCGCGATTATCTTGCTGACGTTTGTGGTCCGGTCGTTGATGTTTCCCTTGAGCAAGAAGCAGGCGGAGTCGGCCAAGCGGATGCAGGACCTGCAGCCGCAACTGATGGCGCTCAGGGAGAAATACAAGGACGACAAGGAGAAGATCGGCCAGGAAACCTTTGCCATGTACCGGGCAAACGGGGTCAATCCGCTGGGCGGCTGCGTGCTGGTGTTGATCCAGATGCCGATCTTTCTAGGACTCTGGCAGGCGGTGAACAACAGTGTTTCGCTGCGCAACTCGTCATTCCTGTGGATTCAGAACCTGGCCGCGCCGGACCAGCTTTTCAAATTCCCGGTCGAGGTTCCCTGGCTGGGGCCGTATTTCAATCTGCTGCCCCTGATCGTTGCGGGGTTGATGCTGGTCCATACGAAGCTGTTCGCGCCCCCGGCAACCACGCCGGAGCAGGAACAGTCGCAGAAGATCATGAAGTACATGCTGGTGGTGATGGCGTTCATGTTTTACCGCGTGCCGGCGGGGCTTTGCCTCTATTTCATCACGAGCAGCCTGTGGTCGATCGGCGAGCGGATGCTGCTGCCCAAACTCACGGCAAGAAAAGCTCTCGTGCCGGTTACGGTTGAGCCGACGCCCGCGCGGCGAACCTCACGCAATGCCGAAGCGCCGGCCGCCTCGGGCTGGCGCGACAAGCTCCGCGACCGCCTGGAGCAGGTGATG
>JBGSYY010000023.1:0-4576 GCA_041750675.1 Isosphaeraceae bacterium | reverse complement strand
CGAGCCGGACCCCGAGCCTGCGCCCAACCCGCGCGGCTCATCCGGCGCATCCCGCAGCCGCGCCAAGAGCACCAAATCCGTCAAGGCCCGCCGGGTCGAGCGCATGTTCGCCATCGAGGAAGACCTCGATAAGAAGCTCTGGCTCTACGCCATCCACCTCGGCAAGGACCGCTCCGAGGTCATCAACGACCTCCTGCGTCCCGTCGTCGGCTCGATGGTCCTCTACGATTCCCGCGACCGCCGCTCCAGCCGCTCCAACGACAGCGACACCGACGCGGGGGAGGGGGGTTGATCGATCTCGGCCGTCTCTCAATCAGAGCGCCCGCCTCATCACCGTCCCTTTCGTTCTTCAGCCTGTCAGTTTCTCGTGAAGTTTCGGGTACCACTGGCTTCAACAATGCAGGGCCACCCACGCGCCCGCTGCCGATCCAGCCGAAGACCAGCAGCGAATTCACAAGTCGTTCAGGTCCAACTTCCGCACACGCCCCGCGCGCATGTCTTCGAGAGCTTCGTCGGCAAGTCGAGACTGTATGTCCGCTGATTCGACACGCGCGAATCGCTCATCCCATCCAAGCCGCGCCTTGACCTCCTCCCACGGTGCACCCGCCTTGGGATCGTCACGATACGCTTCGAGCCGCCGCCGCAGATCCTGCCGATGGGCCTCGGTAAGAGGGTCCAGAAATTGCTCGGACTCAATCGCCTCAAGGATCATCGTGGCGATCGCGTCTTGGTGCTCCGTCGAGAGTTCTCGCACCTTTGCGATCGCGTCTTCTATCAAACTCGACATCCCTTGACTCCCCGATCGGCGGCTTGTCTCGCCAGCCCCCATTCGTCACTCATTCTATACCGATCCAACCGGCGAAGGCGAAATCGAATCGCTTCGCGCAGCGCGAGGCACTCGACCCGTCGCGACGCCCGTGAACGCCGCCGGCCTCTTGTCGCACCGCAATGCCAACAACGACGCGGGGAAGGGGGGGTGAGCACGGAGTGCCGCGCCGTCGATACTCGACCTCCTCGATCCGCACGCTGGCCAGCTTGCCGTGTCGCGTGATGATCACCTTCTCCGTCTCCGTGATCCACAGGTACTTCGAGAGATCATCCTTCACCTGCGACAAGGCCGCTTTCTTCATAGGGCTTGCCCGCGAGCGACTGCAGCGCGTGCCTGAGCTGCTCCACGCGCCGGCGAGCGAGCCGTTCGAGGTGCGTGATGACCGGGACGAAGATGATGGTGCCGATTGCCGTCATCGCCAGCGCCCGTACCAGGCCGAAGGACCGATCCAGCGCCGCATACCCAGTCCAAATCAGCATCGAAGCTCCGAAAAGCCACAGGATCGACCGGTATTCTCGCTCGCTCCTCTCCGCCCTGCGCAAATCCCTCTCGATGCTCGATCGTCGCGCCGGGGGTTCGCCCACCAGATGCGTCTCCACTCGCTCACTTGGTAGATGGCGGAGAAGGAACTCGTTCACCACCTCCGCGCCGGCACCGCGCCAACTGGGCGTGGCGTGTCCGTTGGGCGAGAGGATCTGCAGCTCGATCTCCCGATCGGGGAGCTCGATCACGAGCCGACTGAAGTCGCGCCGCAGGGGATCGACTCGCGTGATATGCGCCTGACGTACGTCGCGCCAGGAGTAGTCCTGCAACCGCCCACGGTCGTTGATGCGGATACTCCGAGAATCGAGGACCGCGATCCGGCGATGCCCGTAACGGATCGTAAGCGAGTCGGAAAGGGCTGGGGGCGGCGGCAGCCGGTAGTGCTCGTTGATGAGCGAGACCAAAGCCCGCTGGTCGCCCTCGGTCAGATAGCCCAACGTCAGCCTACGGCGCCACCAGGGCCGCGCGGGATCATGCAGGATGAACGGATGCTCCTTGCGGACCCGACCGCTGGCCAAGTCTTGCCAGGTCCAGTGGTCCCACCAGAAGAGCCGCCCGCGAGCGATCCCGCGCGCGTCGACGCGCAGCCGCCACGACAGCGGCCACGCTAACGCGCTGGCGATCAACGCCAGCAGGAGGCATCCCATCACGACGTTGGCAGGCTTCAGATCGGTGTATTTCCCGACCGCGGCGGCGACACCCTGCACCAGCGGCATGGAACCTAGCATATACCAGCAGCATCGCCGGTACTGAGGATCGATCCGGTAGGTCCGAAGGGTCATGTGGCCATCTCGAACGATTCGCGGAGCCTCTCCCCATCCTTGACGGATCTCCCCGCAGGGCCTTCTCCCTTCCTCACACCGCGAGCGGGAGGGGGCAGGGGGGAAGCCCCGCCCCCTCGTTCAAGCCTGCTCGCGCCAGTTTCGAAAACTCGGCGTCAAACCCCAGCCGAACACAAACAGGCCGAGCACCGCCAGCACCGCCGCCACCGGCAGGCCGACGATCGTCACACCAAACGTCAACGCCACCAAAACCAGCAACACCCCCAGCACCATCGCCGCGGCGTGTGTCAGCCAGTGCGCACCAGTTTCCAAAACACCATGATGGGTCGGGCGGGGAACGCTCATGGATCCAACCTCCACCATCCTCGGCCCGCAAGGGAGAGGGGCCTAAGGACGCTTGAGTGAGAGAGGGAAAAGAGTGTGAGAGAGGTGAGGCCCGTCGACGGCGTGCGCCATGCTCACAAACAAGGGCTGGCCATCGTCGTCAATTCGAGCATGAGTCGCCCCGCGCGTCTCGTCAAGAAAAACTTGAACATTTTGATCCGGCCTGCGCGTCCCAGCCCACCTTCAATCCCACCCCCCAACTATGTCCGGTTCATCGTGAGTGCAGCCCCACCCAACCCCTCCGGCCACACGCTCACCCTCTCAAAATCCATGACACCCCGCCCCCACTACCGATCAACCGGACATACTTCGACCCGCTCAACACCCACTCCCAGCACACCGCCCACTACCGATTAACCGAGCATGGTTTCACCCACCCCAAACCACGATTCCGCACCTAGCGATTAACCGGACATACTTCACCCGCTTTGTGTACAAACAACACCCACGATAGTTCACCCATAGCACGATTCCTCCTGCTTTTCCCGACCTTCACACTCCTTTATCCGCCCATTTGTCCACCACGATCAACCGAGCATACTTCGTCTCGACTCACCCGTTTTCCCATGAACAAACGACAACTAGCGATACTTCAACCGTAGGGTGCTCCTGTTCACTACCGATCAACCGAGCATACTTACCCCCTGCACTCACGATTAACCGGACATACTTTTACCGATTAACCGAGCATACTTGGGGCCTGCACTCACGATTAACCGGACATACCACTACCGATTAACCGGACATACTTGGTCACCCAATCTCTTGTTAGAATCACGACTTACGTCTCCCTAGACTTTGTATTAGACTTTTGCTTAGACGTAAGACATTGTTGTGGGCCGCGCTCTGCCTCTCAAAAATCGCGACTTCTATCCAGGCGTATAGACCCCACTTCCTCACCGCAAACTCATCACCACATTCCCCTCGCCGCGCCGCGCAGTACCGATTAACGGGACATACTTGGCGACGCAAAGTGCAATCTGACAAACCACTTGCGTCGCTTTCGACGCTGTCGTACACTTCCACCGTCCTTGCGATTCCTTTCTCTCTCGCCGGCCGCCACCGCCCTTCGAGACTTTCATCCATGGCCAAGACGGCGACTCGAACACCGACGGCATCCCCAGCCTCCGCCTCGGCCGTCCTGCTTACGACCGACGAGGCCGCCGCCCTTGACCTCGATCCCGGCTACAAGGACGAACTCAACCTCGCCGAGTTCCCCATCGCCGCCCTGGCTGACCGCGTTCCCGACGGCCAGCTCTCGCTCGTCTTCGAAGACCGTCTCGAACAGCGCGAAGGCCCGCCCATCGTCCGACGCCTCACCATCACCGGCAGCCCCAAAAACGGCCTGCCCACCGCGCTCGACGACGAGGTCATGGTCGGCCTCATCCAGCTCACCAAACGCCGCAACAGCTTCAGCGACCCCAAGGTCACCTTCTCCCGCTACGAACTGATCGAACTGCTCGGCTGGCCCCAGAGCGGCCAGAGCTATCAACGCATCGAAGAGGCCCTCCACCGCTGGGTTGGAGTGGTGCTTATGTATGAGAACGCCTGGTGGGACAACGCCGCCAAGAGCTGGGTCGACGAAACCTTCCACATCCTCGACAACGTCACCCTCTACGACCGCGAACGCCGGCTCCTCTCCGGCAAGAACGCCAAGGCCGGCGGCAACGGCCGACGCGCCGCCGGATCGCCCCCGCTGCCCCTGTCCAGCTTCCGCTGGAACGAGGTCATCTTCCGCAGCTTCCAGTCGGGCAACTTGAAGCAGCTCGACCTCGATTTCTTCCTCGAACTGAAGCTCCCCACCACCAAGCGCCTGTTCCGCTTCCTCGACAAACGCTTCTACCGCCGCGAGCGGATTGATTTTGATCTGAAAACCTTCGCATGTAATCATATCGGACTGAGCAAGTCTTACGCCCCCACCGAGCTGAAGCGCCGCCTCAAGCCCGCCCTCGACGAGCTGGAGGAAAAAGGCTTCCTCGAACCCCTCGCCCCCGACGAGCGCTACAGCTTCCAGGGCAAAGGCCAGTGGCGCATCCTC
>JBGSYY010000022.1:0-4699 GCA_041750675.1 Isosphaeraceae bacterium | reverse complement strand
ACACTGGGCTGGAGCGGGAACGGCCGGTGGCCGTCGCGGCGGCGACCGTTCCGCCCCGGTTCGATACCAGTAACGGGTACCCCAAGCGGGAAGACGGGATGCCCGATTTTGGTCGGATGGACGTGGCGCAACGGCTGGCGTACCACCGCCAACGGCTGGGCTTGTCGGCTCATTCCTGAATTTCACGAGAGCCAATCGAGTTCATGACGAGGCTGGCACGGCGTTGGTGCCGCCCCTGGTTTATGCGATTGCGTCGGCAGCTCCAGACGAGTTCTCGCTTGTGTCGGCCTGACTGCTACAGCCCTACCGACCCGCAGGAATCGCCTATTCGGGAGCGTTGACTCGTTCCGCGTCTCCTATTTGCGTGGAGAACTTGGCCGCAAAGCCGATGGCTATGGAACGGATCGCCGTCAAAGTCGTAAACTAGTTGCCAGAAGCCGTGGGTTGCCCGATCGATTCCGAGAGCCCAGTCGGAAGGATGCGGAAACCAGCGGCCCGATCGATACGGACGTAGGACCGCCTCGACGGGTTGGGGCTTGCTGGTGGCCGGGATGCGAGTCTCTCCACCAAACGCCGAAAGATCGTTGGATGGCCGTGATGGACACGCCACGCCGACGCGCTGGACAACCATGGTTTTTCTTGCCAGGAAACGGTCCATGTCGGGGGTCGAACCCAATCTGCGCGTCGATGCCCCCGTGCCACGGCCGCCGGATGTTTACGAGTGGGAAATCACGATTCAGGCGCCGTTCGCCTTTGATTTTTTCAAGGTCGTGCGCTCGCTGTTTCGGCTGCCGCATCGCAAAACCGCGAGCGACGGCAGCGAGACCGGCAGCAAGCGGGGCTATTTCCTGCATGTGTTCTTTTACAACCTGGGCCGGCTCACGCTGATCCTGGGCATGATTCCGTTCACGATGCTGGCCTTTTCCTACCTGGCGACCTTGCCCTTCCTGCTCATGCGGGCGCTTCAATCGTGGATAGGCAATGGGCCGGTGGCGGCATTGGCGGCGCTGGGGTTGTTGGTCTCGCTGCTCATGCCCGTCTGGGTGGTGTTGCAATGGTTCAAGCCGAACTGGCTGCGTGAGTCGTACAAGAAGAGCAAGGTCGAGCTATTCAACATTGTGATTTATCTCGGTCTGTTTCTGGCTGCGGGCATGTTGGAGACGATGATCGCCTCGCCGGCGCTGCCCCTGGCGGGCGATTTTGAGGGGCCGACCGATTCGACACCGCAATGGACCTTGTTTTTCGCCGACCTGTCGATGAACGTCCTGTTTGCTCACCTGCCGCAGAAGTTTTTCGGGGCGATCTCGGATATCAAGCTGGAAGTGCCGGGCAAGATGCCGGTGAGCCTGGGTTTGTTGCGGTTGCTGCTGATCGTGGGCTTTGTGACGCTCGTCCGCCTTTTGTTCATGAAGCTATGCCTGAACAAGACCGAGCTGTTCTTCGGCACGCGTGCGGAGGTCAAGGCATATCTGCCCTATTGTGGGGCCGCGATGGCGAAGCCGATCCGCAAGGTGATTCCCCTCGCGTTGTCGACGGAGGAGATGGCCATGCGGGAAGAATTCCGCTTTCGCCATGAAAACGGAGACGAAGATGCGACCGCGAAGCCCAGGGCGGACACCCAGGCGGAAGATGGTCCGGAGCCGACGGTTGACGTAAAGTATGCATCTGAAATCGCACACGAATTTCGCAACGGGGAGGCCGACGGCAATGACCGATCGTGATGGGGGGACCGAGGCACCGGTGCTGGGTGTGGATCTGGGAGGGACGAAGATTCTCGCCGCTGTCGTGAACGGCAAGAATCAGATCATCGGTCGGGCCAAACGATCGACGCCGGCACAGGAAGGTGCCACGGCTCTCATGGCCGCGCTCGAAGCGGCTTCACTTGAAGCCGTTGCGGCCGCCGGGCTGAGCAGTCGCGACTTGCTGGGCTGCGGAATCGGCTCGCCGGGGCCGCTCGACCTGGAGCGTGGAGTGATCCTGCATTCACCTAACTTGAATGTGAAGGAGTTTCCGCTGGGTCCTGGGTTGGCTGAGCGGTTGGGGATCAAGGTGAAGGTATGGAATGATGTACGCGTGGGCGGCTATGGCGAGTTTCGGCTCGGTTCGGGTCACGGGTTTCAGGACCTGCTGGCGGCGTTCGTGGGGACGGGAATCGGCGGCTGCGTGATTGTGAACGGCACGATGCTGCTGGGAACGACAGGGAACGCGGGCGAGATCGGCCACATCGTCGTCAAGGCCGCGGGGCCACGGTGCGGGTGCGGCCAGCGCGGATGTTTGGAAGCCCTGGCAAGTCGATCGGCGATCGTCAAGCGGATTGGCAAGGCCGTGAGTCGGGGCGAGCCGACGATTCTCGACGACCACTTCGAGGGCAAAACGCCCCGGCGGATCAAGAGCAAGGAGCTTTCGGCTGCGTACGCCGACCGCGATCCCGTGGTTGTCCGCGAGATCGACCGAGCGGCGCGGTTCCTGGGCATGGGGCTGGCGAGCCTGATCAACGTGCTCGACCCCCAGCGCGTGGTGGTGGGCGGCGGTGTTGTTGAGGCGCTGGGCGAGTCGTATCTCTCAATCGTTCGAGACGCCGCACGGCCGCACATTCTGGCCGATTCCGATTCGGCGTCGCGGATCATTCAGTCGGGCCTAGGTGACGATGCGGGTGTGCTGGGCGCGTCGCTGCTGGCTCGCGAAATTTTCGCACCCAGCACTTTGCGGCTGGAAAAGGTGGCCGTTTAGAGAGACCGGCTCACTGTGGTTGATACTCAAGCGTGAGCAGCCAGGACCGGATATCCTCGGTTTGCTCGGGCTTGAGAACTTCGTCGAAGGCGGGCATCTTGTGCCGGCCCTGAGCAATGACCGCCTGGAAATCACTGGCTTGTGACAACACGGGCTGGGCGATCAGATTCTGGCCTGGCTCACCGCCCTGCCCGCTTGAGCCATGGCAGGTGCCGCAATGTTCGAGGAACAGGGACTGGCCGCGTGCGACGTCACCATTTCCCATTACTCTCGGATCGACGGAGTGGACGACCGAGGCCGGTTTGCTCATCGGCTGGTCGAGTTGGGACGGTTGATGCGGGTTTGAGGGGCTGAAGTTCGTGGTGAGGTAGGCCCGAAGCCAGGGGATTTCCTCGGGAGCAACGGCGGCTCCCCAGCCGATCATTTTTTCGATCTCGGCGTCCCATTGCCTGGGAGTAAGGCGTTGCTGAAGGACAAGCTCCGGCTCGTGGCACATCCGGCAGGAGTTGTCGAAGATTCGCTCGCCGAAGGCGAGTTCCTCGGCGCGCTCCTCGACGGCGACGGGATCTTGCACGACAGGACGCGCATGGGCGGCGGCGATGAGAGGGAGGAGGAGGGCGGCGGCCCGAAAGAAACGCGGCATCTTCATGAGCGCACCTCGACATGGATCGTATCGATGCCGTTCCAGAGGTAGCCGCTCTTGTTCCAGGCGGTGGATTCGGGCTGGATTCGGCCCTCGGCATCGCTCGCCCGGACGCTGAGCGAATGAGCGCCGGGTGTAGCTTCCCAGCTCCGGCGCCAGATTCGCCATCCGAATGGCTCGATCGTCGGATCGTCGAAGGAGGCGACTTGCCACGGTCCCTCGTCGATCCTGATTTCGACCCTGGCCACGGGGACCATTCCCGACCATGCCGCGCCGACGATGTCGTGTGGGCCTGGGGTGAGAGTATCTCCCGCACCGGGGCGGGCGATGAGCGACTTGACGTTCATCTCGGTAACGGGCAGCAAGTTTTCGGGCGGCACGGTGGCGCCAGGGGGCGCGGGGTCGCGTGGTATGCGATAGGCGGATTGTTGAAAAAGGCCGGGTGCCTCCACGTCGGAAACGACAATGCGGCGAACCCACTTGATCCAGTGGTTGCCGGTCCAACCGGGCACAATGAGGCGAAGCGGGCCCCCGTGGATGTCGGGCATCGGCTCGCCGTTCATGTGGGTTGCGAGCAAGGTGCTTTCGAGTGTGGCTCGATCGAGAGGGAGACTGCGCAAGAAAGGCGGAGTTCGGGGATGCGGCGGCGCGCCGGCGGTGTGGAAATGGACATGAGCCGCCCCAGGTTTGAGCCCGGCACGCGTTAATACGTCACGGAGACGGACACCGGTCCAGGTGGCGTTGCCGACAGCCCCTTTGCGCCAGGGCACGCCCGGCACGATCGGCTCAAAAAAAGCGCGACCATTGCCGGCACATTGGAGGACGGCGGTAAGCGTCACATGCTCATAGTCTTTGAAGCTGGTGTCGGCGGGATGGAGCGCGAGCGGATTTTCAACCAGGCCCTCGACGGACGCGGACCAGGGTCGGAGGTCGACCTGGGGCGGGCGAAAATGGGTGCGCACGAAAAAATGCTCGGTCGGCGTGAGAGCCTTGTCGAACGCCGTAACGGGTGTCTCGGCGTTGAGCGGGCGTTCGCCGCGCACGATGAGCCGGACTGGGGAATCTTCTGGTGACTGAGGTTGGTTCTGTCGAGCGACAACGCCCGACCACGCCAGTCCGCCTCCGATGACGGAGCGAACCCAGGCGCGACGGGGCATCTCGGCATGCGTATTTTTCATAACCTCTAGCATGCCGCGCGAGGCAATTCCTTCGCCAGGGGGAGGTCGACTTGAAAAATCGTGCCTCCGCCGGGGCGGGCTGTCCAGTGAAGTTGACCGCCGACGGCGTCGAGATAGCGAGCGACGCGCGGCAGGCCCAGGCCCAGGC
>JBGSYY010000021.1:0-6660 GCA_041750675.1 Isosphaeraceae bacterium | reverse complement strand
GGACCTCGCCCGCCACCGCCCCGGCTCCCGCGACCGCGACGACGCCCTCTCCAAAGCCCGCTTCGCCTTCGACTGGAACGAACAGTTCCGCCTCTCCCTCGACCCCGCCACCGCCCGTCGCATGCACGACGAAACCCTCCCCCAGGACGCCTTCAAGTCGGCGGCATTCTGCTCCATGTGCGGCCCCAAATTCTGCTCCATGCGAATCACCGAAGACCTCCGAAAATCCGCCGCCGCCATGGCCGGCCTGGTCGAGATCGGCGAAGTCGAACCCGTTGGCGCATAAATTCGGCATGTAGGGCGTGTGCAGCACGCCGCCATTCAAGCGCCGAAGGCGCGAACGATAATAGCCAGGGGCAACGCCCCTGGATCGATTCACACTCACCCAGCCCCCAGCCCCAAAGGGGCGATTCATACTAGCCAGGGGCAACGCCCCTGGACTCGGATTGATCGAAGATTGTTTTCCAGCCCTGAAGGGGCGAATCATCCCGTTATGAATCCAACCCTTTAGTTTTCGGTTGTTTATGCGTCTTCTCGGTCTTGGTCTTCATGAAGCTCAGATTGGGCTGATAATCCGGCAGCTCCGCAAGCGGGTTGACTGTCGACTTGTCCATCGATCGCCCACCAAATCAACTCCAAACCGTCCAATCGCGATTTCATGACGCCCAACAACCCTGAGTGAGATATGTTCCCGCGACTCATGAACGTCCCCGAACAAATCGTCCATGGCCGCCTGCGCGACGTCTGCGATCGCTATGGAGCCTCGGTCCACACGAAAGTGAGAGTTGCGGATGTCTTCCAAATTCAGGCTGGCGATGTCGATCAAGTCTTGTATGAATACGCCTTGATGGCCCATTTCGACTTCGTTGTCTGCGACGAAGATAAGCGACCACTTTTCGCGGTGGAATTCGATGGGCCTTCGCATCGGGATCCAACGCAGTTGAAGCGAGATCGTAAGAAGGATGAGATCTGTCGAAGTTATGCATTTCCTTTGAAAAGATATCGAAAGGAGGATCTCCGCCGTACCGTGGATAAGCTCGATATCCTTACAGAACAGGCAGAACAGTGGTTCGAAGCAAGGACGACTGAAATGGACTCTCAGTTGCGGTGCCCAGTCTGCGGCGCTGAGATGCAAAAGCGGATCGGACCCTATGGCGAGTTTTTCGGATGTGTTCGTTACTCCGATGCCAACTGCAAAGGAAAGCGAGAGATACCCCCGCCGCATCCTCGTACGATTTACAACTCCGAGACGCCATCTGACGAAAATGAAAATGTGCTAAGCAGTCCCGTCGCCGGGTCAGCTCCGGTTTCAAATTCGAGTCTCCCGGGCGTGATTCTGGCCATCCTCGCCACAATCATCTCCGGGTTGTTGTTTATTTTTGTCATTTTCACCATAACGAACCGTCCAGAACCCCCAGCGAATCGGTCGATCGCGGCCGCGCCCGCCCCGGTGCAGATTCAGCCCGTGATCGTGCATATTCCACCTCCGCTGCAAGCGTCGCCTGCGGTCTCTCAGGCGCACGCACAACCTGAAAATTCAGAAACCGATGCTGCGTCAAACGCACAACGCGGCTTCATGCTTGGGATCATCAAACGACTAGGTTGGGATTCGCGACAGCGAGATGTCCAAATAGAAGAAATACTTGGATATAAGCAGAATTTCAGTTCGCTTACCAAGGACGAGGCGCATCAAATCCTTAATGTCTGGGTGCCGATCTACGAGGAGAAAAAGGCACAACCAAAAGATCCGTAACACTCCGTCGGGTGGCGGCCGCGTGGCCCAGGCAAAGTGATCTCGAACGCTGCCCGCATGCCGGCAGCCTCACGCCCCCGCCTCAAAGCAACCCAGTCTGACCCCTCCAGCCCCACCCACTCACACGCTCCCCACCTTCCGCCCCTCCCCCTTCGACCGCGCACTCGCCCGCACAAAAATCTCCCGCATTCGATGGTTCAGCCCGTCGAGCAGATTGAACTGAACCGCCACCTCCTCGCCCGACAGTTCCATCCGTTCCAGCGCTTCCTTGCACACCAGCCGCACCGCGTCGTAAAGCGGCTTCTCCTTGTATTTCTGATTCAACGTCGTGTTCTCGCCCCACAACGTGTCATCAAGCGCATTCCGCGCCCCGGTCCAGATCAACAGTTTCGCCTTGTCGCCAAACAATCGAGGCACATGCTGACGGGCGGGGTGGCACTGGAAAGATTTGTTCATATGCATGGGTGCCACTGGCTCTGCCAGTGTCTTTGGCTTCCCGGAACGTTCTAGACCGGGGCATCCGGTAACAGCCCATCGATTCGGGCAAGATCCACCATTTCCCGGGCCGCGTCCCCATGGCCCGATGTTCGACCGCCCCTTGCACCGCTCACACCAACGAATCGCCCCTCACACGCTCCCCACCTTCCGCCCCTCCCCCTTCGACCGCGCACTCGCCCGCACAAAAATCTCCCGCATCCGATGGTTCAGCCCGTCGAGCAGATTGAACTGAACCGCCACCTCCTCGCCCGACAGTTCCATCCGCTCCAGCGCCTCCTTGCACACCAGGCGCACCGCGTCGTAAAGCGGCTTCTCCTTGTATTTCTGGTTCAACGTCGTGTTCTCGCCCCACAACGTGTCATCAAGCGCGTTCCGCGCCGCGGTCCAGATCAGCAGCTTCGCCTTGTCCCCAAACAACCGCGGCACATTCTGACGCTCCGCCGCCTCCGCCAGCGTCTGATACGCCTGCCGATACTCCGAACTGGTCGCCGCCTGACTGATGCTCAACAACGTCCCCAGCCCCTTGATCCGATGCTTCGTGTCCTGGAAAACGTCCCGAATCGCCTTGCTCGGCCCCTCCAGGTCACGGATGCCCGACCGATCCGGCA
Organism: Isosphaeraceae bacterium; assembly: GCA_041750675.1. GTDB lineage: Bacteria > Planctomycetota > Planctomycetia > Isosphaerales > Isosphaeraceae > BPJS01. Next base: position 3,801 of record JBGSYY010000021.1, on the reverse strand, counting down.
CACAGGGAAACAGCCACCAATCCGCCGCGCGTAGACCCATCTGGCTCATCGGCCCCGTCTCATGCCCCGGGAAGTCGATCAGGCAAACGTCGAACTCGTCACGCACGGCCTCAAGCGTCCGTCTCAGCATCGTCGCTGTCGCTGGCCGCCTCGACGGCGCTCGATCCCTCAAATAATCATCCAGATTGTGCCAGTCCTCGCGCTCACAGGACAAAACGTGCAACGGGCCAAGATACGTCGTCCCCTTCCGCGCCCGGGCCGGCTTCGGCCGTTCGATCATCACGCCTCGAACTGCCTCCGCGTCGAGTCTCTCCTCGTTCAGCGCCTTCTCCAGCAGCTTCGGCAAGCTCTTCCCCTGGCCGAATCCGGCCACCAGCCGCTCCTCCCCCAAAAGCGCCACCGACGCGCTCTGCTGCGGGTCGAGATCCACCACCAGCACCCGCTGCGTGAACAGCGTCGCCAGAAAATCGGCCAAAAACACCGTCGCGGCACTCTTCCCCGAACCACCCCGAGTATTGAACACCGCGATCGTCTGCATCATTGACCCCTTTCGTGTGAGGATACGTTCACCCATTATCGCCTCGCGCGACCCGATGATCAATTCTCCCGCGTCCGGGTTTCTCGGGCTTCACCAGTGCGAGCAAGCCTACGCCACAAGAGTTTGCCACAGTCATGATCAACAGCATTCAAAATCCATGGCCGGCCAGTTATTGCCCCCCCGCTTGTTCGGTTCCGATACGGGTTTGCCCGAAGTCATCCCCGCGCAGGCGGGGATCCAGTGCGAGAGCGGTGAATCCTATGGATCCCCGCCTGCGCGGCGATGACATCACCGGAACGGGACTGTCTGAAGCTCAATACGCATGGGAAGGGTCAGAATTCCGGGCGGGTGGAACGGTCAAAGGTCTGGAAGGTGGAACGCGGGCCTTATTCTTTGTGCAAGCCGTGTGAATCAGGTCGCTCCACATAGGTCTTGAGCCATGTCTCCGCCCGGCCGAGATCTTCCGGGCGGATGCGGACTCTCGGGCCGTATCCCCACATGGTGGGCTTCCAGCCGCCCAGGATCAGATTCGTGTCGATCTTGTCGGCGAGTGCCGGGATGCCGATCTCGCAGAGGCGGTCGGCGACGAACTTGGCCTCAATCGTGTTTTTGGCGGTATAGCAGGGGACGAGGTCGGGCAGCGGCGTGCCGCCGAAGTCGGCGAGGGGGTCGTCGTCGGGGAATTCGGGGCTCGGTTCCAGGGGGATCGGCTCGGCGTCGTCGGCACTGACGAAGTTGGGATCTTCAATACCGTCGGCCGAGGTGCCGCAGGACCAGCAGAGGTCGAAATCGTCGTCGACCACCTCAGCGCATTTGGGGCAATGCCAGGTCATGGGAGTTGCTCCGTGAAAAAATGAAACGCTTTCACTCTACAACCCCCCGTACGTTGCGTCATCGGCCGACACCCCGACCAACGCACAACGCCCCGCAGCACAACTCCCCGTAGGGTGCGTCATCGGGCGAAAGCCCGAGCAACGCACACCCCCCCCGTAGGGTGCGTCATCGAGCGAAAGCCCGAGCAACGCACAACCCCCCGCAGCACAACTCCCCGTACGGTACGTCATCGGCCGACACCCCGAGCAACGCACAACGCATTGTCAAAAAGCCCAGCAAAAAACCACCAATCCAGATAATTCACGCACAACTCAATGATCATCTACACAAACTCCCCCAACCCATTTCCCATATCCACGCATAACCAACCAATCACCAAGGACCACAAACAATCATGTCCAACTCCAACTCCAACTCCGACCCCGAACACTTCGCCCGCGACTTCGAAAACCAGCTCCGAACCGCCGGCATCCTCACTCCCCACCTCTCCAGGCTCATCGCCGAGGCCGCCGCCGACGCCCAGGCCACCCTCGACCTCGAAGACTCCCTCCACACCCCAACCCCAAACCCAATCCCAACCGCACCCCCCCCCACCCCCAAACCCCGCTCCGAGGCCCAGCGCCAGGCATCCCGCCGCAACGGTCGCAAATCCCAGGGCCCCATCACCCCCGAAGGCAAACAACAATCCCGCAAAAACGCCTTCAAACACGGCCTCACTGCCGAAACCATCCTCCCCGAAGCCGTCGCCCGCGAACTCCAGGGCGAGATCGCCATCTACGAGAAAAAATTCCAGCCCGCCGACGACTACGAAGCCCGACTTGTCCACAAAGCCGCCGTCTCCTCCCTCCGCTGGATTCTCATCGCCCAGACCGAACTCGCCCACTCCCACAACCGGCAGCAATACGCCATCGACCGCTTCGACCTCGCCCGCCGTCGCAAGGTCGCCACCCTCCGCAAACAACTCCTCGACCCCAAACACGACGACCCCGCCCTCGTCACCGCCACCCTTCGCCGCACCGCCCTCGGCGCTCGCACTCTCGCCCGCCTCTTTTCCCGCCTCGCCACCGCCCTCGCCGATCGCGGCCACACCACCCTCAACGAAACCCGCCTCCTCCTCCGACTCGCAGGTCACCCCGCCACCACCTTGACCCTCGAAGCCTCACCACCCCAGCGCCGCCTCTGGCGCTGCCTGCTCTCCCTGATCCAGCACCACGCCCCCGCAAACCTCCCCCGCTATATTGACCTCCAGCACGCCCAAACACTCCTCTACAACCTCCCCTCCCCCGCCACCGCGCAACCCCGCCTCACCCACTGGCTCGAGCGCAAAGCCAGAAATCTACGCCGCCGCGCCGCACGACTCGAAACCCGCGACGCCCAATCCCGCGCCCAGGCCCCCGCCCGCTCCCTCGCCGACACCACCCACACCGGCCAAAAACTCGCCCGCTACCTCAACGAAGCCGACCGAACCCACCGCCGCGCCCTCTCCGACCTCGAAAAATCCCGCCGCCTCACTCCCCCCACCCAGAACGAACCCGAGACCTCCTCGCGCACGGAACCAGAAACCCCAACATCGCCCCCCATGCCCGATTCCCAGACGCCCTCCTCTTCCTGCTCTCCCTCACTCCCCCTTGGGGACAGCGCCGAACAGGGGGTCGGCGTCCCTTCCAACCTCGCCGCTATCGCCTCCACCTCGGACAAAACGAACCCAAGCCCCGCCGCCGATTCCAGTTCACCTTCATCCCCAATCGGTCCCCCCCGCTCCACCATCCCCAACGCCCCCGGTCCCATCTCACTCCAGACAGCGCAGCTCATCACAGCCAGGTCCAACGCCCTCCCTTCCACCACCGGATCTCTCGATAGCCAGATTGTGGCAGAGCGTCCGGAAAGGCGGTTACGATCTTGCCCGGTAAGAAATACGTGACGAGCGTTGCCGAGGAGCCAGGACAATGAGCGACAGCGAGCCGCGAGGACATCATCGGGACCACGAAACGACGCGGGAGCGGGCGGAAGGGTCGCGTGCCTGGTATGCCGATCAACACAAAAACCCGCTGCTCTGGATCGGGGTTTTGCTGGCGCTGGCGGCGATGATGAGCTACTTGATGAGCGGCGATGAGCGGCTGGCGCCGGGCGGCGGAGGCGCGCCGGTTCCGGAGGCTGAGGCTGCGCCCTGATGATGGGAAGCGCACGCAGGGAAGGGACACTGACGGAACTGGCGCGGGTCTTCCTGTGGCTGGGCGCGACCTCGTTTGGTGGTCCGGCGGCGCATCTGGCGGTGATGGAGCAGGAGCTGGTGCGTCGGCGAGGCTGGCTGACTCATCAGGAGTTTCTCGATTTCATCGGCGCGGCGAACTTACTTCCGGGGCCGAACTCGACGGAGGTCGCCCTGCATGTGGGCTGGCACCGGCGGGGCTGGCCGGGCCTGGTGGTGG
>JBGSYY010000020.1:0-3429 GCA_041750675.1 Isosphaeraceae bacterium | reverse complement strand
GCGGCAACCTGGGCACCGATCTCCTCCACTCGGGCACGGCCGCGGCCGCCCGTGAGGCCGCCCTTCGCGGCCGTCACGGCATCGCAATTTCCCATTACATTCGCAAAGGCCGCCCGCTCGACTGGTCCCGCGCCTCCCGCTGGACTCGTCAGGTTCTCGATCAACTCCTTCACGAACCTCCACCTCCGGCCCACTTCTGGAACGTCAACCTACCCCATCCCGACGCAGACGAACCGGACCCGCTAATCGAATTTTGCCCGGTGGACCCGAGTCCACTAAGTTCCCTCTATCGCTGGGTCGACGACCACGCCCACTACGAAGCCGTTTACGCCGATCGCCCGCGAATCGACAATGCCGACGTCTTCCATTGCTTCGCCGGACACATCACCATTAGCCTGGTACCGGCACTCGGATTCTCCGCCGATCTCGACCGGTTGAAATCGCCCGCCGATTGACAAACCAATCATGGCTCGGTTTCGTAGTTATCTCGAAGCGGCCTCTCGCATGGCCCGATCCGGCGATCGTCCGGTGGACACGTTACTTCACCGCCCGAGACGCGGGCAAGGCATATTCGAGTCATGAACAGGTCCCGATTTCTGATTGCCCTAACCTCCGCGCTTCTCGCCGCGGGCTGCGATGGCCTACCCGAGCCGGAAGTGATCCCGACCGTGCTTCCCGGCTCGAAGCTCGTTCGACCCACCCAGGAGGGAGACGAAGCCCAATCGATCGGCGAAGCCAGCAGCCTCACGACCGTCCAGCCGCCTACCGAGAATACCGACGTCTCCTTGCCACTCCTGGGCGCGACCCCCATCGGCGAAAGCCGCTCCACCGGCACCAAGCTCGAATACACCACTCTCAAGGCCGGCGAAGGCAAGCAAGCCAGGCCGGGACAGTTCGTGACCGTCCATTACGTCGGCACCCTCCCCAGTGGCGTCAAGTTCGATAGCTCGCGCGATAGCAACAAGCCGTTCCGATTCCAAATCGGTGCGCGATCCGTCATTCGAGGCTGGGATGAAGGCGTCACCGGAATGACCGAGGGCGAGTTTCGCAAGCTCGTCATTCCCCCGGCACTCGCCTACGGCCCCAACGGCCGCCCGCCCGCCATCCCGCCCAACGCCACGCTCCACTTCGAAATCGAGCTTCTCAAGGTCGAAGACGCCAAGTAATCCCCCCCTCCTCCCATCGAGGGCCGTCCTCAACCAACGGCTCTCGCCTTGCCCACTCCCCTCGCCTCTGGTTTACTCTCCCGCCGCCTCCACTTCGGCGCACCGGGAGATTCCATGCATGGATGCACAGGATGCCGACGACGCCCACCTTCCCCCCCCCCTGCGTGGGTTGCGAGTGGCCCTTGTCCACGACTGGCTCACCGGTCGTCGTGGCGGCGAAAAATGCCTGGAAGTCCTCTGTCGTGCATTCCCCGGGGCAACGCTCCACACCTTGCTCCACCATCCCGGATCAGCAGGTGCGGAGATTGAGCGGCTGGCGATTTTCACCAGTCCGCTTCAGCACATTCCGGGAATCGAGCGTCGCTATCGCTCCCTCCTGCCCTTGATGCCCTGGGCCGCCGCTTCCTGGGATGTCGGACGGCCCGATCTCGTTGTCAGCTTCAGCCATTGCGTCGCCAAGGCGGTTCGCGTTCCGGTCGGGGTTCCCCACGTCTCCTACTGCTTCACGCCGATGCGTTACGCCTGGGACGGCCGCCACGCTTATCTCGAAAACTGGGTCGATCGACCGCTCCGGCGTCGGCTGGCCGGCTGGATGCTCGATCGACTCCGCGATTGGGACAAGCGCACAGCCTCCGGTGTCACCCATTTCGTCGCCATTTCCGACACCGTTCGACGTCGGATCGCGCATTCCTATCATCGCGATAGCCTGGTCATCGAGCCGCCCGTCGATGCCGATTTCTACCAACCGGCACCCGTCGAACGCGAGCCGTTCTACCTCGTCGTTTCGGCGCTCGTGCCTTACAAGCGAATCGACCAGGCTGTGGCCGCCTGTCGCGAGGCCCGCCGCCGCCTTGTCGTCATCGGCGAAGGACCCGAGCGTGCCGCTCTACAGGCCTCCGCCGGGCCCGAAACCCGCTTCCTCGGCTGGCAGTCCGATGCGATCATCCGCGATCACCTCCAACGCTGCCGCGCCCTGCTCTTTCCCGGCAACGAAGATTTCGGGATCGTGCCCATCGAGGCCCTCGCTTGCGGGACTCCGGTGCTGGCCCTGGCCGAGGGCGGGGTGGCCGAGACCGTCGACGACCGCGTCGGTCGGCTTCATGCCGAGCCAACCGCCGCCAGCCTCTGCCGCAGTCTCCTCAACTGGGAGGCCGAAGGCTCCCCCCACGATCCCGCCGAGGCCCGCGCTCGCGCCGTTCGCTTCAATCTGCCCCATTTCCGCGAACGCCTGCTCACCCACCTCGCCAACGTGGTTACTGGTCACGCCCAACCCTCAGCGCATCTCCGCCACGACGTCAACGGCCCTCACCGATGGTTGGACCCAGGCTCTCGCCCCCGATGGAGGGGCCGCCGCCCCTCGCACCACACTCTGGGATCGGGGCCCACCCGCGACTAGGATGAGCTTCCGGCCGATCTCCCTCTCCCCCGTCGTGCGCCTTTCCACCGTTTGGACTCCCCACCATGCCCAGCGAAGCCGGTGATGCCGTCACCCCGCCGGCGGCGACCCAAACCGGCACGCCCCATTACGAGGTCCAGGAACCCCCACGCTCGCTCTGGCAATCCCTCCGCAACATAGGCCCCGGCCTCATCCTCGCCGGCGCGATCGTCGGTACCGGCGAGTTGATCGCCACCACAAACCTGGGTGCCAAGGTCGGCTTCGCGTTGCTCTGGCTCGTGATCCTGAGCTGCCTGATCAAGGTCTTCGTCCAGGTAGAGCTGGGCCGCTACGCCATGAGCTCCGGCGAGGCCACCTTCACCGCCTTAAGCCGCCTGCCGGGACCGGGATTGGCTCTCGTGTGGTGGTGCGCGGGCATGGTTCTGGCAACCCAGATGCAAATCGGCGCCATGATCGGCGGCATCGCCGAATCGATCCAGATGGCCCTTCCCGGACGGGTCGACGGCCCGGCTTCGCGAGCCGTCACCTGGCCCTGGGCCATCGGCATCACCGTCATCACCATGATCGTGCTGGCCACGGGCAGCTATCGCCTCATCGAGCGCGTCAGCACGCTGCTCGTCGCCGGCTTTACCCTGATGACGGTCGCGTGCGTCGCCTTTCTGCCCTCTGAACACGCGATCACCACAGCCGACCTCGGCTCGGGCCTCTCCTTTTCGATCCCCGCGGGTGCGGCGCTGGCGGCGTTCACGATGTTCGGAATCACCGGAGTCGGGGCCAGCGAGTTGCTCGCCTACCCTTACTGGTGCATCGAGAAAGGCTACGCGCGCCACGTCGGTCCCCGCGACACCTCCGACGCCTGGGCCTCGC
>JBGSYY010000019.1:0-12000 GCA_041750675.1 Isosphaeraceae bacterium | reverse complement strand
GATGGGGAGGGCGGCGACGAATTCCTCGCCGCCGTAGCGGGCGACGAGGTCGTCGGCGCGGGTGGCCTGGCGGAGCCGGGAGGCGATTTCGCGGAGGACGACGTCGCCGGCGTCGTGTCCGAAGGTGTCGTTGATGCGTTTGAAGTGGTCGACGTCGAGCATGAGGACGGCGAGGCCGAGGTCGGATCGGAAGACTTGCTGGGCGAGGACGTCGATCTGGCTGAGGAAGTAGGAGCGGTTGTAGAGGCCGGTGAGGGCGTCGCGGACGGATCGCTCGAACATTTCGCGGTGGTGGCGTTCGTCGAGGGGGTCGGTGCGGAGGCACTTGAGGACGACGGAGGGGCCGAAGCTGAGACGGTCGCCGTCGCGGACGCCGACGGTTTGGTGGGGAGCGAGGCGCTGGCCGTTGAGGAAGGTGCCGTTGGTGCTGGCGTCGTCGGTGAGCCAGACGCGGCCGATCTCGTCGACGAGGAGACGGGCGTGGACGCGGGAGACGTTCATTTCGGGGAGGGAGACGCGGTTGTCGGAGCCTCGGCCGATGGTCTGGATACCGGGGCCGAGGCGGATCATGCGTCCGGGGACGTCGCCACGAAGGACGATGAGGTAGAGGGTGCTGGCGTCGTCGGAGCCGTCGCCGGTGCCGGCACGGGGGTCGTGGGCCTCGTTGTGGTGCGTGAGGAGGTCGATGAGGTGGGTTGCGCCTCGATCGTCCATGGTCTGCCTCTTCCGGGGAGAGAGGGGGGTCGAAAGTCGTGATCGCCCGAGTGACTTTGGCGTATGGAACCGCCACGGGCGTGAAGCCGCTATGCGCAACGTAGGTCAGGAAGTGGGGATGTCAAGCGACGGCGCGAGAAGGCCGGGGGCGGGGGCGACGACAGGCGGTGGTGCGGAGTCGGGAGCGGGTTCCGGGGCATTGGTCTTGGACAGCGTGCCTTGGATGAAGAGGAGCATTGCGATGGTGGAGAGTCCGTTGAAGGCCATGTGGGCGACGATGGGGGCGGCGAGTCGGCCGGTGCGCTGGGCGAGCCAGCCGAGGCCCAGGGAGAGGATAAAGAGAGGGATTGGGGCGGGCCACTGGGGGGTGTGGAGGGCGGCGAAGAGGAAGGAAGCGAGGATGTTGGGGGTCCAGTAGACGCGGGGAGGCAGGGGTTCGTCGGAGAGTGGGTTGAGGCGGCGCTTGCGTTCGGTATCGACGGCGAGGGTGGTCAGCCAGCCGAGGAGGACGCCGCGGAAGAGGAGTTCCTCGGCGATGGGGGCGGAGTTGACGGGGGGTTGTTCCTGCATGGTGTCGAAGACCGGGTGGGTGTTGGGCACCCAGACGGTGACGAGCGCGTACATGACGGTGTAGATGACGGGGAGCAGGAGCAGGACGAGGAGGAGGCCGGCGCGGGCGTCGCGGCGCCAGTCGCGGAGTTGGACGAGTCCGAGGTCGTCGAGGCTGATGCCGGCGGTGGCCCAGGCGACGGCGGGGATGAGGACGATGGTGAGCAGGTTGATGAGGGCCGTGAGCCAGAGGACGATGGACGGCGAGGCTTCGCCCTGACCCTTGGAGACGGATTCGATGAGGTCGCGGAAGGCGACGGCGACGAGGAACTGGGCGAGGATGTAGACGCCGATGGCGGCGAGCAGGGTGGAGGCGGGCCAGGGGCGACGGGCGGGGATGGGGCCGTCGTCGAGTGACCAGGCGGCGGGGAGGATGGATCGGCCGCGTCGCTGGTTGGCGATCAGCCAGACCCATGAGATCAGAGAGGCTAGCCCCACGAACATGTAGATCGCACCGGCGAGGGCGTGCCAGGCGTTGAGCTCGAGGGTGGGGTTATTGGGCATGGAGTGGGGTGGTTTGAAGGGGAAAGGGCGGCGGTAGGTGCTTGTCGGTCACCAAGTTGCGTGGGCGTTGGAATGCCATTCGGCTCTTGCTGAGACGCGATGGTACCCGAGAGGCCAAGCGGTCTCGGCAAGGCCGAGAAACTCATGGAGGCGGTTGATTCCCGGAGAGAATGGTACTCCAGTGGCCGCCTGGGGGGCTAGCTTGCCGGGGTTGTGGGAGAGGGCCTAGAATCGCTGGTTTGCTGATGGGAGCGGGCTGGGTCGGGGATGTCTGGCGGTTTCATTCTCGGCCCCCTCCTCGGCCCTCCCCACCAGGGGGAGGGAGTTTCGAGGGCCAGCTCGCGAGGCGGTTCCGTAGGAAGGCGAGGTCCGTGGTGTTTCCGAGCGTTGATGAACAGATGGCGTTGCTGGGGCGTGGGGTTGAGGCGATCAAGCCTGAAGCGGAGCTGAGGCGGAAGCTGGAGCGGTCGGTGGCGACGGGGCAGCCGCTGCGGGTGAAGTACGGGATCGACCCGACGGGGATCGACGTGCATCTGGGGCATACGGTTCCGCTGCGGAAGCTGCGGCAGTTTCAGGAACTGGGGCACACGGCGCAGATTGTGATCGGGAACTACACGGCGTTGGTGGGCGATCCGTCGGGGCGTGATGAGACGCGGGTGGCGTTGACGCAGGAGAAGGTCGAGGCGAACGCCGTGGATTATCTGGCGCAGGTGGGGAAGATTATCGACCTGGAGCGTGCGGAGGTGTTTCGGAATGGGGATTGGTTCTCGACGTGGTCGTTTCTGGACGTGCTGGATTTGTGCCGGCGGATGACGATTGGGCAGATGACGGCGCGGGAGGATTTCGCCAACCGGATGAAGGCGGAGAAGCCTGTTTATCTGCATGAGTGTTTATATCCGTTGATGCAGGGTTGGGATTCGGTGGAGATGAAGTCGGACGTGGAGCTGGGGGGTACGGAGCAGCTATTCAGCTTGCTGGTGGCGCGCGACATGCAGCAATCGCAGGGTCAGGAGCCGCAGGTGGCGATGACGCTGCCGATTCTGGTGGGGACGGACGGGACGCGGCGGATGGGCAAGAGCCTGGGGAATTACATTGGGGTGAGCGAGCCGCCCGAGGAGCAGTTTGGGAAGATCATGTCGATTCCGGACGAGCCGATGCGGCAGTATTTCCTGTTGCTGACGGACTTGCCGATGTCGGATGTGGAGGGGTTGCTGGCGCCCGGGGTGAATCCGAGGGATGCGAAGGAGGCGCTGGGGAAGGCCGTGGTGGGGCAGTATCACGGGGCGGAGGCGGCGGAGCGCGCGGCGGAGGGATTCCGAAAGCGAGCGAAGCAGGGGATCGCGCTGGATGCGGTGGGTACGCTGCGCGTGGGCCGCTCGGAACTTGATGGGGAGGGGTGTGTGTTGCCTGGGAAGTTGATTCAGATGGCGGGGTTTGTGTCGAGTGGGAGCGAGGGCGCGCGGAAGGTGGAGGAAGGCGCGGTGTGGGTGGGGGACGAAGGGCAGCGGATCGCCAAGGATCGGAAAAGCCCGCTCAAGGTTGTGGATGGGATGATTTTGGGAATGGGCAAGGGGAACAAGGCGAAGGCGGTGCGGGTGGAGCTGGGGGATTGAGGGGTGAGTGCGAAGCGATTCGCACCGTGCGAGCGAGCGGTGAACGCTGTGGATTCCTGGCTGCGCGGGGATGACATGCACGGAACCGGACTATGGGAAGCTCACAGTAGCGGCCTAAGGCTTAAGCGCTCTCTGGAATTGGCCGGAGCGATCTTGTAGAAGAGATGAAGCTATTCCCGTCTTGCGGATCAATTCTGATCGATAAGTGGTGATTGTTTTGTAGGAGCGGCTTATGGAGCCGATTCGGGGCACCCCTGCGCGGCGCTGGAACTGGCCGCTCCTGGCGCTGTTGGTGGTGCCTCTGGGTGTGGGTGGATATTTGGTTTGGCGATGGGCGCAGGAGCGGCAGTGGCAGGAGATCAGGACGGCGGCGGAGTCGGGGGCGTGGTCGAATGCGGAAACTGGATTGCGGGATTGGGTGAAGAGACATCCCGAGGACGGGGACGCGTGGGAGTTGCTGGGGCATATCCTGCTGGAGCAAGGGCGGGATGAGGAGGGGTTGGCGGTGCTGCGGGAGGTTCCCGAGACGGCGGGGGTGTGGCCGCATACGCAGGCGTTGGTGGCGAAGCTGACGCTGGCGAAGAAGGACTTGCCGGAAGTGGAGCGGGTGCTGAGGAAGGCGGTGGAGCGCGATCCGAGGGCGCTTGAGGCGTGGCAGCAGCTTCTGCCGGTGCTGGTTTTGGAGCGGCGGTTGGGTGAGGCGCGGAGGGTGTTGCGGAAGTTGTACGAACTTTCGCGTGATCCGAGGCCGCTGGCGGATAGTTTGCTGCTGGGGCAGATCGAGTCGGAAGTTCGGGATCAGAACCAGGATCTGGAAGCGTATCTGAGGGTGACGCCGGACGACCCCTGGCTGAGGCGGGCGTGGGGGATGCAGTTGCATGGGCGGGGGCAGTCGGCGGAGGCGTTGCCGTATCTGGAAGAGGCGGCGAGGCGATTTGGGGATGATCCGCTGGTGCGGTTTGCCTGGGCGGAATGCCAGATGGCGTTGGGGAAGTCGGATCAGGATATTGAGATTCTTGGAGAGCCTCCGGATCGGCGGTGGGACGCGGCGCGATGGTGGGTGTTGAGGAGCCGGTTGGAGGAGACGTGGGGGAGAGGTAAGGAGTCGCGTGCGAGTTTGGAGAAGGCGGTGGAGCTGGATCCGAAGAATTTTGAGGCGCAGTATCGGCTAGGCCAGGTGCTGGTGCGAGAGGGAGAAGCGGAGGCGGGTCAGGCGCGATTGGAGCGGGCGGATGCGATTGCGGCGGCGCAGGAGTCGTTGAAGCAGGAGGCGAGGGCCTTGTTGCGGGGGGGGCATGACGCGGCGTCGTTGCTGCGGATTGGGCGGTTGTGTGAGGAGTTGGGGTTGCCGGAGGCGCGGGACTGGTTGGAGCTGTCGATCCGGAGCGATCCGAGGCAGGACGCATTGCGGTTTGAGGTGGCGAAGCTGCCCGCGGGCGGGGGTGAGGGGGCGGGGGTGGCGCTTTCTGATCCCCGGCTGGTTGAAGGGACGGGTGGTGAGGGGAGATCGGAGACGAGCGGGCGTGGTTTTGTGGATGTTGCGCGGGGGACGACGGCGGCTCGGTTTGAGGAGATCGCGGATCGGGCGGGGGTGAACTATCGCTACGAGGCGGGGGAGACCCCGGACCTCTTTATCGGCGACACGATGGGCGGCGGGGTGGGGTTGATCGATTATGACGGTGATGGGTGGCTGGACATTTATTTTGTGAATGGGTGCGCACTGCCCGTGGATCGTGAGCGAACGCCGACGCCGAACCGGCTGTATCGGAATCGACGGGATGGGACGTTTGAGGATGTGACGGAGGCGGCGGGCGTGGCGGGGCGTGGATACGGGATGGGTTGCGCGGTGGCGGATTATGACGGGGATGGGGATGAGGATCTGCTTGTGACGGGGTTGAGCGGGACGATTCTGTATCGGAATCGCGGGGATGGGACGTTTGAGGATGTGACGGAGGCGGCGGGCGTGGGTTCGTCGCGGTGGACGACGGCGGCGGGGTTTGGGGATCTGGACGGGGATGCGGACCTGGATTTGATGGTGGTTACGTATGTCGATGCGGACCCGAAGAACTTTGTGGAGTGCCGGGATCGATCGGGGCGATTGATCCATTGCCAGCCGCTGAAGTTTGAGGCGCAGTTGGACCAGTTGTTTCGCAACAATGGGGATGGGACGTTCACGGATGTGAGCGCGGAGGCGGGTATTGAGCGGCCGGAGGGGCGAGGGCTGGGGTTGGCCATTCTCGATTATGACGAGGATGGGCGGCTGGATTTGTTCGTGGCCAATGATGGGTCGGCGAATTTCTTGTTTCGCAACCTGGGAGATTGGAAGTTTGAGGATGTGGCGATGTCGGCGGGGGCGGCGTATGACGCGTCGGGTCAGCCGACGGCGAGCATGGGGGTGGTGGCGCAGGATCTGAATGGGGATGGGCGGATCGATTTGATGCATACGAATTTTTTGAATCAATCGAGCACGTTGCGGTTGAACGCGGGTGGGGGATTGTTCGTGGATGGGACGTTGGCGGCGAACCTGGCGGTGCCGAGTCGGGCGAAGACGGGGTGGGGGATCGTGCCCCTGGATGTGGAGAACGATGGGACGCTGGACCTGTTTGTGGCGAACGGGCATGTGGACGATCAGCCGTGGTTTAACACGCCGATGGCGCAGGAGCCGCAGTTGTATTTGGGGCGAGCGGAGGGGCGGTTTGAGCTGGCGGGCGGGGATGTTTCGGGGTATTTCACGCGGGCGGCGGTGGGTCGAGGAGTTGCGGCGGGGGATCTTGATAACGATGGGCGAATCGACGTTGTGGTTGTGCATCGGGACCGGGCGGCGGCGATCTTGCGGAATGTTTCGGAGGGAGGGCACTGGCTGGGGCTTCGGTTGCGGGGCGTCGAGTCGGGGGCGCTGCCGGTGGGGGCGAAGGTGACGTGCCGGGTTGGGGATCGGATGATGACGCGGTGGGTGACGAGTGGGACTGGATACCTGTCGTCGAGCGATCCGCGGGTATGGTTTGGGCTGGGGGAGGCGGCGTTGATCGACGCGATGGAGGTGCGGTGGCCGTCGGGGCGGGTGCAGGGGTTCGAGAAGCTGGCGGGAGATCGGATCCTGGAGCTTACGGAAGGCGGAGAGTTGGAGACGAGGAAGGAGTGACCGGGATGTCGAGGGGCTGACGGGCTGCGGGGATACGATCGCTTACCGGGAACACAAGAAAGAGCATTGCGTTATGGCGAACCATGGATTTGGGATCGTGGGCTGCGGGATGATCGCGGAGTATCACACTCGGGCGATTGGGGAGATCGCTGGGGCGCGGGTGGTGGCGACGTTTAGCCGAAACGCGGAGAACGCTGGAAAGATCGCCGATTTGGCGGGAGGCGATTGCCGGGCGTATACGGATCTGGATTCGATGCTGAAGCACCGGGGTGTGGATGTGGTTTGCATTTGCACGCCGAGCGGGGCGCACAAAGGGGCGGCGGTGGAGGCGGCGCGGGCGGGGAAGCATGTGGTGGTCGAGAAGCCGCTGGAGATCAACCTGGCGCGGTGTGATGCGATCATTGAGGCGTGCGACCAGGCGGGGGTGCGGCTGTGCACGATTTTTCCGTCGCGGTTTGGAGAGGGGAATCAGCGGCTCAAGGAGGCGATTGACGGGGGCCGGTTCGGGCGATTGACGATGGGGGATACTTATGTGAAATGGTGGAGAACTCAGCAATACTACGATAGTGGCGGTTGGCGGGGGACGTGGGCACTGGACGGAGGCGGGGCGCTGATGAATCAGGCGATTCACAATGTGGATTTGCTTTACTGGATGATGGGGGATGTGGAATCGGTGACGGCGATGACGGCGACATTGGCGCATGAACGGATCGAGGTCGAGGACACGGCGGTGGCGTGTTTGCGGTTCAAGAATGGGGCGTTGGGGGTGATTGAGGCGGCGACGAGCGCGTATCCGGGATTGCTCAAACGGACGGAGATTCACGGGGACCGAGGCTCGGCGCGGGTGGAGCAGGATGACATCACGCTTTGGGAGTTTCAGGAGAAGTTGCCGAGCGACAACGCGATTTTAGCGGCGATGGCGGGGCGATCGGCGGGGAATTCGGGGGCGAGCGACCCGAGGGGGATCAATCATGCGGGGCATCGGGAGCAGATCGCGGATTTTTTGCGGGCGATTGACGAGGGTGGGCAGCCGTTGATTGACGGGCGGGAGGGGCGAAAGTCGGTGGAGATCATCCGGGCGATTTATCGGTCGGCGCGGGAGGGGCGGGCGGTGGGGTTGCCCTTGAAAGAAGAGGAACCGACGACGTGAATGGGGCTGGCTCGTCTTGACGGCGTGGGACGTTCCGGGGACCATTCCGGTCGCAACGACGAATGCTGGGAAGGGATTCCGCCGTGAAGAAGCCGCGACGCTGGTTGTTGGATTATGTGGTTTACCTGCTGGTGCGCGGCGTGGTGGCTGTGTGTCAGATGTTGCCGATTGGGGTGTGTTATGGGCTGGCGGATGGGCTGGCGTGGGTGATGTATCGGGTGGATCGGCGGCATCGGGCGGTGGCGATGGAGAATCTGGCGGAGGCGTTTGGGGATTCGCTGGATGAGAGCGGGCGGGATCGGATGGTGCGCGGGGTGTATCGGCACTTTTGCCGGATGATCATGGAGATGTTGAAGATTCCGCGTGAGCTGGAACTGACGCGGTGGCGGAAGATTCTGCGGCTGACGGGGCATGTGCCGGTGCTGGAGCGGCTGATGGATGGGGGGCCGTTGATTCTGGTGACGGGGCACTTTGGGAACTGGGAGATGGCGGGGTATTTGTTCGGGGTCTTCGGATTTCCTTCGAACACGATTTATCGACCGCTTGATAATCCATATCTCGATCGGTTTATCAAGGAATTCCGAGGTCGGACGGGGCAGAAGCTGATCCCCAAGAAGGGTGGAGCGGAGGAGATGGTGAAGGTGCTGGAGGGGGGGGGAGTGATATCGGCCCTGGCGGATCAGGATGCGGGGCCGAAGGGGTTGTTCGTGGATTTCTTTGGTCGGCCGGCGTCGACCTTCAAGGCGATCGCGTTGATGGCGATTCAGTATGAGACGGCTATTGTGGTGGGCGGAGCGCGGCGGCTGGGGGATCGGTTTCAGTATGAGGTGGTGTGCGAGGAGTTGATTGAACCGAAGCAGTGGGCGGAGGAGGCGGACCCGGTGCGCTGGATCACCCAGCGGTACACGTCGGCGCTCGAGCGAATGGTTCGGCGCGATCCGGAGCAGTATTTGTGGCTGCACCGGCGCTGGAAGCATCGGCCCAAGGTGAAGGGTGAGGCGAGGGCGCGGGCGGCCTGATCTCAAGGGGCCGGGGCGATGGGGCCGATGTATTCGGTGGCGGCGACAATGTGGTCGAAGAGGACGATGGAGGGGCGGGAGGGGTCGTCGAGCTGGTTGCGGCGCTGGTTTTGGTCGGTGACGTAGTGGAGCAGCCAGACGAAGTTGAGTTTGAGGTCGTCGGTGGTGCGGAAATTGAAGCCTTCGAAGGGTTCGCCGTTGGGGTCGAGCACGAAGCCGAGGCCGGTCCAGGGACCGATGGGGGTACCTTCGTGGATGTCGGCGACCTGGTCGCCGTCGAGCCAGAGAGCGAGGCGGCCGTCGGACTGGCCGGGGGTGTTGAGCTGGGTCATGACCTCGACACATTGCCACTTGCCTGCGGGGACCGGCTGGGGTTGGGCGGGGGATAGGCCGTTGCCCCAGTAGCGATTGCCGGCGGAGACTTTCATCTGGTGCCAGTAGGCGTAGAAGTTCCAATCTCCGGGCGGCGGGACGGAGCCGTTGCGGCCGAAGGGTTCGATGCCGACGGTGATGCGGTCGTCGCCGTGGGGGCGTTCGCCTGCGCCTCCCTGGGGCCAGGCGGTGGCGGGCTTGTAGCCGCCGAGTGTCACGAAGTGATGAACATAGTTGGCGGGATTGGGGAACTTGACGTAGAAGCGGAGATGAAGGCGGTCGACAGCGCGGGGGAGGCGGGTGTAGAGGTGGCCGCCTTCGTTCTGCCCGGGATGGGCGGTGACGCGGAGGCTGTGGCGGCCGGCTCCGGGGACGGGGGTATCGTCATCGAGAGCGAGTACGCGGTCGGCCTTGTTGTTGATGGATTCCCAGCGCTCGTTGAGAGGTTCGAGGGAATCGATCTCGAAGACTTCGACGAGGAGGACGGCGGGGTCGTTGACGAGACCGGCGTCGAGGGGGTATTTGGCGGCGAGGCCGGAGGTGTTCGGGGAGATTGGTTCAGGCGGTTGCCGCTCGCTTGGCAGTTGAAGCAGAAGTAGCGAGATCCAGGTACATCGGCAAATGGCGTTCATATAAATAAACTCAAAACATGGGGCCGAAGAGGAGAATTGTTGGTGAATCGGTCAGTTCGAGGCGATGAAGAGAGCAAGCCCGAAGATGATCGACGGAAAGAGGATCCAGCCGACGGCGAGGGCACGGCCGAAGCGGTCAATCCAAGACGCTTCGGGTTTGAGTCTGCGTTTCGCCCAGCGGATGCTCCACATGAGAAGGACCGCGAGGGCGGGGATCGAGAGGGCGTAGTTGAAGCCGGGGCGGTTCGATAGCACGAAGGGGATCGTGGCTCCTGCTAGACCGGCGAGGCAGCCGACGAGGCCGGGTTGCTGAAAGAGTTGAGAGTCAATCGGCCGAGGCCGTCGGAGGCGCAGCAACAAAAACGCGAACGTGAGGAACAGGACGAAACAGAGTGCTGCTAACGCGACGGCGAGGATTATGAATGTGATGGCGTGGGCGCTCTCCATGAAAGCGAGATTCGCTCGGTTGGGCCATCGCAGGGCAGTCCAGTTGATGCGACCGGCGTACTCCAGGCAAGTGGGCAGCATGGCTCGCGTGAAAGCGAGGCCGGGGCCAAGTGCCAGGATCAGGGCGATCAGATCGAGGATGCCGAAGCGACGGGGGCCGGGGTTGGGACTGATTGGAGAAACCGTCGCGGGTAGAAATTCAACGGGTTGAGAACTCTCTTGGTTTGCCATCGAAGCCGATCCTCACCTGGTAGGTGGAGCCGTCGGGCGCGACGTGGACGTGGATGAACTGGCCGCCGTCGGGGGCGTCGTTGGCGATGAGGGCAGGGTCGGCGTTGTCTTCGGGGGGGGTGGCCTGGTTTTTGTGGAGGGCGTAGAGGGCCTTCAAAGAGGGGAGCGATTTCAGCAGGTGGAAGGTTGCGGGGGAGCCGCCCTTGCGGGGGCCGTTGTTCATGACGGCGACGGTTGGCTCGATCGACTTCAACAGGGTGGGATGGTTGGAATTGTCGAGGCCGTGATGGGTGACCTGGTAGAGGTCGACGGGTGTCGCGGGGCCGCCGCGGCCGATGGAGAGCTTGATGCGGTCGGTGTCGCAGACGAGTTTCTTCTCGACGTTCCAGGTGAGGTCGGCGCAGTCGAGGAAGTCGAAGTTTCCGAGACGGAAAATGAGGGAGAGGCTGCGGGCGTTGTCGGAGTTGTCGACGGGTTTGTCGGGGACCGCGTCGTCACAGCAATCGTTACTGGGATCGCCAAGCTGCTGATCGTAGGCGTAGACCTTGCCGCCGGAGGTGAGGACCACGGCGTTGATGTTGCCCTTGAGGGGAAGGCGGTCGCCGGGGGCGAGGGTCTTGCGCTTGCCGGCGCTGGCATTGCGGTAGGCGATGCCGAGGGGGTCGTCGGTTCTGGGGCCGTCGGGGAAGTCGAGGCCGGGGAGGTTGTCCTCGGGGAGGCCGCGGTCCCAGAACTGCTTGATTTCGAGGCGTTTGCTCAAGCCTTCGACGCCGCCATAGTGGTCGGTGTGCCAGTGGGTGGTGACGAGGTGGTCGAGGTGGTCGAGTCCGGCGACTTCCCTGAGGACGTAGGCGATGCGCTTGGGGTCGCGGTCGTCGAAGCCGGGCCAGCCGGAGTCGATGAGGATGGTTTCACGCTCGGGGGTGACGACGAGGGTGGCTGCGCCGCCCTGGACGTCGATGAAATAGATGTCGAGGCCGGGCGGAGGGTCGTCGGCTGGGGTATTGATCGCGAGCGTGAGGAGTAGGGTTGCGAGGATGTGCATGACGGTTATTTCTCCGACGGGAGGTAGGCGGGGGGATAGGTAGGGGATTCCTTGTTATGGCAGGACACGGCCATCCGTGGGGGTGGGAGCGGAAGAGCAGGTGATCCGAAGGGCTTCACTCGGTCTTGAAGTGGTCGAGGAGGTTGGTGGTGATTTGCTGGATGCGGGGGTCGGGGCCGCGGGGGCGGGTGTGGTTGTAGATGTTGGGGCGGACGTAGCCGGGGGGTTCGCTGAGGCCGTCGGACCACCAGATGGTGGAGGCGTTGAAGACGACGTTGCCCTTGATGCCGGGGTAGATGGTGGCGTCGTAGTGGCCCTCGACGCTGTTGTTGTTGGTGGGGCCGCTGGCGATGACTTCGAGGCCGGGGATGTCGGCGGGTTCGGCGTGCCATTCCCAGCCGACGAGGCCGGGGACGCCGTCGCCTTCCTTCATGCCGGTGTCGGCGAAGAGCCAGTGCTTCTCGTCGGCGCAGATCCAATCGCCTCCGCCGGTGACGGGATACGTGCTCCGAGCGCCAATGA
>JBGSYY010000018.1:0-4114 GCA_041750675.1 Isosphaeraceae bacterium | reverse complement strand
GACGGCCAGCTCGGTGATGGCGGTGGCGGTGTCGATACCCGGGCGGGCGCGGAAGGTCTCGGCGGCGGCGCGGACGGCTTTTTGATCGCGTGGGGTGAAGGCGCGGAGGGCGTGCTGGACGCGATTTCCCATCTGGCCGAGGATGATCTCGGGCACGTCGAGCGGGTTCTGGGTGACGAAGAAGACGCCGACGCCCTTGGAGCGGATCAGGCGGACGACCTGCTCAACGCGGTCGAGAAGGGCTTTGGGGGCGGTGCTGAAGAGGATGTGGGCCTCGTCGAAGAAGAAGACGAGCTTGGGCTTGGACAGGTCGCCGACTTCGGGCAGGGTTTCATAAAGTTCGGAGAGCAGCCACAGCAGGAAGGAGGCGTAGAGCTGAGGGGCGTGGATGAGCTTGTCGGCGGCGAGGATGTTGACGACGCCTCGGCCGTTGCCGTCGGTTTGCATGAGGTCGTCGAGCTTGAGGGACGGCTCGCCGAGGAGCTTGTTACCCCCCTGCTCTTCCAGGCGGAGCAAGGCACGTTGGATCGCGCCGATGCTGGCGGGGGCGATGTTGCCGTATTCGGTGCGGATGGCCTTGGCGTTTTCGGCCAGGGCCTGGAGCATGGCGCGGAGGTCCTTGAGGTCGAGAAGGAGCAGGCCCTGGTCGTCGGCGAGTCGGAAGGCGATGGAGAGGACGCCTTCCTGGGTGTCGTTGAGGTCGAGCATGCGGCTGAGCAGGAGCGGGCCGAGTTCGGAGATGGTGGCGCGCATGGGGTGGCCCTGATCGCCGAAGACGTCCCAGAAGCGGACGGGGCAGGCGGCGAAGGGGTCGGTTTCGAGGCCGAGCTGGGTGCGTCGCTCGGCGACTTTTTTGTTGGCGGGGTCGCCGGGCTGGCTCATTCCGGCCAGGTCGCCTTTCACGTCGGCCATGAAGACGGGAACGCCGGTGCGGCTGAATTGTTCGGCGAGGGTGTGGAGGGTGACGGTCTTGCCGGTGCCGGTCGCGCCTGTGATGAGGCCGTGGCGGTTGGCCATGTTGGGGAGAAGGCGAAGCTCGGTTTCGTCGTTCTTGGCGATCAGCAGGCCGGGAGGGACCATGACGGGGGTGGCTCGAAGAAGGGTAAGGGAGGAAACGTTTCAGTAAGAAGGCCGAACGTTGGGACGAGGGCCGCATTATAGTAGGGGCTTCGTTGGGGGCCAATGCGGGGCAATTCCTTGATCCGTGAGCAAATCGTCCCATGAGCCGGTGGCCGGGTTGGTTCAAGAGGCCTCTGCTACCCCTCTGGAATGGGGCGCACAGGCTGGCGTGGTGGGGGGCGGAGTGGTTGGACGCTCTGGCTCACCGGCAAATCGAGCGGTGCGTGGTGTGTGGGCGTGTTGGCGTGATGCTCCTGCGGAGGCGGGTGATTCCCGAGCGACTGATCGAGCTTTGGGGTTTGACGCCGGCGCAGGCGGAGGCGTTGCGGCGGAAGGAGTCGCTGGATTGTTCAAGGTGTGGGGCGAAATTGCGGGGGCGACGGCTGGCGTCGGTCGTACTGGAGGTGGCGGCGGGAGCGAAGCGGGCGGGCTCACTTGCCGAGTGGGCGGTCGATCCTGGGGTTCAGTCGCTGCGCATTCTGGAGATCAATCGGATTGATGGGGTTGAGCAGGCGCTTCGTGGGCATCCGGGGTTTGTGGCGACCGATTACGAGGAAGGGGGAGTGCGAGGAGCGGTGAACCGCGAGGGTGTGCGGTGCGAGGATTTGATGGGGCTGACGTTTGAGGATGAGTCTATTGATCTGATTCTTAGCTCGGAGACGCTGGAGCATGTGCCGGATCTGGCGACGGCGTTGGCGGAGATTCGACGGGTGTTGAAACCTGGGGGTTGGCATATCTTCACGATCCCCCGCGTTCCGGGCGCGGCGCGGACTTTCGCTCGGGCGAGGGTGCGCGCGGATGGATCGATCGCGTGTTCGGTTCCGCCAATGTTGCATCATCCAGGTGGGGACGTGGGGTATCCGGTGTTCACGGAGTTTGGGGATGATGTGGAGGAGTTGCTGGCGGCGGCGGGGTTTGAGGTTTCGACGCGGTTTGGACCGGTTTGTGATGAAGATTTGGGGCAGGTGTACTTGTGTTCCAAGCTGGTGCCTTGAGGATAAGGATGCTCAGGGAGAAATGAGAGCTTGATCTTGAGCGTCCGGTCGAGGACTGCGCCGTGGCTCGGCCCGACTTCTCGTCGCTTTGCGACCCCGTTTGCAGACAAACGGGGCCACCCGAGGAATCCGGGGTCGTCAGGAGGTCTTTCGATCAGCGATGTGCCAAAGCACACCACTTGGGTCGGAGAGATATAGGACCCGCAATCCCCACGGCTGAAGTTCCGGCCGCTTGGCCATGGCGAGCCCGTATTTGGCTTGAAGTCGGAGGGCCGTGATGCGATCCCACCACACGTCTGCGTCCTCGACGTTGAGGCTCATCATGCTGTTCTCCGCGTGATCCTTCACATAGACGTTGGTGAGGATGAACCGGTGATTCTCGATCTCCAACTCGCAGGCGTCACCGCTGTCCCATACCTCATGAAATCCGAGCTCCAGATAAAACCGCTTCGATACCGCCAATACCTTGGCCGGCAGGAACGCCTTGAGATCGACAACTTTGGTGGAGCCCATGATCGTTTTCCCGGAGCAAACGTGCAGAAAATATTCATTCTAACAGAGAACGAACGCGGGTTTCCCAGGGTGTCCTCAACCTGGGCGGCGGAGCCCTGAGATGTTGAGGTTGGTCGCCCGCGAACTCTTCCGCTCCGCGACCCCCTGTTGAAGCAACGGGGGCCACCCGCGTGGGTGCCAAGCTCCGATTCATCGCATCTTCATCCACGAGCAAGCGGACCTGGCTCACGGTCGACTCGTCGCCGCGGCCTGCTGCTGTTTCAGGCGGTCATGCTCCTCCAATTCGGCCGCCAGCTCACGCTCCACGTCCGCCCGATTCACATGGTAAGCCGCCAGGGCCGCGTAGACCTGGCCGAGCGCCACCTGGGGGAAATTCTCGGCGATTTCCTCGGGGCTTTCGCCACGCTTGTAGAGCGCCACGATCTGAAGGACCGTGACCCGCGTGCCGTCGATCCGCAGGCGGCCCCCGCAGACGCCGGGCGTGCGAACCAGCATCGCGTCGAGGCTTGCGACGCTCGCCATCAATTTTGCTCCCGTCATCCTGACACCGGAGTGAAATCCCTGGAACGTTTAGAATTTGTCACTCGGGACCTCCAGCTTCCAGCACCAGCAGCGTAGGAACCTTCGAAACATGTGCTGCCGCGGCAGCCGAGCGTGGAATGTCCCGATTCCTACTCAGGAATTGCGGCGGTGTGGCACTGGTAAAGCTATGTGACTAAGTGGGTGCCACTGGCTCTGCCAGTGTCTTAACTTTCCGAACGCGTCTTGGCCGGGATGTCGTCGTCAGCTTGCGAAGATTGAACCTTGGGTGGTCAAATTCCACCCACCCAAAGATCTCGGCGGGCGGCACAGCCACAAGCGGTCGAGGACCACGATCGTATCATTCCGGCCACCCGATCGGGATGCTCCGGGATCGAGCCAGGCACACGTCCAGCGTAAATTTCCCCGATAATTCCCGCCAATCCTCCGAGCGTACGGGATAGACACTGTCTCCTCCCCGCACCGTCTTTGAGGACCAAGGCACCATGTCCACCGCCGCCCGCTCCAAATCCAACCGCCAAAAACAACTCGACCGCCTCCAGCGCCGTCTCAACTCACCCCGCCCCGACCTCCCCATCCTCCGCACCCCCGAACGCCTCACGACACCCCTCATCCCCCCACCTCTCCCCCCGGGAGAGGTCGGCCGAAGGCCGGGTGAGGGTCTTCAATCCTACGTACACCCCACACCCGTCAGCCACCCCACCCCCTCCCCATCATCCTCCCCCCATCTCTGCCCATCCGCGTCATCTGCGGATGGTCTTTCCTCCTCCCACGACCCCCTCCCCGAATGGACTCGCCTCCTGCCTTTCCCCAACGACCTCCCGCCCACCTTCCGCTCCTTCCTCTACCGCTACATCGAAGAAAATCACAAACCCACCAACTCCTACGAAAGCTACCTCGCCGCCCAGATCGCCCAGGCCATGGCCCGGAAACACTTGTCCGCGTCC
>JBGSYY010000017.1:0-2794 GCA_041750675.1 Isosphaeraceae bacterium | reverse complement strand
GGCGGTCGATGCGGAGCGACTCGTGGCGCTCGGTGCCGATGACGTGGAGCCCGCCCAGGGCGGCGATCTCGGGGGTGATTTTGATGTCGGTACCGCGACCGGCCATGTTGGTGGCGACGGTGACGCGACCCGGTTCGCCGGCGTGCTTGACGATCTCGGCCTCGACGGCGTGCTGGTGGGCGTTCAAGACCTGATGGGTGATTCCGGCTTCCTCAAGCAATCGACTGAGCTTGAACGAGGTTTCGATGGAACGGGTGCCGATCAGCACCGGGACACCGTGGACGTTCAACTCGCTGACCCGCTGGGCGACGGCCTGGAACTTCTCGCTCTCGTTGGAGAACACGCGGTCGGGTTCCCAGACCCGGCGGCTGGGTCGGTTGGTCGGTACGGGGAAAACGCGGGTTTTGTAGATTCGCCCGATTTCGCGGCGGTCGGACCAGGCGGTTCCGGTCATGCCGCCCAGCTTTTTGTAGAGCTTGAAGAAGTCTTGGACCGTGATCCGGGCGGCTGTGATCGTTTCGAGGGTGATTTCGAGCCGTTCCTTGGCCTGTACGGCCTGGTGCAGGCCGTCCTGCCACTGGCGACCGGGCATGGTGCGGCCGGTGTTTTCGTCGACGATGACCACTTCACCTTCGACGACGACGTACTGCACGTCGCGGAGATAGGCGATCTGGGCGCGAAGGGCGCGTTCGACGTACTCGTAGAGCTGATCGACGGTGAGATTGGCGAATGCCTGGCCGCCGGCTTTCTGCTGGACCTTACGGCGGCCGGCGGCGTTGAGCTCGGCCTTCTTGTCGGCGGGGTCCCACTTGAAATCCTTGACGCGGGTGAGGGTGGCCGCGATTTTGTCGGCCCCGACATAGGCGGCAGCCTCTTCCTGCGTGGGCTGGTTGTTCAGGCCGATGATGAGCGGCGTACGGGCCTCGTCGATCAGGATGCTGTCGGCCTCGTCGACGATGCAGTAATTGTGATCGCGCTGGACCGGCATGGCGCTGCCTTCGGTCTCCCCGCGATGGAGGAACGCTTGCTCGTAGGTTCGCCGCTTGGCGTCGCCGCCGATCTGATACCGCTTGAGCTCGTCGCGGAGGTAGTCGAAGCCCAGTTCCTTGGCGGTGCCATACGTGATGTCGCAGGCATACGCCTTGCGGCGCGCGGGGTCGGACATGCCGGTCTGGATGCAGCCGACGGTCATTCCCAGGAAGCGGTAGACCTCGCCCATCCATTCGGCGTCGCGCTGGGCAAGGTAGTCGTTTACGGTGACGATATGCACGCCCTTGCCCGGCAGTGCGTTGAGATAGGCCGGCAGGGTGGCGACGAGCGTTTTGCCCTCGCCCGTTTCCATCTCGGCGATCGAGCGGTTGTGAATGGCCGCGCCGCCGACGAGCTGGACGTCGTAGTGGCATTGCTGGATGGATCGTTTGGCGGCTTCGCGCACGAGGGCGAAGGCGGGAACGAGCAGCTTGTTGAGGGAATCGCCCTGGCGGGCGCGGAGGCGAAGCTGGCGTCCGCGCTCCTTGAGGTCGAAATCGGAGAGGGCCTCATGTTCCGGTCCCAGCGCGTTGACCTGCTCCGCGAGCAGCGCGTAGCGAGCCAGCCGGCCGGAATGGGACGGGCCGGACATCTGCTGGACCTGGTTGAGCCACGTCGGGCCGAGTCGGCTGGCCATCGTCGTCTCGTCGCTCTCTGGTGCTTGGGTGGAGAAGTCTCGAGGTCGCGGTTCGCCATGACCCGGTCGACCGACTTGCCGGAACGAGCATCCTTATCAACGGGACAGCGAACCGGCGGATTCTCCCGAGCGGTTCGATCCGCGTGCACCGGAATCGTCGCGGCGGCCGCTCGCTCCGCCTTCCAGCCGGGCACCGGAAGCCGAGAAAACCAGGTATCCGCCGCCCATTCGCTGGGGATCGAAGGGATTGCGGTCGAGCCAGTCGGCAAGCTGATTCCATTTCTGTTCGGCCGTCGGCTGCCCCGGGGTTTCCTGACCGGGAGCCTCGCCCCAAAGCACCCAAAGCCCCTGGTTGGTCTGGGTGTAAAGGAGGTTTTCGCCGTAACGAATATTGACGGTTCTGAGGGTGGGAGTGGACTGATCGCGGGGGGTTTTTTCGATCACAAATTCGGCGAGACGCATGGCGGATTGGAGGCGATGCTCCGCATCTGACCCAGGGGTGGCGAGGCTGAGGCCGGGTCTGGGCTCGAGCGCGGCGGTCCAGCCCTGCAAGCTCATGAGCGGCCCGCTGTGATCAGGCAAAATCTCGTCGGCCGGCAGCACGACGCCCTGGCGATCGAGGATGATCGGCGTCGACTTGGGGCCGAGCAAGACGGCGACCGGCCGTCGGTAGCGGAGGGCCAGGCGCAGGGTGGGTGGATGGCCGTCCACGGCCACCTGGTCGACGGCTTCGATCCAGGGGGAAGCCAGTGCGATCTGTCTAGCCAGGTCGTCAGGGCGAATGTCGAGGGCCGGCAGTTCGGCGTCCAGACCGGATGTTGAGCGAATCTGGTGGAGCAGCGCCTCGCGTCCTCCTTTGAGAAAGAGGGGTGGAGGGGGATCGACGAGGATCGCATCGAAGGAGACGCGATATTCGGGCCGGGCGTGCAGCCATGCGGCGAATCCGGACCCTAGCCGCTGGACCGCCAGGATTCCCAGGGCGAGCACCGCGAGGGCAATGGCTACGGGGACGAGTCGGGGGTGTCGGAGCCGTGCGCGGAGCGGTTCGGCGGCCGCGGGCCGTGCGTCGCGAGCGCGAGGAGGACGCCTGGAGCTTGTGGCGGTGGAGTCGCCGTCAAGCTCGGGGGT
>JBGSYY010000016.1:0-4517 GCA_041750675.1 Isosphaeraceae bacterium | reverse complement strand
GGTGGTGGCGTCGATGCCGGGCCGATAGAAGAGCCAGCCCTCACAGCCGGAGATGGCCTTCTCGCCGGCGTTGCGCAGGAGGAACCACTGAGCGGCCTGCATAAGCGGGCGCAGGGCGCGAACCGTGACGCTGGAATCCTGGAGTGACTTTTCGAAGGCGCGGAGGTTTTCCGGCGTCGGGCGGCGGGTGAAGAGCTGGAGCGCGGCGGGACGCTGTCCACGCACCGCCTCGGCGGCGAGCTGCACCAGGGAAGGCGCGGCCAGGATCACCAGAAACGCGGCGATGGTCAGACGGTCGGGGGTGATTGGAAACGCTCTGCGTCCGGGCTGGCCGTCAGTCTCACTGGCGCGGGTCATGGCGGGGTCCTCTACGGGTTTCCCGGGACGCTGGAGTCGTTACGCTCGCCTCGGTGGGGGTTGCCAGCATTCTCGATCGCAAAGTCGATGGATGGTCGGGTCGAGTCAATGAGGCGACCGGGCTGCGTGCTCAGAACTGGAAATAGAGAAACGGGTTGGCGGACTGGGAGAACATCGCCAGCAGGGCCAGAACGAACAGGGGAGGGACGAGCAGGGCCTTGGGCCAGGTGACCTGCTCGCTCCAGTCGTGAGCCTGGAAGGGAGCGAAGAGGCAGAGCGTGGCGATGGCCATGCTCAAGACACCGGATGGGGCGAGAAGCTGGGCGTGGAGCAGCGGCGTCGTGGTATCGGAAGTGCCGGCGCCGAGGAGGGCCTGGAAGTAACCGAGGGCATCAGAGAGTGATTCGGCCCGAAACCAGACCCAGGAGCCAAGCACAAGGACGAACGTGAGAGCGACCCGCAGGGGGCGTGGCCACCTTTGGTAAGCCGGGCGGCGTCCGGCCCAGCGCTCGGCGATGAGGAAGGCACCGTGGTACGCACCCCAGACGATGAAGGTCCAGTTCGCGCCGTGCCAGAGGCCGCCGAGCAACATGACGACGGCGAGATTGACATAGGTACGCACGGATCCACGCTGGTTGCCGCCGAGGGGGATGTAGAGGTAGTCGCGCAGGAAGCTGCTGAGCGAGATATGCCAGCGACGCCAGAAGTCGGTGATGCTCTCGGCCGCGTAAGGGGCGTTGAAGTTTTTCATGAACTCGAATCCGAACATGCGGCCCAGGCCGACCGCCATGTCGGAGTATCCGCAGAAGTCGAAATAGATTTGGAGCGCGTAGGCGAGCACGCCGAGCCACGCCGAAGGGGCGTCGAGCGCCTGGGCACCGAAGGCCGTGTCGGCGATGCCTCCGATCGCGTTGGCGAGCAGGACCTTCTTGGCGAAGCCGAGCATGAACAGGACGGCGCCCGAGGCGAAGCGCGAGACGCTGTGAACTCGATCGCGGAGGTCGTGCTCCACGGTGTTGTATCGGATGATCGGGCCGGCGACGGATTGGGGAAACAGCGCGATGTAGCAGGCGAAGTCGGCGAACGAGCGGGCGACGTGCGCTGTGCCGCGGTAGACGTCGACGGCGTAGCTCAGCGCATGGAAGACGTAGAACGAGATGCCGATCGGCAACACGATCGGCCAGATGGCGGAGGGCTCCAGACCGAGCCAGGTGCGCACGGAACTGACGTTGGTCTGAACGAAGACGCCGTACTTGAAGAAGGCGAGTAGACCCAGGCTGACGGCGACGGTGAGGCCCACGGTCCAGCGACGTTCGGCGGGGGTTGCTCCACTGCGCGTGAGCAGGCGGCCGCACGTGTAGTTGACGGCGGTGATGAACAGCATGAGGAGCACGAACCAGGGATTCCACCAGCCGTAGAAGATGTAGCTGGTGACCAGGAGCCAGGAATTGCGCCAGGAAGAACGGGGCGGCAGAACGTAGTATCCGGCCAGGACGAGCGGCAGAAAGGTAAAGACGAAGATGTAGGAGGTGAAAACCACGTTGGCTCAATCCGCTGCGTTGGTCCAGGCTGCCCAGTAGGCTGCGCCGCCGCGCTTGCCAAAGTACTTGTCCACCACGGCACCGAGGTAGAAGTCTTCCAGGGGTGTTTCGAGGGCCATGTGGTGGAGCTGGCCGGGCTCGAATCGCGTCAGGTTTCCGCCGACCTCGGTGACCTGCCTGTCGGCAGCTTCGGCACGCGGTTTCCAGGGGTCATAGTGGCCGACGTAGATGATGTCGCCGGGCTTCAGGTCGCCGCGATGGACATCGACGACCTCGTATTTCAGGATGCCGGCATAGTGGTAGAGATCACGCTCGAAGATGGCGCCGTCGGGGATCTCGACGAGCCGGGCGTTGACCTCGACCGTGCCCAGCGACTGAAGCTTGGGATCCTCAGCCGTGGGGGTGCTGCTGACAGCACCAGCCGGGACACCGGCCGGGGGCGGGTTTCCCCCGCAGCCGGCGGCGACAAGGATGATTGAGGCGAGCAGAGCGTAGCGGGTGTGTCGGCTCATGGAGTCGTGGTCCCCTCGATCTCGGCGGCGGTCCAGTGGGGTTCCCAACCGGGTCCGAGGTCGAGGCGTCGGGAAGATTTGGCATCAGGGAATTGGGACTTCAATGCGGGATCGTCGTCGCCGAGCATGGGGGTGTCGCCGGCGCGGATGAGGGAAATGGTCGTGCGTGCGTGGTCGACCTTGCCCAGATCCTCGACGCTGCGCGTGAAGAGGTAGTAGCGACCGTCGGGCGACGAGGCACCCCCGTAAATGTGCCGGCCGGCCTCGGCGTAGACCATGCGGCGGTCGGAGCCGCCCGGCCCGGCGATCCAGAGCTGAGCCCTCTCGTTCCGTTCGGGGATGGTGCCCCGGGCGTAGATCACGTGGCGCGCGTCGGGAAGCCAGTCGGGCGTGCAGTTGTAACGCTCGGCTTCGCTGGCCAGGATGATCTCGCGGCTCGACATGTCGAGAATGCCGACGTTCCAGTACGGGCCCAGACCATTCGCCGTGCCGGTGAGAGAGCGGCCATCCGGGGAGCGGACGAGCTGCTGGACGATGCCCTGTCGCGGGATGGTCTGAACGAGCGTGCGGGAGGGAACCTCGATGATCGAAATCCCGCGCGGGTTCAGGACACTGACCGTCTTGGAGTCAGGCCCCCAGGAGGCCCAGGAAAGCCCACGACCCAGTCGGACGGGGTTCGAGCCGTTGGAGTCGGCGATGACCAGGTCGTAAGTGCCGTATGTGTTGTTGTCGACGGGTTCGGACACCGGCTGCTCGTAGTAGAGGATGTGCTTGCCGTCGGGCGAGAATCGGACCCCGGTTTCGTTGTGGTCGCGGGTATCGGTGAGCTGGCGGCGGTCGGTACCGTCCGGCCGCATGATCCAGAGGTCCCAATCGCCGTGGGGGCCGACCGCGCTGTAGGCGATGCGGCCGAGGTCGTGGACCTCCCGCGCGATGGCATCGCCGGCGGGATCGTCGGTGGACAGCGTGGTGCAAAGGATCGCGAGTGTGAGGATCATGGCCGGGAGGCTCCCGCCCCTGCGGGGAGCTCGCTGTAAGTCCAACAAGGCTCCCATCCGGTGGGCAAGTTGAGGATCGGGCCGGACTTGGCCTGGGGGTGCAGGGCGCGAGGACCGGGACTCTCGCCCTCGATGATGGGCGCGTCGCTCAGGCGCATCAGACTCATGGGGCCGCCGCCGGACGCGGGATCGCCATCCTCCTGCATATTGCCGGTGAAGACGACGTAGCGGCCATCCGGCGAAACGAAGCTTCCGTAGGCGTGCCGATCGTCGCGGGCGTAGACGAGTTGGCGGTGATCGCCCGACGCGTCGGCCCGCCAAAGCTGGGTCCAGCCCTGGCCGCGATTGGTCGGCTGGCCGGGAGGGCGCCAGGAGAAGATCACGGCATCGGAGTCCGGGAACCAGTCGGGCGTACAGCAGTCCACGGTATTGACGGCGCTGACGGCGCCGGACTCCACGTCCATGCGGGCGATGCTCCAGCTCGTGGCAAAGTTGTTTGCAACGCCGACGAGCGAGCGGCCGTCGGGCGACCAGGTGAGCTGCTGGTAGAAACCCCGCCGAGGCATGGACCGCACCACTGCGCCGGTGGCGGCATCGACAAGAGCGATGCCCTTGACGCCGAGCGTGGCGAGCTGCTTGCCGTCGGGGCTCCAGGTGGCCCAGGGCAAAGCTCCGCTGGGGCCCAGGACGCGCGGGCTTGTGCCGTCGCTGCTGGAGATGACAGGCTCGCCCTGCTGGCCATATCGATTGCCGTCGACGGCCTCATCGCGTGCCAGGCGGCGGTAGAGGAGGCGGGTGCCGTCGCGCGAGAACTGGGGCCAGGCCTCGTTCCAGTCAGGCGTTTGCGTGAGGTTGCGGCGCTCGGAGCCATCGGGGCGCATCAGGAAGAGGTCCCAGTCGCCTCGAGGTGAATGCGTGGCGAAGACGATCCAGCCCCGGCTGCGCACCTCCTCCGCGAGTTTTGCGCTGGCCGCCGATTCCTCGGCGCGAAGCGGGGCGAGCCCTGTGCAGATCGCGACCAACGCGAAAGTCGATATGGCTCGATACCTGTGCATATCTCGGCACATCCCATCGGTTAGATCGAACGGAGCCGGGCATGGGCCGGCGCT
>JBGSYY010000015.1:0-1820 GCA_041750675.1 Isosphaeraceae bacterium | reverse complement strand
GCGCTGACCCAGAGGGCGACATAGGCTTCGGGCTGATCGGCGGGGTGGGGCAGGAACGCGGCCTGGAGGCCGCCGGCGGACCAGGCGAGCAGACCGGAGAGGGCGACGGGTAGGGCGCGATAGCCGCGGAAGACCTCGGTGCGGGCCATCTGGCGGCGGATCTCGGCGATCTGCTGGAGTGCGTCCTGCAGGTCTCCGCTCATGGAGGGGTCTCTCCGGTCGTGGGGGTCATGGGGCGATCACATTCACTTTGCGATGTAAAGTAGAATCGCAGGTGAGGCGGTTGTCAATCGGGAACGCGGCGGTGGTGAGGCGGGGCGAGGTGATTGGCCATTCATGGCAAGCGTTTGAGGCGGAGAGTGAACTGGGTGGTGTCGGCCTCGGTCTCAAACTGTTTGGGTCGGGCGACGTCGCCGGCGCGGTTGAAGGAGAGAGTGAGCATCTGGGGTCCGAGGCGATAGAGGCCGAGCTGGGATTTGCCGGCTTCGTCGCCGACCTGGATGTTGAGGTCGATTTGGCGAGGGGATCGGGTGGGGTCGAGTTGACAGGTTCCTTCCTCGACGACGCGTTCGCCGACCAGGACCTTGTATTTGCGGCCGTTGAAGACGAGGCGCTGGCGGTCGAGGCGCGCGGGGTCCAGTTCCTGGCCGGCTTCCTCGCCGCTGATGACTTCCCAGGTGCCGCTGAGGCGTGCGAGGTCGTCGGTGGCGGGGTTATCGGACTGCTGGGTTGTGGGTGGCCAGATGGCGAGGGTGAGGAGAAGGAGGCTGAAGGTCGCGGCTTCGCGAGGAGATGGGAAGGCGTTGGCGTTCATGCCGGAGGCTCCCGGGAAGGAGAAAGAGACGACGTCGCGGTTCGTGAGGGACGAACCGGGGTGGCCCCTTCAAGGGACGAGACGAGGCGGCTGGGCCTCAGAGATTAGAACTATGCGTGATCATATTTAAGTCAACGATATCTGATTCGGAAGGCGAGTGAGCACTTGGGTGATTGGGCGTTCTCTTATCGATTGTCGCTGGAGTGAGGCTGAATACAAGTGTGTGATACGGGTTCCAGGATTTGTTCAGAGGATGAGGTGAGGGGAGAAGCCGCGCGCCCTTTGGATCCCCGCCTGCGCGGGGGTGAGTTTTTTTGAGGGGAACCATTCGAACGGGCCGCGATCGTTACCTGGGATGCGTATGAATCCGTTTAATGGACGGTTGGGGAGGGGGGAGGGGGCATGGGGTAGTCGGCGGCGATGCGGGGAGGGCGGCGGTCGCCGTGGGGGTGGAGGTCGGCGCGTTGGCGGGGTTGGAGGAGGGCGTTGAGATCGAGAAACAGGGGGAATGCGAGGAGGAGGATGATGAGGGCCACGCGGGCGGGTTTGGTGGCGGGGCCGGCGTGGCGGGCGAGGGTTTCGGCACCGTCGGCGACGAGCAGGAGCAGCGCCGGCACGGCGAAGAGCAGGCATCGGCCGTGAAAGGGGTAAAGGCGGAGGGAGGCGGCGAGGAGTGCGAGGGCGAGGGGTCCGATGAGCAGGAGGGTTTCTATTAAGCTCGATCGCGAGCGGTGGATGAGGCCGACGAGGGCGCAGACGATGGCGGGGAGGGCGGAGATTCGGGGGTTGAAGGGGCCGTGCCAGTCGAGTGGGCTGAGGAACATGAAGAAGAGGCGGCGGGGAATCCAGCCGGGATCGACGAGGGGCGAGGGTGGGAAGGCGAAGTCCCAGAATCGCCACATGCCGGGGTGGCCGCCGAGCTGGGCGAGGGCGACGGAGCGCATGGCGAGCGCGGCGAGCAGCCATATCGAGCCGGCAAGGCACCAGCCGACGAGATGACGGAGGA
>JBGSYY010000014.1:0-8554 GCA_041750675.1 Isosphaeraceae bacterium | reverse complement strand
GCCGGATCGGCCGAGGGCGTGCCGGGCGGAGGACCGGGCTGCCGTCGCCGAGGTGGGTCAAGATAGCGATAGCCCGAGTTGGGGTTGTCTTTGTCGTACGCGAACGCATCGCGGTTCCGAAGGAAGTCTTTCACATAGTTGATCGGGATTGCAAAGCCCAGATTGTCTCCAGCCGAGGCCTTCATGTTCGTGACTCCAATCACCTCGCCCCGCAAATTGAACAGCGGACCCCCGGAGTTGCCGGGATTAATCGCCGCGTCCGTCTGCAAGTAGACGAGTCCTTCGAAGTTCCGATTGAGCGTGCTCACGATCCCTTGTGACACGCTGCGCTCGAGCCCGAGCGGGTTCCCAACCGCGAAGGCACCGTCGCCCTGATTGAGTCCCTCCAGATTACCCAGGACCACGCTCCGCAGTTTCAGGTTGGGCTGCGGGGGGATTTTCAGAAGTGCTAGATCGACGAACGGGTTGAGGCTGACGATCTCAACGTCCTCGATCCGACGCCGGGCCCACCCGCTGGCGGTTCGCTCGTAAACGATCACCGCGATTCGCGTCTCTCCCTCGATCACATGGTTGTTCGTGACCGCGTAGCCATCCGAGTTGATGATGAATCCCGATCCGAGCCCGGAAGGCGTCTCGATCGAGATCACCGCCTCGCCGAATTCCTCGACCAGTTCGTTGACCGGCTTGCCGCGAAGGGGCCTCACCTGGAAGAAGCCGCTCGGGTCGCCCAGTTCCGCGGCCGGGGCCACTCCTCCCCCGCCGACCGCGGCCAGCTCCTCGGGCTTACCCCGACGCGCTACCTGGTCCTTGGGCACGCGGATCACGTCGAAACCCAGATCGACGTATAGAGCCGTCGGCTTCTCGCTGACCACCTCGCCGATCATCCGGTGCCCATCTTTCAGCTCGATCAGCTCCTGATCGGCCGCGGCCGAAAGGGCAATCAGCGGCGCGACCGCGAGGGTGGCCAAAAGTACGAAGGGAGATCGGGCGATCGGCCGACACAGCATGGGGTCGATCCTTCCAGGTGATTGCTAGCGGCCTCGGCCGCATTTATCCGTCGATACCGAGTTATGTTAGTGAAATCGCCGTGGGTTGCAAGCGAGGCGGCTCGCGGGATTACGGTCTGATCACTTCGCCCCCGGGTTGGACCTGGGGTAGATCCGACCAGACCGTCGATTTGAGAGTCCGTCTTGGGCCGTCGTCGGACCATACCAGGAATGAGGCCGCGCCCTCGGTCGATTCGATCAGTTCCAATCCCTTCTCCGGCCCCAGGACGCTGAGCGCCGTCGCCAGGCTATCGGCGGTCGTCCCATCTGGCGCCACAACCGTCACGCTGCTCCGCCCCGTCAGCCCGAGACCCGTACGCGGGTTGACGATGTGGGAGTAACGCACTCCATCGATCTCGACGAACCGCTCGGCGTCGCCCGACGTGCTGACTGCGGCGTTGGACAGGCTCAAGAATTGTTCGGGGGTGGCGTTGGGCTTCTCGAGCGGGGCGATTCCGATGGTCCAGCCCGATTCGCCCGGGGGTGGGTCGCCCATCACGATGTCGCCGGCACCGGCGACCAGGGCGCGAGTGATCCCCCGCTCACGCAACACGCTTAAGGCCGCATCCCCAGCGGCCCCTTTGGCGATGCCTCCCAGGTCAAGCCGCATCCCCGTCACGCTCAACCGGACGGTCCGGGCCTCGGGGTCAAGCTCCATCTTGTCGAACCCGACCAAGGCCAGAGCCTCGCGCCGCTGCTCGGCCGTGGGAAGCTCGCCATTGCGCCGGGCTCGGCGCCAGAGCTTCACCACCGGCTGGATCGTGGCGTCGAACGCCCCATCGGTCCGCACCGCCAAGGACTGGGCCCGTTCCAGAATTCGGAACAGGTCCTCGCTCACTTCCACCGGAGGCCCGCCTGCCCGATCGCAGAGCCGCATCAACTCGCTCTCGGGATCATAATCGCTGTAGCACTTGTCCAGAGCGGCGATCCGGTCGAAGGCCGCACGCGAAGCCTCCTTGGCGGCGCGATCGTCCGCGCAGTATAAAAGGATCTTGAACTCGCTTCCCATGTGGGTCTCGCGGAACTCAAATCGACGCACATCCGGGGCGTCGTCGAAGCCCGCGGTACCCGCCACCCACCAGGCCGCGCACAGGGCCCGCAGCGCCACGCTCGTCATCGGTACCCCCGGTGATCGCCCGCCCTTTCGGCCCCAGCAACCCACCCATCGGGAGTCGATCCTACGATGAGTCCGCGAGCCGCGTACAGGGTGCTCATGGCCGGTCTCGGCCTGCTTTCGTCGGCGACGGCCGATGCGCAAGAGCCGACCCTCCCGCCCGACATGAAGGCGTACACCGAGGCGATCCCCGGCACCGCTCTCACCTTCGAGCTCGTGCCGATCCCCGGCGGCACCTTCACGATGGGCAGCCCCGACGACGAAGCCGACCGCTCGGAACACGAAGGCCCCCAACACCCTGTCTTGGTCGCTCCGTTCTGGATGGGCGCGCGCGAGGTCACCTGGGAGGAATACGACGAGTTCGCCTTCTCGAACGACATCAAACGGAAGGCGCGCGAGAAGGTCGACACCGACGCCCAGCCTGATTCGGAGAAGCAGGCTGACGCCGTCAGTCGCCCGACGCCCCCCTACGCCGACGAGACCTTCGGCTTCGGCCGCAGCGGGAAGCCGGCCATCTGCATCACCCACCACTCGGCAATGGAGTACTGCCGCTGGCTATCCGAGAAGACCGGCAAGACCTATCGCCTGCCGACCGAGGCCGAGTGGGAATACGCTGCCCGCGCCGGCACGACCACCGTCTACTGGTTCGGCGACGACCCCGCTGATCTGGGTGAATACGACTGGTACTTCGAGAACAGCGAGGGCCCCCAGAAGGTCGGCAAGAAGAAGCCGAACCCCTGGGGCCTTTACGACATCCACGGGAATGTGGCCGAGTGGACGCTCGACCATTACATCGAGGACGTTTACGCTAGCCGCCCGACCGACCAGCCGACCATCCGGCCGGTCATCGTCCCCGACGAGAAGGAATACTCCTACGTGGCCCGGGGCGGCTCCTGGGACTTCGACGCCTTCGATTGCCGTAGCGCCACGCGACACGCCTCGGACCCCGAGTGGAGCGTCCAGGACCCCCAGCGGCCCCAGAGCATCTGGTGGCACACCGACGCGACCTTCGTCGGCTTCCGCGTCGTTCGCGCCTATGAGGAGCAGCCGGAGCTGGTCGGTCTGAAGTCGAAGGTCGTAAAGGGCCAGGGGACGCGGTGAAGGGCTTTCGCGGCGCGGGAGCAGCCTACAAGGCAGCGACCACGATCAGCAGCCCCGCCAGGAGGAAGAGCTGGATCAGGCCCTGCACGAGCGGGCCCGGCGTACGCCCACGCGCGGGTGAGGCGTTGACGATCCGGCGGGCGACGTCGGGGCAGACGTGTCGGCCGCGTTCGGTGAACGGCCCCCTCGTGCCGCAATCGAGACATTGGAACGGGACGAGACGCGGATAGATCCAATAGGCCACCCCGGCCGCGAGGAAATTCAGCGGCACGATGATCAAGGTTCCCAAATCGGGAGGATCGCGCTGCCCGCGGAGGATGCCGGCGAAGCCCAGGCCGATCGCCAGGATCGCGGGGTAAGCGTTGAAGATTAGCCGGCGGTAGCGGTGGCCCACTGGAGAGGGGCGGAAGGCGTCAGCTCGGACGTTCGGGCGGAAATCGGGGTCGAGGTGGACGGGGGGCGGAGTTCCAGTCACATTCGGGCCCAAGGCGTGAGGCGCATCCAACCAATCTCATTCTACGAACGTTTACCTGGATTGCGCAGTTACAAGGTCGACGCTTGTCGTCAACAGGCTTTCAGGACACGCTTCGTAGGATACATGCGTACAGATTGAAATAGGAAGCAAGTCAATTTATTATAATGATTGTTTTTCAGAAGACAGATGGTTGCAGTCTCACCGCTTTCCCATGCTTTTCGTAGGAATCGCCCCACATGACCGTAACCCGACTATACGCCTCAACTATGATCACCGGCATAGCGATTGGGCTGATCTCATCACTACCTTTCGTGGCACCGGCACTTGCCGCGAGCCCCCCGGCTGTCTGCCCACCCGCAAGCTGGGGAATCACGGCCGGTCCGACTCCCAGGACTCCACCAACTTGGGATGTCACTACTATGAAATGGAATTACGTTGTTGATACCAGTTGGTTTACAACTTGTAATGATGTCGATAATGCTGCTACGATATGTCGAACGTGCCTCCTGATCGAACTCAGGGCGTTCGACGTGCCTCAAACCATTCTCGATGAGGAATGTTTCACCACTCCGTACTTCGAATGCGGATCCATTTACAATGTTGTTTCGCAGGAAGTGAATGTGGTAAATCTTTCTCCATCTACCACATACACTGTGGTCTCAATGGTCTCTAGTTGCGGTTCCGCGTGCGTTAATGCTAGCAATCTCTCACTGCAATATGTTTTCATCGATACTCCTGGTTCACCGTGAATCCGAGATCCACTTTGGAACCGCCCCACGCGGATCGCGTCATCGGCAAACGGAGGGACGGAATGAGAAGACATCAGAAGTGGCTGGTCCTGGTAACCCTCGTCCTGGTTACGCACCTCGCGGTTCGTGGCCTCATCGCACTCGCCGCGAATGGACCTTTTTCCGCGGAGTTGGTGGAACCTGTCTCAGATCGGGAGTCACTTACACCAGGACGACAAGTGCTCGGCCCCGTCCCAATCCGGTCCATGGCCGATACGCCCTCGGTGCGGGGATCGAGGGGGGTCGCTTTGAATCACGTCATGTCGCTCGACGACGGTACGGTGCTTTTCGCCGGTCGCGCCCGGGTCTATGAGCGTGATGCCGCAGGGGCTTTCGCCTGGCGCGTGAGGCTCCTCGACGAGTCTGCGGAGATGGTCTACTTCGACCCGCCCTTTCCAGGGGAGCCTTTCTGGATCACGCCGCGGACTGAACATCTCGTGGACGTGGTTGATACGCTTCCCATCCGGTTGCCGCCGGGAGCCTACTGCCTCGAGTTGAGTCTTACCGACCTGCTCGCGGATCCGAGGTCGCCTTGCCTGGCCTTGTCTCGCCGAACCTTCGTAGTCAAATGACCATTAACGCTCCTTGCTCACCGCTTGACGGGCTGCTATGAGGGAGCGGGGAGGAGGTTCTACTTCCGTCGTCTTCACGGCGCGAGTAGCGTTGCTCGAAATCGTTCGGGGGCCTGAGGGGTGCCAACTTCCCGGACGCTTTTTCTTGCCTATCGCCCGTGTGTTTCGGGACGATCTCAACGCAGGACCCCACGTCGCTTTACATCCCGCACGGAATTGAGAAGACTAATCATATCCGCAGATTGAGGTTCTTGGCCGCCCAGGCGACAAACGTGCATGACGAAGCGATCCGCAAGGCGGACGTCCTGATCGAAGCGCTTGGCTACATCCGCAAATTCCAGGGCCGGTTCACCGTCATCAAGCTGGGCGGGTCGGTCATGGAGGACGACGAGGCGCTGCGCGCCCTCCTCCTCGACGTCGTCTTCATGCAGACCGTCGGCCTGCGCCCGGTAATCGTCCACGGCGGCGGCAAGGCGATCACGGTCGCCATGGAGAAGGCCGGCCTGACCCCGCACTGGGTGAAGGGCCGCCGCTACACCGATGACGCCACGCTCGATATCGTCGCCCGGGTGCTCGCCGAGGAGATCAACGGCGACATCGAGCGGCACATCAACAAGTTCGGCGGCCGTGCGTCCGGCTTGCATCACAAGACCCACCAGTGCCTCTACGGCCGCCGGCTGATGCTCCCCGACGAGGACGGCACGCCGGTCGACCTGGGACGCGTCGGCGAGGTCACCGAGGTCGACATCACGCCGATCGAGAACCTCTGCCTAGCGGGCGTGGTCCCCGTACTCCCCTCCCTAGCCGAGGACGAGGACGAGGAAGGGAAGCTGCTCAACGTCAACGCCGACACCGCCGCCGCCGCCGTCGCGCAGGCACTCCACGCCGAGAAGCTCGTCTTCCTGACCGACACGCCGGGGATCCTGATGAACCGGAACGAACCCTCCAGCCTGATCTCGGGTCTGACCCCCGAGGATTGCCACGAACTGATCGCCCGAGGCGTGATCGACAAGGGGATGATCCCCAAGGTCGAGGCCTGCCTGAGTTGCCTCGACGGCGGGGTCCGCAAGGCCCACATCATCGACGGCCGGCTCCGCCACTCGCTGCTCCTCGAGATCTTCACGGTCAGCGGGGTGGGGACCGAGATCGTCGTCGACGAGAACCCCGAACCGGCCTCCCCGCTCGGCCGGCGTCCGGTCATGGTCCGCTAACTCGGGGCGCACGCCACACACCGCGTGCCGCGTCCGCCATCCCTCAATCCCTTGCCACGGAGCTCATTGCATTGGCTCACGCTCACCTGGCCCACCAGAGTTCCCAGGAAACCATCGATCAGTTCTCCCGGTACGTCATCCCGAACTACCGGCGTTATCCGGTGAGCCTGGTCAGGGGCGAGGGTTCCTGGATCTGGGACGCGGAAGGCCACCGGTATCTCGACTTCTTCCCCGGCTGGGGCTGCAACCTCCTCGGCCACTGCCCGCCGAGGGTCGTCGAGGCGGTCCGCGAGCAGGTCGGCCAGCTCATCCACGTGCCGAACACCTGGTACATGGAGCCGCAAGGGTCGTTCGCCCAGGCGCTCTCGGAGCGATCGATCGGCACCGAAGAGCAACCGGGCCAGTGCTTCTTCTGCAACAGCGGGGCCGAGGCCAACGAGGCGGCGATCAAGCTGGCCCGCGCCCATGGCCATGCCCAAGGGCGATACAAGATCTTGACCACCGAAGGCGGCTTCCACGGCCGTACGTTCGCCGCCCTCACGGCCACCGCGCAGCCGAAGTACCACGTCGGATTCGAGCCCATGGTGCCCGGGTTCGTCTACGTCCCCTACAACGACCTCGATGCCATGGCCGCCGCGCTGGATGACGAGACCGCCGCGATCCTGGTGGAACCGATCCAGGGAGAGGGGGGCGTCAACATCCCGGACCCGGATTACTTGCCGGGACTTCGAAAGCTCTGCGACGAGCGAGGCGTGCTGCTGATCCTGGACGAGGTCCAGACGGGCATGGGCCGCACTGGCCGCTGGTTCGCCTACCAGCAATACGGGGGAGCGGCCGAGCCCGACGTCCTCACCTGCGCGAAGGCCCTTGCCGGTGGGGTCGCCGCCGGAGTGATGATCGCCCGGCCGCAGGTGGCGGCGGCATTGAAGCCCGGGATGCACGCCTCGACGTTCGGGGGCAATCCGATCGCCTGCCGGGCCGGTGTCGCGACCATCGAGACGATCGAGAAGGAGGGCCTTCTCGAGCGGGGGCTCGAGATCGGCGAGCGGTTCCGCAACCAGTTCGAGGCGCTCGCCGAGGAGCTTCCCCGGCATATCCGGGGCATCCGCGTCAAGGGCGTGATGATCGGCCTGGACCTGACATTCGACGCCACGGAGGTCGTCTCCGAGTGCATGAAACGGCGGCTGCTGATCAACGCGACCCACGGACATGTCGTCCGCCTGTTGCCGGCCCTCACGATCGACGACGACCAGATCGACGAGGGGTGCGCCATCCTGGCCTCCGTGCTGCGGGAGACGGTCGCTTGAAACCCGGGATTCGACGGGCTGGTGCACGACTCGAGGACGAGCCGATGGCGGGAACTCGCGGGAAATCTGCCAGGGGCGGTGCCCTGAACAAGCCCAATGGAGCGCCCGGGGCCGGCGCGGAGACGCGCACGGCGAGGCACTTCCTCTCGCTCTTCGACGTCTCGGCGGACGAGGCTCACGAGCTGCTCGACCGGACTCTCCGGCTCAAGGCGGGGGAGCTGAATCACCATCGGACGTCGCTCTTGCTGGGGAGGACGCTGGGCCTCCTTTTCGAGAAGCCGTCGCTCCGGACGCGCGTCAGCTTCGAGGCGGCGATGGCCCGGCTGGGAGGGAACTCCATCTTCCTGCGGGGCAAGGATGTCGGCCTGGGGGTCCGCGAGAGCGTCGCGGATTTCGCCAGGGTGATCAGCCAATATGTGGACGTCCTCGCCGTGCGGACCTTCTCGCACTCGATCGTGGAGGAGCTCGGCCGGTACGCCACGGTCCCCGTGATCAACGCGCTGTCCGACTCGTCGCATCCCTGTCAGGCGATGGCCGACCTGGTGACCATCCTGGAACATCGGGGGACGCTGGCGAAGCAGAAGCTCGTCTTCGTGGGCGACGGGAACAACGTGGCGCGGTCGTTGGCGGCGGCGGCGGCCCTGCTCGACGTCGAGTTCGTCCTGACCTCGCCGGCGGGCTATGAATTCCCGGACGAGTTCCGGACGCAATTCGACGCGAAGTTCCCCGGCCGGCCGCTCCTGTACGAGCGTGACCCGCGCAAGGCGGTCAAGGGGGCCGACGTCGTCTACACGGACGTCTGGGCCAGCATGGGCCAGGAGAACGAGGCCGACGCCCGCCGCGAGGTGTTCCGCCCCTACCAGGTCAACGAGGCGCTCCTGGCCAAGGCCCGCCCCGACGCGATCTTCCTGCACTGCCTTCCCGCCCACCGGGGCGAGGA
>JBGSYY010000013.1:0-10418 GCA_041750675.1 Isosphaeraceae bacterium | reverse complement strand
CCGCCGCTCCCGGCCCCGCGCCCGCCGTTCCCTCTTCATATCCAATGATCGACAAACCGTGCAAGTTCATGTTCATAATCCGAACTCTTAAAGTTCACGACCCACTTGCATTCGATCAAGCACGCGGCCGAGACGCCATCGCGGCTCGTACCACCGCCAAACAATCCTCACGTTCCCCGCCCACCAGTTCAAGCCGAGGCGGTCGCACCCGCTCGCTGCCCATGCCGACTTCCTGCTGCACCAGCTTGATCAACTGCACAAACTTCGGCACAACGTCAAGCCGCAACAAGGGTAGGAACCAGCGATACAACGCCCACGCCTCGTCACGCCGACCCGCCCGCGCCAGGTCGAACAACACCACCGACTCCTTCGGCAGCGCGTTCACCAGCCCCGCAATCCAGCCCACCGCTCCCGCGTCGATCCCTTCGACGATCAAATCATCGACACCCACAAACAACGCCAGCCTCTCTCCCACCAGTTCCCGGATCGCCGCGATCCGCCGCACATCTGCGCTCGACTCCTTCACCGCCGCCAGATTCGCGAACTCCTCGGCCAGTTCCGCAATCTGCACTGGCACGAAGTCCGTCTTGTAAGCGATCGGATTGTTGTAAAGCATGCAGGACAGCGGCGTCGCCTTCAGCACCGCTCCCACATGCGCCTTCATCTCCCGCCAATCGCCCACATACACATAAGGCGGCAGGACCATCAGCCCCTCACATCCCACACCGGCCGCCATCTTCGCCAGTTCGACCGACTCAGCCGTCGCCAGCGACGAGATCCCCGCCACCACCGGCACTCGACCCGCCACCGCCTTCACCACCGTCGCCGCGACCGCCCGCTTCTCCTCGATACTCAACGTCGCCCCCTCACCCAGCGACCCCAGCACCACCAATCCCCGGCTCCCGGCATCCACCAACCAACGCGCATGCTCCGCTACAAATCCATGATCGACGGCCAGATCCGACCCCTGAAACGCCGTCGTCATCGCCGGAAATACGCCTTCCCATTTCATCGCTCAGACTCTCCTTGACCTTTCAGGTGCAACAGACTCGACAATCTCGACGCCATCAATGGTGGACGCACTGTATCCGCCTCCCAGCCAAACAGGAACGAGGTCGCGCCCCCGCACACCCGCCCCTGACACGGCCCCATCCCACACCGCGTCTGTAACTTCGCCTCGCGCGCCGATCCCCGCGCCTTCAACTTCCCATAAGTCACATCTTCACATCGGCAAACGATGGTCGAATCATCGGCCAGACACTTTAACTCGTCCCTCAGCACAAAGGCCTCCTCCATTGCCCTTCCAAATCTCCGCCAGCGGTCCCGCTCTCCCTTGAGAGAATCGGCCCTCACCTCCTCACCCACCGACGAATATCCGGCAAGCCGCCCTTCCACAAGTGCCGAGTCCCCTCCCTTGATCCCGGTCGCCTCGCCCGCCGCATAAATCCCCGCCACGTCGGTTTGCTGACAATCATCGACGCCGATCCGTCCGCCTTTGACTCCGCACCCCAGCATCCCCGCCAGCTCGATACTCGGAATCAAGCCAAATCCGCACGCCAACAAGTCCACTCGCTCCTCACGCGTCCGCCGTCCGTCCGTCAGCTCGACGCGCAACAGCCCGTCCGTGGAATCCTCAACCCGCGTCGGCCACCAGCCGCACAAGTACGGCACCGTCGCCAATCGCGACCGCAGCGCCACCGCCTGACCCAGCTTGGCCGGAAACCGGCTCAACTCCA
Organism: Isosphaeraceae bacterium; assembly: GCA_041750675.1. Classification (GTDB taxonomy): domain Bacteria; phylum Planctomycetota; class Planctomycetia; order Isosphaerales; family Isosphaeraceae; genus BPJS01. The sequence continues at coordinate 8,682 of JBGSYY010000013.1, read as the reverse complement.
TCCCGAAACCCATCACTCGCTTCCACGATGCTTGCTCAACGATCGCCGCGACTCGTCCCCCCGCCGCATTCACACCATCGGCCACCGCCAGCAACAGCGGCCCACTCCCCGCCACCACCACGCGCTTCCCCTCGACCGGCCAGCCCGACTTCACCAACGTCTGCAATCCCCCCGCGCCCACGACCCTTGGCGACGTCCACCCCGGGAAAGGGAGAAACCGCTCTCGCGAACCCGAACATAGGATCAATCGGTTGTACGAAATCCGACCCGCGCCCGAGCGATCTTCCACCACCAGAACGCCCGCTCCGCCCGTGCCAATCACCGTGCTACCACTCCGCACTTCGACACCCGAGGCCGCCAATCGCTTCAGCCACAGACCCGCCTTCGCCGAGTGGCCATGCGCCAATCCCTCCCCACGCCAAATCTGTCCCCCCGGCCACGGGCTTTCATCGATCAGGCCCACTCTCACGCTTCCCGACGACTCCACCGCGGCGCACGCCGCTCCGATCCCCGCCGGCCCGCCGCCCACCACCAGCACATCAAACTCGGAACGAGCTTCAGGCCGACTCATCGGTTTGCAACTCCATTCCGTTTTCGCAGACCACCATGCACCCGCGCTGATGCGGACGACCATCAATCGTCATCCGGCACTCAAAGCATATCCCCATGCCGCACAATGGTCCCCGACGATCACCACCCACCGACAACCGGAAAAACGTCACACCCGCCCGCGCCGCCGCCGCCGCGGCCACCGTTCCCGGAGGTACCACCACATCCTCGCCATTCACCCGGACGCGTATCGACTCAGACATGCGCCAGCGCCTCAACCGCGAACCGTCCCGGATCATAGGCCTTGCTTGGGATCTCCGGCTCGCCGCCCACCAATCGATCCGCCAACAACCGCGCCGTGCCCAGCGAGGTCGTGATTCCCAACCCTTCATGCCCCGTCGCCAGCCAGATCGCCGAATTCGACGGCATCGGCCCGATCAACGGCAGCTTGTCCGGTGTCGCCGCCCGTTGCCCTGTCCACACCCGCACAACCGACAACTCACCCAGGGTCGGAATGTACTCAATCGCCCGCCTCAACATCCGATCCAGGATCGGCGGCTCAACCTGCGTATCCACCGCGTCATACTGCCGCGACGACCCAATCAACATCTGCCCTGTCTTCCTGGGCTGAATGTTGAACGCTACCGAATCGCCGCCCCCTCCGTGCGCACTCTTGAGATAGCCCAACTCGATGATCTGATGCCGAACAAACCCCGGATACCGATCCGTGATCGCCAGATGACCCTTACGTCCCCGCACCGGCAATCCCTCCGGCATCATCAACCCGCCCGCGCCTATCCCCGCTGCATTCACTGACACCACCGCCTCAATCACCTCACCCGTATCCAGCTCCACTCCGCCTTCTTCCACCAATCGCCGCACTCGTGCCCCCGTGCGAACCTCGGCCCCAGCCTCACGCGCCCGCTCCGTCATCCAACGTGCCGCGCACGGTGGATAGACCACCGAATCCCCCGGCACTCGCAATCCACCCGCCAGCCCCGCGCGCAGCCGCGGCTCCATCTCACGGAGATTCGACCCCTCGATCACCTCAACCTCAATCCCCCGCTCCCGGTAGTAGTGGGCTTTCCGATGTACCTCCGCCATCTCTTCCTCATCGGCCGCCGCCCACAGCGTCCCGCAAGGGTCATGCTCCACCTCGCGCGGCAACTCCGCCGCCAGTTCGTCCCACAGCCGACGCGAATACGCCGTCAACGCGAACTGAGCTTCCGAGTCGTCCATCACCACAATGTGACCCATTCCCGCCGCCGTCGTTCCCCCGCCGATGGGCCCTGCGTCGAGCAAAAGCACCCGCAATCCTCGCTTCGCGCATTCCCACGCGCACGCCGATCCCACGATTCCCGCACCAACGATGATTGTGTCGCGTGCTTCGCTCACGCCCCGATCCCCAAACAGAACGGGTCATTCTGATCCAGGATCAACGTCGCCTCCGCATTCACGTGCGCAGTCCCTTCAATCGTCGGCCTCAGCAGCTCGCCCTCCCAACGATACCACCCGCGAAACCGGCTGCCGATCACGCTCTCCTGCACCCAGATTTCGCCCTCCGCCAGCTTCCCGCTAGCCGCGAGGCACGCCAGCTTGGCGCTCGTCCCGGTTCCGCAGGGCGAGCGGTCATACGCCTTACCTGGACACAACACGAAGTTCCGACTATTCGCCTCAGGACTCGTGGGCGGACCGAATAGCTCGACATGATCGACCTCGGGATACCCCGCCGCATTCACCGCCTGCCGCGCTTCCCAGGCGAACGCCGTCAACGCCTCCACCCGCTCCAGCCCGATCTCCTGCCCGTGGTCTTCCACAAGATAGAACCAGTTCCCACCCCACGCCACATCGCCCGTCACCGGCCCATGCCCCGGTACTTCCACGGTTACGCCTTTCGCCTTCCGATAGCTCGGCACATTCGTCACCGCCACCGCACCGTCCGTCCCCAACACCGCCTCGACCACACCCACCGGCGTCTCGATCCGATGCCGACCCGGAGTGATCCGGCCCAGATGAGCTAGGGTCACCACCAGGCCGATCGTCCCATGCCCGCACATGTTCAAATAACCAACATTATTGAAATAGATGACTCCCGCCGCGCAGCTCGGGTCCGACGGCCTGCAGAGCAGGGCGCCCACCATGACGTCTGATCCGCGCGGCTCATTCACCACGGCCGATCGAATTCCGTCAAACCGCTCACGGAAAACGCGCATCCGCTCCTCAAGCGACCCTTCTCCCAGATCGGGCCCCCCCTCCACGATGACGCGCGTCGGCTCGCCGCCGGTATGCGAGTCGATAACGCGGATCGTGCTGACCTCCGGTCTTTTCATTACATCAAACCTCACGCCCGTCGTTCAGCCCAGCTTGATTAACTCAGTGCGCTGGGCCGGCCTCAGTTCGTCTCGGTTCGTCTCGGTTCGACACCCATCACATGCCGAACCAGAAAATCCGCACGCCGACGCCGGCCATACGCCGACTCCGCCGCCCCGTGACCCGCCCCCGGTATCACCAACAATTCAAAATCCTTGTCTGCACGAATCAGGGCGTCCACCACCTGCATCGTCGATGCCGGATCAACGTTGCGATCCAACTCACCCACAACCAAAAGCAACTTGCCTTGCAGCCGCCCCGCGTCCATGACGTTGGAATTTGCCGCGTATTCCGGCCCAACCGGCCAGCCCATCCACAGCTCGTTCCACCAGATCTTGTCCATCCGGTTGTCGTGACAGCCGCAGTCGGCCACCGCCGCCTTGTAGAAGTCGCCGTGGTCCAGCAAACCCCTAAGCGCATTCTGACCCCCCGCGCTCCCGCCATAAAGCCCCACCCGGTCCAGATCCAGCCACGGCCGGCTCGCCCCTGCCGCCTTCAGCCACGCCAGCCGATCCGCAAACCCTGCGTCCTTCAGATTCTTCCAGCACACATCATGAAACGCCTTCGACCGCCAGTTCGTTCCCATCCCGTCCGCCATCACCACCACGAAACCTAGCTCCGCCATCGCCCGCATCCCCTCCAGCCCGCCCCAGGCCTTGGGCACATGCTGGTCGTGGGGCCCGGCGTAGACATTCTCCAAAACCGGATATCGCTTCAACGGATCAAACGTCGACGGCTTGACCAGGATGCCATGAATCTCCGTCGTTCCATCCCGCCCCGGCGCGGTAAACCGCTCGATCCTTGGAATCCCCGCCGCCTCCATGAGGGAGCTGTCCGCCTCCTCCAGGGTCACAATCAGCCGTCCATTCTCACTCGCCCGCAGCTCCGTAACCGGCGGCTTATCCACGCGCGACCATCGATCCACGAAAAACCGGCGATCCGGCGAGAACTCGACCTCGTGCGTACCGTCGCCTTCCGTCAGCACGACGAACCCCGTTCCGTCCAGATTCGCTCGGCACAGATGAAGATAGTACGGGTCTTGCCCGGCGACGACTCCTCCCGCCAAGAACCAAACCTGTCGCTCTGCGTCGTCCACATGCAGCACACGTCGCACCGCCCAATCCCCGCGCGTCACCTGGTTCTTCACATTCGACGACTCAGCGTCGATCAGCCAGAGGTGATTCCATCCATCGCGCTCCGACATCCACAGCAATTCCCCATCGTTCAACCAATGAGCATAGGTCTTGCCCGCATAGTCGATGAACGTCGCGCTTCTCTCGTCCACCACTTGGCGGACCGCCCCGGTCCCGGCATCCACGTCCAGGACCCGCAGCACCTGATGCCCGCGCTGGTTGTACAAAAACGTGAACCTCGACGAATCCGCCGCCCAACGCACCTCATCAATGCTCCAGGGATTGTCGAACAGCGCCTCCGATTCGAGCGGAACCTCTCGCTTCGCCTCAATATCAAAGAGCCTCGGCCTGCGTCTCGCAATCGTGTCGCCCGGCTTCAAATACGGCACCGAGATCAGCCGCGGCTCGACCTGATCCTTGGGGCTCGACTCGACCAAGTGAACGAGATGCTCTTTCGCCTTCACCTCGCGCATCGCCACCAACCGACGACCGTCGGGCGACCAGTGCAGGTCCGCGCCATACCCATCCTCGGCCGTCCCGTCCTCCGTCAAGGGAAACTCCTCGCCGCTCGACTCCTCGCGAACAATTAGATTGTGGTCGACCAGCCGCGCCGACCAGACACCTCCCGGTGAAACCGACGACCCACCGTCACGATTCCGACTCCGACCACTCCGACGCATGCTTGGCCGCTCGACCGGCTTCGGATCGTTGGAACCGATCACTATCCGCGTCGTCTCATCGCGTGCCTCGCATCGACGAACCGTCTCGCCCTCGGCGTTTACCAGCTCCCAAACATGACCGCCGAAGGTATGCTGTCGCGCCGTCGCATCTGGTTCGATCATCCCATAGGGTCGCCGTCCGCCCTCCAGATCGACCCAGACCAACCGCAACGGCCCCGCCGTTCGGTTCACTACAACGAGTTCCGTCTCCGGCCCCGTCCTTCGGCTTCGATCGGAAGCCGGCTCCTCAGCGGCACCGTCGCCGTCGTGAGCAATCTCCGTCAATTTATATGTGGAAAGGTCGCACTTCCATCGGCGACCCTCGAAGCGGAACTCGAGCTGGCACTCCGCATCTTCATACCGAAGCGCCGAGACCGGCAAATCCCCGCTTGCAACCGACTCTCCGGTCGCCTTGGCGAGCGCGGCCGCCAGCCGCACCGCGTCGAACGCGGCCGACTTCGTACCCGACTCAGCGTCGACCCGAACAAACTCAGACGCCGACGGCCCCGTGCGCACCCGATACCACAACCGTGACCCCGTTTCATCCCAGCGTGGTGTGATCCGATCACGGAAAACCGTCTCCTTGAGCCGTGCGCCGATCGTCGCCGCCCGCTCGTAATCGGCCGCCGTCCCCTGAGCCGACGCCGGGCGGCAGCCCAACAACAAGCCAAGCGCGACCACCCACAGCCCACCTAAGCCTTTCAGCACCGTCATCTCTCCTCGCCCAACGGTAGGGCGTGTACGATAGGCCATATGTGCTATTGAGATTGAAGGAGCACCGAAAGGCTCCCGCTCCCCACGCGACGTCAAGCCACCAGATCCAAGACACCCGCCACCAGCAAACCCAGACTAATGATGATATTTATGTTGAAGAATGAGACGTTCACTCGCCTCAGGTCATCCGGCCGTACCAGTCGGTGCTCGTAAACCAGCAAGGTCGCGACCACCGCTAGCGCCGTCCAGTAAATCACACCCATAGGATAACTGACCCCCAGCCCCGCGAGCATCGCCAACATGACCGCATGGCAACCCGCCGCCAGCCTCAAGGCCCCGCGAACTCCCAGCCGCGCGGGTACGCTGCGCAGGCCGACCATCCTATCGAAGTCGGCGTCCTGGCAGGCGTACAGGATGTCGAACCCCGCCACCCAGAACAGCACCGCAAGCCCGAGCCAGACCGGCGGCCAATCGAGGCTTCCCCGGATCGCGATCCAGGCCGCGACAGGCGCGAATCCGAGTGCCCCGCCCAGCCAGAAATGCGCACCCGAGGTGAACCGCTTGGCGTACGAATACCCCAGCAGCCACGCCAACACCGGCACCGACAATATCAAGGGCCACGGGTTTCGAGGCAGGAAGAACAACGTGGACGCCACGAACAGCCCTGCGCTGGCGACCGTGAAGGCCACAACCACGCCTACCGAGAGCCTCCCCGCCGGCAGATGCCGTTCCGCGGTCCTGGGGTTCGCCGCATCGATCCGACGATCCGCCACGCGATTGAAGGCCATCGCTGCCGACCGCGCCGTCACCATGCCCAGCACGATCCCCAACCAGTCCATCGGCCGGAACGTCCATCCGTCCGTGCTCCGCGATGCCAGGGCCGCGCCCAGCAGCGCGAATGGCAGAGCGAACAGCGTGTGGCTGAACTTGATCATCTCCAGAATATCGACCAGCCGCCCTAGCGGTCTCGGTCGGTTTGCGACGCCAGTCGTTGTCATCGTGGCCTCACCCGGATGCCGGCTCCCCGCCCCAGCGGCGGATCAAATCGTTGGGCACGTCGAGTTGGTCGCAAATCCGGGCGACCATGAAATCGACGATGTCCGAAAGCTTGCGCGGTTGATGATACCACCCCGGCATTGCCGGCATCACAATCGCGCCAGCCCGCGTCACGGCCGTCATCGCCTCCAGGTGGACGAGGCTGAGTGGCGTCTCCCTCGGCACCAGGATCAGCTTCCGCCGCTCCTTGAGATGAACGTCCGCGGCACGAGTGATCAGGTTTGTCGTCAACCCGTGGGCGATCCCCGACAGAGTGCTCATGCTGCACGGGCAGACGACCATCCCCCCGGTTCGGAACGACCCGCTGGCGATCCCCGCGCCGAAATCGGCGAAATGGTGATAGGTCACCCGGGACGTGTCGAACTCACCCAGCGACGCCAGTTCCGGCCGCTTCAGGGAAACCTGGATCCCGGTCTCCTCTCGCAACACCCAGGCGCCACTGTCGCTGATCGTCAGGTGGACGGTGCGGCCCGCCTGGCAGAGCACCTGAAGCAGGCGAAGTCCGTACGGCGCTCCGCTCGCCCCGGTCATCGCCAGCACGATGGGCCGCGGCTCGTCAGCCATCGCCGCCGTCCCGCCCCGGCTTGGTGCCGACATAGAGCGAGGCGATCCCAAGTGTCAGGCGATGCTCGCGAACATCCACCAAGCCCCGCTCCTGAAGCAAGCTTACCATCGCCGCGCCGTCGGGGAACTGGAGCACACTCTCGGGCAAGTAGGAATACGCCGAATCGGCGTTGGGGGCGATCGCCTGACCGACTCTTGGCAGTACGTGACGGAAAAACGCCAGATAGGCACGCCCCAGCACCGGACCCCTGGGACGGGAAAATTCCAGGATCGCCACGCGCCCGCCCGGCTGGGTGACCCGGATCATTTCGTCGACCCCCCGACGGGTGTCGGCCACGTTACGCAAGCCGAAGGCGACCGTCACCACACCGAAAGTGTCCGAGGCCATTGGTAGCGTCTGGGTGTCGGCCTCGACCAGCCGCAGGCGACTCTCCGCGCCGGCTTTTAAGACTTTTTTCCAGCCGATTTCCAGCATCGGACGGCAAAAATCACTACCGACCACCGTTGATTGGCCTCGTGCCGAGCGTTCGTAGGCCAGCGCCAGGTCGGCCGTACCCGTGCAGCAATCCAGGACCGGCTGGCCCGGCACGGGCGGAACCGTCCGCACGGTAAACGCTCGCCAGGTCTTATCGATGTTCAGGCTGAGCAGGTGATTGAGGAAGTCGTATCGAGGGGCGATCGAGCCGAACATCCGCCGCACGCGGGTGCCGGACTTGTCGACGGCCTTCGATTCTTCGGTCTGGGTCGTCGCCACGTATTCGTCGCCGAGGGAAAGGGAGCGGATTTAATTCCTTTCAAAATGGTATACGCGCCAAACGGCCGATGTCCAAGCCCACGACATTGCCCGGGAGTGGTTGGACGCACGGCCGCTCGCGGCCTACGATGTCCGCGGTCTCTTTGCCGCCCTCAAACGTTTCAATAAACGGTCCGCCGGTCGCTCATGGGTTATCGCAATTTGCGAGAGTGCGTCGACGACCTCCGCCACGCCGGTCGGCTGATCGACGTTGAGGCCGAGGTCGACCCTCACCTGGAGATCGCCGCCATCCAGCGGCGTGTATACGAAGCCCAAGGGCCGGCCTTGCTGTTTCGGCGGGTGAAGGACTGCCGGTTTCCGGTGGCCGCAAACCTGTTCGGCACCGTCGAACGGACGCGGTTCCTGTTTCGAGACCGACTGGCGGCCGTGCGGCAGCTTGTCGATGTCAAAGTGCGGCCTCCCGACGCCCTGCGCCGCCCGTGGCGGTTCTTCGGGCTGCCCCGCACGGCGTACAACTTGCTTCCCAACCCCGTCCGCAAGGGGCCGATTCTGGAGCATCAGTGCCGTCTGAGCGAGCTTCCTCAGATTGTGAGCTGGCCGCGCGACGGAGGCCCGTTCATCACCTTGCCTCAGGTCTACACCGAGGATCCCGACCGTCCCGGCCTGGCCCGATCCAACCTGGGCATGTATCGCGTCCAGCTCGGCGGCAATGCTTATGAGCCGGACCATGAAATCGGCCTGCATTACCAGATTCACCGAGGGATCGGCGTCCATCACTCGGCGGCGATACGCAGGGGTGAGTCGCTGCCGGTGACGATCAGCG
>JBGSYY010000012.1:0-1629 GCA_041750675.1 Isosphaeraceae bacterium | reverse complement strand
GCCTCGCCCAGGCGATCGTCATGCTGGCCGATGGCGATCAGGGCGTTGTTCATGCAGTGGCGAACCTGGTTTTTGGCCGTGCGAATCCCGGATTCGATGCGTGTGAGCAGATCGGCGAAATCGACGCCACGGGGCACGCGGGAATCGCCCGCCAGCACCGCCGCGAGCGTCCAACCCGCGCTGGCCACCCATTCCGATTTCGACTTTAGCCACGCGTCGAGCAGCCGACGGGCGTATGGCGTTTGCGAGGCCAGCTTGGCCACCGCCTCGGTCAGGGCGAGATTATCCAACTCGCGGGCCCAGGCCATCAGCATCGAGCCGGGCACCACGCGCGGGTCGGCAATCATTGTTGCCAGCATCCGAGCGTCGTGATTTTCCGTGGCCCAGAGGGCTTCGGCCAGGGCCTGGTCGGTCTTGATTTCTTTTTTGAGCGTTCCGAGATGGGCCTGACTGACGCCGAACGTCGTGCTCCGCACGCCATGACGGGCATAAGTTTTGCGAGTTGAGGGAGAGCCTAGCGATTCCAGCCGGGCGAGCAGTTCGGGTGCGGTCATGATGCATGAGCCTCGGAGCTGAGGATGCTGGATATGCGAGTCCCCATTATCGCAGAAACCGCTCCCCAAGGCACGGGGTCGGTCAAAGTCGCTATTTTCGATGCGGAATTCCCGCAATCCGGGCGTGTTGCTCGGGCTACCGGAGGCCACCCTGGAAGGGACCGCGGAAATAGGAATCGAGATCGGATTTTTCGCGGCGCGCAGCGGTGCGGAAGCAAAGGGCTGAACCGAGGCGGCGGCGGGCACGGAACGGGTTATTGAGGCAGCATAGCGGGTGCTGGGATTGGTGTCTTGAGATCGATCGGAGCGCCGATGGACGAAACCGCACACTCTGGATCCCCGCCTGCGCGGGGATGACTCGTTCGGGGGGCACCGTGCGAGCGACCCGCGATCGTTTCCTGGGATGCATCTGAGTGGGGAGTCTGATTGTGTTGCAAGTCGTTGAGGGGTTGTGGGTTGGAAGGCGTTGGGTTCGATTGTGAAACCGGTGCTGGAGGTTCGGCGGCAGGGCTGGGCTGGCCCTGGGATGATGGGTTTTGGGGAGAATTGGGAAGATGCTCACGCTGGCCTTCTCCCGGGGGGAGAGAGGGCGGGTTGCGGCGGAGTTGGTTGAGGTCGCGGAGGGCGTGGCGGAGGGTGCGGTCGGCGTCGTTGAGGTAGCGGTTGAGGGTGAGGCCGTCCTTGGTGGGGTCGAGCAGGGCGCGGTGGGGGGCTTCGGCGTAATCTTGGGAGTCCTGGGTTTTCCAGAGGTGTAGGGCGCGGCGGCGGAGGGCGTGGATGCGGCGGGTTAGCTCGCGGCGGAGCTGGGCGACGAGGGGGTGGGGATTCTCGGGGGTGGGGGCCGGGGTGGATTGGGCGGGGAGGGGATAGAGGCCGTCGCTGTGCCACTGGTCGGGGGCGTGTTTTTGGTGGCGGGTGAGGAGGGTCAGGGCGAGCGAGCCGACGCGGTAGGCGCGGCGGGGCCAGAGGGGGTTGGCGGAGTCGGGGTGGTGGCCGAAGAGTCGGACGGCGGTTTTGATCTGGGCGTGGGTCCAGGCGTGGTAGAGGTCGAGGTCGCGGACGAGTCGGGCGAGGA
>JBGSYY010000011.1:0-9276 GCA_041750675.1 Isosphaeraceae bacterium | reverse complement strand
TTCGGTGTTTATGATTGTGGGCCACAATCCCTGGATCAGCGATTTGGTGGGGGTCTTGAGCCTGGGCGGGCAGTCGCGGGGGGGGATCGAGATTCGCAAGGGCGGGGTGGCGGCGTTGATGCGGGGAGCCGGGACGGGCGGATATGTGCTGGACTGGCTGGCGCGGCCGCGGTTGTTGCGGCGGTTGGGGTGAGTTCGGATCGCGGCGCTGGCCTATCCGCCTGGTTTGACTGGCGGTGGGAAAACCGCGAGCCGGCGGGGAGTGGGATGTTCCGAGGCATAAAGCTCGCGGGCCATGTTCTGGAACTCCACCTGGGAGCGGACGCGAGGCTCGCCCGGGGCCGGCTCGATGCGGCGGTAGGAGCCGTCGGACTGCATCAGTCGGGCTTTGACGTTGTCGGCCAGGTAGACGCCGAGGATGCCGTCGATGAGGCGAGTTTGGAGGCGTGGTTCCCGCACGGGGAACATGAGCTCGACGCGGCGTCGGAAGTTGCGTGGCATCCAGTCGGCCGAGGTGAGATAGACCTCGGGCTGGCCGTCGTTTTCGAAGTAGCTGATGCGCGAATGCTCCAAGAACTTGTCGACGATGGAGACGACGCGAATGTTTTCCGAGACACCGGCGAGGCCGGGCCTGAGGCAACAGATGCCTCGAACGATCAGGTCGATTCGCACCCCCGCGCGGCTGGCGGCATAGAGTGCCTGGATGGTCCGGGGATCGACCAGGGCGTTCATTTTGGCGATGATCCGCGCTGGTCGGCCGGCCCGGGCGTGGTGGGCTTCTCGGTCAATCAGGGCGATGACTCGGTCGGCCAGGTACTTGGGGGCGATGACGAGCTGGTTCCAGTCGTGATGCTGGGAGTAGCCGGTGAGAAGATTGAAGAGGGCGCTTGCGTCTTCGCCGAACTCGGCTCGGCAGGTGAAGTAGCTGATGTCGGTGTAGAACCGGGCGGTCTGCGAGTTGTAGTTGCCGGTGCCGACATGCAGATAGCGGCGGATTCCGTCGTGCTCGCGGCGAACCACCAGCGCGGCCTTGCAGTGTGTTTTGAGGCCGACGAGCCCGTAGACGACATGGACGCCGGCCCGTTGGAGCGCACGGGCCTTGACGATGTTGTTTTCCTCGTCGGCGCGGGCCTGAAGTTCGACGAGCGCGGTGACCTGCTTGCCGTTCTCGGCGGCGCGGGCCAGGGCGATGAGAATCGGGTTGTCCTCGGAGGTGCGATAGAGCGTTTGCTTGATGGCCAGAACGTTGGGATCGTCGGCGGCTTGCTCGATGAACTGGATGACGGTCTCGAAGGATTCGAACGGGTGGTGGGCGAGCAGATCTTTTTCACGGATGGCGGTGAAGATGCTGAAGCCGTCGGAGATGCGGACGGGCATCTGGGGTTCGAAGGGGGGTTCCCTGAGGTCGCGAAAGCCTTCGATCCGGGTCAAACTGACGAGCGCGGTGGGATCGACGGGGTTGGGCACCTTGTAGACGTCGCGATCCTGAAGATCGAGGGCCTGCTGGAGCTGCGCCAGAAATCCGTCGTCGGCGGTGTCGGCGATCTCAAGGCGGACGGCGTCGCCCCATTTGCGCTGGCGAAGGTTTTCCTGGATTGCCGAGAGCAGGCTTGTCTTGACGTCGCTCTCCTCGATCGAGAGGTCGCTGTTTCGCGTCACGCGGAAGGCGGCGCGGGCAGCCACACGGAACCCGCCGAAGAGTGATCCCAGCCGGGGTCCGATCACATCGCGAAGCAGCAGGAACCGCTGGCGGCCTTCGGTTCCGGGTGGGAGCTTGACGAGCCGGTTGAGGATGCCCGGCACCTGGAGCACGGCGTAAAGCTGTCGAGGCGAGTCCTGACTGATCGCCTCGAGGCGCAAGATAATGTTTAAGCTTTTGTTATGGATATGCGGAAATGGATGAGCGGGGTCGATGGCAAGAGGCGTGAGGACGGGGTAGACCTGGGAGTTGTAGAACTCGTCGAGGAAGCGGTTTTCGTCGTCGGTGAGGTCTTCGGGCGAGCAGAGGAGAATCCCCTGCTTTTCCAACTGAGGCCGGATTTCCGTTTCCCAGATTCGATACTGGTTGGCGACGAACGCGTGAACCCGGCCTGAGATTTCATTGAGCTGCGAGAGCGGCCCCATGCCGTCGGGTGGGATATCCTGAGGCTCCAGGTCGTCGTAAAGCTGCGCCTGGAGCCCGGCGACCCGGACCTCGAAGAACTCGTCGAGATTTGAGGCCGTGATGGCGACGAACCGCAAGCGTTCAAGCAACGGGACCGTCGGATCAAGCGCTTCCTCCAGGACGCGCTCGTTGAACGAAAGCCAGCTCAGCTCGCGATTGATGAAGAGCGAGGGATCGTTGAGCGGCACCGCCGGAGCCTCGTCGATGTCTGGGCCGGCGGGGGCAGGGTCTGTGTTGATTTTGTTGTTACCGTTGATGACTGTCGGATCATCGTCCATTGCGGGCCGACCTCCGCCGTGTATCTTTGCCGGCCGTGCGGCCGGGCCGTTCGACGAGTTGTTCGAGCGTTGATCGATTGAGGACGTCGAGGTCCTGACCGTCCTCCTTGCCTTTGGGAGTTTCCAAAATCAAGGGAACGTCCGAGAACCTGCAGTCGTTGAGAATGCAACGGAACGGCTCGATCCCCATGTGACCCCGGCCGATCCCAGCGTGGCGGTCGACACGACTGCCACGCGCCTTCAGGCTGTCGTTGAGATGCCAGACGCGCAGCCGTGAAATTCCCAGTCTCTGATCAAACTCTGCGATGAAATGATTGTACGAATCCAGGTCGTCCCACGCATAGCCCGCGGCGAATAGGTGACAGGTGTCGAGACAGACGCTCAAGCGCTCCGGCGCGGCCACCTGGTCGACAATCGAGTGGAGATGCTCCAAACGATATCCCAGACACGAGCCCTGCCCGGCCGTCGATTCCAGCGCGATCCGGGAGTGAAAACCAGAGGTGCGACGATGAATCTGGTCGAGAGCCGCGGCGATCCGCTCAAGCCCTTGCTCTTCGCCCGAGCCGAGATGCGCGCCGGGATGAGCCACCAGGTCACGCAGTCCCAGCGCCTCGGCACGCTCCAGTTCCAGGGTCATCGCGTCGATCGAGCGGTTCCACAAGCTGTCGTCGGGGCTGGCAAGGTTGATCAAGTACGAGTTGTGGCCGACCGGATCGGCGACGCCGGTGTCGGCCAGGGCCTCGTGAAAGGCACGGATGTTGTCGTCGGTCAGTTCGCGTGCCTTCCACTGCTGATTCGCCTTGGTGAAAACCTGAACTGTGGTCATCGACGCGGCGGCGGCGGCAAAGACGGCATGATGATGTCCACCGGCGATCGACAGGTGCGCGCCGATTTTGGGCAATTTTCGCGGATGTGGCTCTCGTGGCACGCGAGTTGTACCCGAGGTGCTTGCGTCCTTCGATTTCATTGCCTTAGGATTACTTTTCCGCCACGCCAGCACAAGCTCACCTCGCTGGGCAATTGACGCCCGAGGCAATTATGGGATCGTCGTGGGTCTGGGCGGGACTATTACCGGTCTGCGGCCTATCAGGCTGGCTGGTCATTCGTCAGCCGGTGCGTTCCCTGATGGAGGCCCGCGATACGCTGCGGGCTCGCGGGCAGTTTCGCCATCAGCGGGAGCATCTCGAAGCTGATTTCCTCAACCGGCTGAGACGGCTTGATCCCATCGAGGCCGCTCGTTGGGACGATGCCCGATGGGGCGACGAGGTTCTCTGGGCGCGTGATCGACGCTCACGCACGTTGCTCGCCCTGGTGGGCGTCGAACTCGACGATCCGCAGGGAATTCTCACACCGCACGGCGCGACGGCCGTTTTCGAGTATCGAGCCAAGCGCTGGAGGGCCGAAGGACGACATCTGGGTGATGTTGAGCCGTACGAGGCCTTCTATCGCCTTCGTGAATTCGAGCCGGTCGTCGTCCCTCAGCGGCGCGGCATTGTGTGACGCGGTTCCGACAAGGTACTTGGTGGGTGACAAGACGAATCCGCGTCAGAATGAGCTGCCGGGCAAGGCTGTGCCGCACGTCAACGCCGGCCGAACGGCGGCCAGGTGAACCGACCAGCGGAGCAAACTGCCGAAGAGCAGCGCGAGGAGAAGGTGGCCCACGGTCTGATAGTCGGCCATGCTGAGGCTTGATTCCAGGGCGTCGATGGCGCGTTGGGTTTGTGTTTCGGGTCCGGGAACACCGGCCCGAATGGGCATCCGCGCGGCGATTCGGGCCATCTGGTCGCGTACCGGGTCAAGCCCGTCAAGACGATCGAAGCTACCGGTGACTTCAAGCCGCGTTGTCAGCACGCCTGAAGGCTCGCGCCAGGAGATGACTGCCTGGGCCTGGGGTCGCACGATGGGAATCATACCGGCAAGCAGGCGGCTGGCTGGTTGGAGCCGTTCGGACCGCGCCGACCAGGTCCAGGGGTTGGGCCAGGCGGCCCGTTGGTTCGTGTCCGACCAGGGTCCAAAGCTCAACGCCAGCGAAGCGGCGATCCCGGCGGCGAACACCCACCAGCCCATGCGTTCGCGTCCAAGGGAACCGAGTCCGAGCGTGAGTCCGGAGATCAGCCAGAAGGCGACCATCATGCTGACCACGCCCACCCAGAAATTGGAAGGATTCCGCAAAGCGACCAGGCCAATCGCCGCGCTGAGAACTCCGATCGACTGCCGACCCAGGCCTGACGTGCCGACACCCATAGTGGCCGCGCCTCCATGTGCCGGAAGTCGCTCGTTCCGCGACGCGTGTCGCCACCAGGACGAGTGAGGACCGACTTAACTGTTCTTCATGAATCCTTCATCTTTCCTAAACATAACCTTCACGCATCTCATGTGCCAGTGTCGGCACGAGATGAAAACGTCGAGACACTCGATCGCTGCCGAATTAGCCTAGCTCGTGTTCCTGGAAAACCGCGGCGTTGCGGCAGGAAGTAGGCCGGCGCAACGCCTTGGAGCCAGTCCGAGTTTCTCAGTTCGCTGAGTGGAATTCCGTCACTCGCGTATCTTCGGGCGCATGTCTGAACGCAATTTGAGATAGTCGTCAAGGTCGAAATGATCGGAACGACACGCGTCGAGCAGCGGCTTTTCGAGTCGTTCGACTTCACGGCAGGCGTCGGCGAGGCCTGGTGCCACCTCGTGCGGAATCAGACAGACGCCGTGCCGATCGGCGTGGATCAGCTCGCCGGGCTGAATGGTGACGCCGCCGATCTCGACGGGCGTACCGAAATCGATGAGTCGTACGTAGGCATGGCTGACGCACGGGTTCAGGCCGAAAACCGGGAAATTCAGGGCGCGGACTTCGTCAAGGTCGCGGGGGCAGCCGCTGGTAATGTGGCCGACGCAGCCCAGGCGGCGGTGAATTGTGGTGTTCACCTCGCCGAACTGCGCTCCAAGGCCGGCGGGCTGATCGAGATCCTGTCCCACCGCGACCTTCGGCCCCGGCACGGAGGCGACGTAGCGGAGATAGCCAGGCGTCTGGTCCGGTTCGGGATGATCGCTGAGGTCGGCGCGGGTGCGCGAGGTGACCGCATAGCCGATCATCACACCGAGTTCGGGCAAGAGCGAGCGAATCCAGTGTGGCAGAAAGCCCACATGGCGGGGCCGAACGTTGAACAGCTCGATCGCATTGGCGATGGTCGGCGTGTTGAACCGGCGGAGTTCGTCAAGCTGTTCGGGAGCCAGGAAGGTCGGGTGCATCGGAAATCGCCTCTTGTTCGGAAATTCGATCTATGGAGACTACTGGATGAGGATCGCCGTCTCAATCGATGTGAGTGTCGCGAGGGGTCGCGGTCACAAGTCGGCCCGGGCTGGAAACTTGATTCCGTTCGTGCGTATGCTATCTCTTTTGGTTAGGTCACTAGGCCCGACGTTCGGGTGACGTGACATCCGCCGGGTTTCATCTGACCATCTTCGGGAGCGAGCTTCCATGTCCCAGGCAACTGCGCCCCGGCTTCGAATCGAAATTTTCGACAATGCGACCGTTGCTTCGTTCGTCGATGAACGTATCGTGGATGATTTGATCATCAACGCGGTCGGCGAACAGATGTACAATCTGGTTGAGCGCGACGGGCACACGAGCCTGCTCCTGAACTTTTCGAACGTGAAGTTCATGGCCAGTGCTGTGATCGCCAAGCTCTTCACGCTGCTGAAGAAGGTTCAGAAGGTCAAAGGCAAGCTCAAGTTTTGCTGCATCGACTCCGACCTCCGCGTCATTTTCAAGATGACCGGACTTGAGCGCATGGTCGAGATCTTTGATGACGAGCAGGAAGCGCTCGATTCCTTCTGAAGTTTCGAGGAGCAGGGAATCGACCACACCCCGGATTGCCGCAGTGAGACCCCGGTAATCCGTGCTGTCCCAGGAACCTGAGATGCCATGACCAGTATGCCCCGGCCCATGTTCGAGCTGAGAACGCAGGGACCCGTCCAGGTGGTCAAGCTGCTTGATTCGAAGATCGTCAGCGACGAGGCGATCGATGAACTGGCGGCTCAGCTCTACGCTCTTGTGGAAACCGAGGGGCACCGCCATTTGCTCCTCGACTTCGGCAACGTGGAATATCTTTCCAGTGCGGCTCTCAGTCGGCTGATTCAACTCAAGAAAAAACTGAACGCCGTGAGTGGCAAGCTCAAGCTCTGCTGCATCGAGGCGGATTTGCTGGAAGTGTTTCGGATCACCCGGCTCGACACGGTATTCGAGATCCACAAGGATCAGGAGTCGGCTCTGGCTCGGTCCTGATTGACAGAGAGAGAGAACTGAGCGTCGCCATCCATGACCGAGCCGACAGCGACGCCGATGATGCAGCAGTATCGCGAGCTGAAGGCGCGTGATCCTGATGCTCTGCTTCTGTTTCGCATGGGCGACTTTTACGAAATGTTCGGCGACGACGCCGAAAGAGCGAGCGCGCTTCTCGGGCTTACCCTCACCACTCGCGACCGTGACAAGGGCGACCAGGCGATGCCGATGGCGGGGTTTCCCCATCCGGCCCTGGAAACCTATCTCGCTCGAATCGTCGCGGCGGGGCTGCGGGCGGCGGTCTGCGAGCAGATCGAGGACGCCAAGCAGGCCAAGGGACTTGTGCGTCGCGACGTGGTCCGGGTGGTCACCCCCGGCACCCTGACCGACGAAGCCCTGCTCGATCCCGGCTCGGCCAACTACCTCGCCAGCGTGGCCGAGGTTCGCGGCAAGCTGGGTCTGGCCTGGGTCGAGCTTTCAACCGGTCGCTTCGAGCTGACCGCCGTTTCACGCCACGAGCTGATCGATGAGCTGACCCGGCTCGAACCGGCCGAGCTGATCGTCTCCGAGACCGCGCTGGAAGCTCCGTGGCTCCGCGGCCTGCGTGGATTCACCCGCGCGGTGGTCACGAGTCGTCCCTCGTGGGACTTCGTCGCCGATCAGGCCCGCGCTGCTCTGCTCGATCATTTCCGCGTGACGACGCTCAACGGCTTCGGAGTCGACGACGAGGCGATCGAAGTGCCAGCCGCCGGGGCCTTGATCAGCTATCTGCGCGAGACCCAATGCTCCGCGATGGCGCACCTCACCCGGCTCGTGCCGTACCGGCGCTCGCGCACTCTGGCGCTCGACGCCATGACCCGTCGGGGCCTGGAACTGACCCGCACACTGCGCGAGGGCAAGAAAGAAGGCTCGCTGCTCTCGGTCGTCGACCGAACCTCGACCGCCATGGGCGCGCGGCTGCTCGCCGAATGGATCGGCGCTCCGTTGACTGATCTGGAGGAGATCCGGCAACGACAGGCTGCCGTCGCCGAGTTTGTTCGCGACGCTCCCTTGCGGCAAGAAATCCGCCATTTACTTGGTCGCGGCCACGATCTCGAACGGTTGACCGCGCGCGTCGGAACCGGCCGGGCCAGTCCTCGCGACCTGGTCGCCCTGGCCAACACCCTTGAGCTTCTGCCCAGAATCAAGGCTCTGATCACCGCGCGGCGGACACCTCGACTGGACACCCTGGAAGCCGACCTGGAGCTCTGCCCCGAGGTGCGTCAGGCCATTCATGAAGCTCTCGTGGACGACCCGCCGATGCAGGTCCGCGATGGCGGCATGGTCCGCGACGGCTACCACCCGATGCTCGACGAACTGCGCGACATCGCGAAGGGCGGGAAGAGCTGGATCGCCCGATTTCAGTCGGAAATGGTCCGGCGGACGGGAATCAACGGCCTCAAGATCGGTTTCAACAAGGTCTTCGGCTACTACATCGAGATCACACACGCGCAGGCTTCGGGCCGCGAGCTGCCGGGCGACTTCGTCCGCAAGCAAACCGTCAAGAACGCCGAGCGTTACATCACGCCCGAGCTGAAGGAACACGAGGACAAAGTTCTCCGGGCCGAGGAGCGGGCCAAGGAGCTGGAGTATGAGCTTTTTCTGACTCTGCGCGACCGCGTGGGCGCTGAGTCGCCCCGGTTGATCCAGGCCGCGCGGGTCCTGGCCGAACTGGATGCGCTGGCAGGCCTGGCCGAGCTGGCGGTCCGGCAAAACTACTGCCGTCCCGAGCTGACCGACGAGCCTGTGCTGGAGATTGAGGCAGGTCGGCATCCGGTGCTCGACGCCGTCATGTCGCAGGGTGAATTCGTACCGAACGACCTGGCGCTGGGTCCCGACCAGGGAATGCTCCTGCTGCTGACCGGCCCCAACATGGCAGGCAAGAGTACGTATATCCGCCAGGCCGCCCTGATGGTGATGCTGGCCCAGGCAGGCTCGTTCGTGCCCGCTCGGCGCGCGCGGATCGGCGTCGCGGATCGTCTCTTCGCGCGGATCGGCGCGACCGACGAACTGGGCCGGGGGATGAGCACGTTCATGGTCGAGATGACCGAGACGGCGAACATCCTGAACAACGCCACGGCCCGCAGCCTGGTGATCCTCGACGAGATCGGCCGGGGCACCAGCACCTTCGACGGGGTCTCGCTGGCCTGGGCGATCGCCGAGCATCTGCACGACGCCGCTGGCTGCCGCACCCTCTTTGCCACTCACTATCACGAGCTGGTCGATCTGGAAAAGACCCATTCGCGGCTTCGCAACGCCAATGTCGCAGTCCGCGAACAAGGCGGCGAAATCGTCTTTCTGCATCGCATCGCGCCCGGCGGTGCCGATCAGAGCTACGGCATCCACGTCGCACGCCTTGCCGGCGTGCCGGGGACCGTACTCGAGCGCGCGGCCGAAATACTCAAATTTCTGGAACGGCAGCACGAGGCGCAGCCGGCAGGCGAACCCGTCGGCTCCGGTGGGCCGACGCGCCGCGTCAAGACAGGCCGGGCGCTGCAAGGCAGTCTGTTCGCCACGCTACC
>JBGSYY010000010.1:0-6579 GCA_041750675.1 Isosphaeraceae bacterium | reverse complement strand
CTCCCGGGGGGAGAGGTGAGGTTCGCGCACCGGCCCCGGCTGCCGGCAGTCCCCACGGTGGGCTGTTCGACGATGTTGAGGATGACGAGCCGGTTCATCATCTTCCGGCTTCTCAGGTCCGATCGACGCGAACCATGTCGTCCGATGATGGCGGCATCAATCCCATGGTCTGGGTTGGCTCGGCGGTGGGCGGCGTGGCATTGCTGGCGGTGATCGCCGCCGTCGCGCTTCGGCCCGGCTCGCCCGAGCCACAGCCCGCGACTCCAGTTCCTCCGCAACGGGAGGTCGCGGTTGTTCCGGCCCTGACTCCGGCTCCAGCTCAGCCGCCGTCACCTCCGGTGGTTCCCCCGGCGCTGGCCACTGCTCGCAATTCCGCGGAGGTGGTTCGCGAGCTATCCGAGGCCACGGTCTACATCACCCAGCGCGTCAACGGGCAACTGGTTTCGACGGGTACGGCGTTCGTCGTCGAGTCGAGGGGCGGAAAGCAACTGCTGGCGACGAACAAGCATGTCGCGGTCCTGGACCTGGATGAGGTGCCCAGCTCGATCACGGGTGACGACCCCAAGATCACGACCGAGGCTGTGTTTCACTCGGGCCAGGGCAACCAGCGCGAGCAGGTTGTGCCGGCCACGCTGGTCGCGGCGGATATGTCGCAGGAGATGAGCAACGACATCGCGTTTCTCTCGGTCGAGGGCGTGAAGAATCCACCCAAGCCGATCAATCTGGATCAAATCGCCAAGCCCATGGCGGGCATGAAGTACATCGGTGCGGGATTCCCGCTGGGCGGATCGATCAACCGTGTGACTGAGAGCAGCAAGAATCCTTCGGTCACGATCACGCGCGGGGGACTCGCGGCACTTCGCGACGATGACCTCGGGCACCTGAGCATTCTTCAGGTGGATGGCTCGTTGCAGGGCGGCAACAGCGGCGGGCCTTTGGTGGACGAGGAGAGCGGCAAGCTGATCGGCATGGCCGTGGCGAAGATCAGCGCGGCCGACACGATCGGCTTCGCGATTCCCGCGGCCGAGATCCGCCGCACCTTGAAGGGCACGATTGGTGCGTTCAACATCACTCGCAACGCCTCGGGACCAGGCATTGCCGATGTGTTGATCGAGGCCCAGATCGTCGACCCCAAGTCGCAGATCAAGAGCGTGGTCGTGCATGTCGCGCCGGTATCGACTGTCAAGAACTTCGCGGCCAACTCGGATGGTTCGTGGCCGCCCTTGCCCAATAGTCAGCCGGTGGATATGACGATCCAGGCCGAGAAGGGCGTGGCCACCGGACGGGTTCAGGCGACGATCGCCACCAACAACGAGGAAGGTCGGAAGATTTATGTGCAGACGGCGCATCGCGACACCACCGGCAACCTGGTGTATGGCCGGCCGCGCGTGGTGCCGCTGCCCGAGGGGGCGGGCCGGGTTCGGCCGGAAGGCGCGCTGGCGAAGGTGATGGAGGGTCTGAGAGCCAAGAGCATGGCCAAGCTGGGCGAGCTGATCGACCCCGATCAGGATTGCCACATGAACAAGGACGTGAGGCGGGGACAGATCAAGATTTCGGTGCCCGGCAAGCTGCACACCCTGTCGCCGTCGGTGACCAAGCAGAAGCAACCGATCAACAACGCGCCGCGCACCATGGCGACGGTGAAGGGGGACTTCGCGGCGGTGGTCGCCGTTGTGGGCGAACTCAACCCCAACGCGACTCCCGTCGCGGTGCCCAATGGGTTCTCGTTGCCCAAGGGCAGGAAGCTGGAATTCACCTTCCAGGGCGCGGGACTGCTGCTGTACGAAGACCCGAACAATCACGTCCGAATCGAACGGGCGGCTCGGGTCGACGCCGGGAAACTGACGCATCACCTCTTGATCGAGGTGGTGAAGAATGGCAAACAGGCCATCGATCCGCTGTATCTCAATCTGCCGTTCGAGAAGGACATGCTGTTGATCATGATTCGCCGCGACAACCGGCTGCGGTTCATGTTCAGCCCGGACGGGCGCACGATCATCGCCTTCGAGGAGTTGGTTTTCGACTTCCCGGAGGAGATCCAGGTTGGCCTGACGGCGTCGAACGCCTCGACGAGGACGATGGAAGCGGTGTTCGAGGGTTTCACCTTGATGGACGACTCTTCGAAAATTGACGAGGAATTCGGAGCGGAGTGAGGCTTGTTCGAGTCACGCGATTTCCTTGCGGTCTCGCCAGGCTTGGTCTGGACCGCCGGCGGCTTAGAGGCTATCTCCACGGCTTCGTCTCTTCTTGATCGAATCGTGGAGTCGCTCGAACGCCATGCCGCCCGCCGTCCAGTTCCTGCTCTTGTTATCAGTATCAAATATCTTCATGACACTGGCCTGGTATGGTCATCTCAAGCAGAAATCCCTGGCACTCTGGTCGGCGATCCTGATCAGTTGGCTGATCGCCTTTTTTGAGTATTGCTTCCAGGTTCCGGCCAATCGAATTGGTCACAAGGTGTTCAGCGTCACCCAGCTCAAAGTGGCTCAGGAGTGCATCACGCTCATCATTTTCCTGATCTTCGCCGCGGTGGCCTTCAAGGAAGTTCCTCGCTGGAATACACTTGTCGCCATGGCGTTGATCGTCGCCGCTGTTTATTTCGCCTTTCTCGGTCGCTCGTGATGAGCGCTGTCTCGTTTCGGAGTCTTATCGATCATGCGATATCGCCATGCCTGGCTTTCGCTCTGTCTGATCCTGGTGGCGTCGTTGGTTCCGGCCGCTGGGGCCGAGACTCGCACGATTGCTCGCTGCGGACAGGGATATCTGGAAGAGATTGACGGCTACCGCGTGCTGCACGTCAAGGGGACGCCGTATGAGATGGGCTATCAGCAAGGCGCGCTGCTCAAGAACGAGATCAACGCGCTGGTTCGGTTCCTGTTTGACGTCAAGGCCGCCGAGTTCAGTGACGAGCTGAAGTTTCAGGTTAAGGGGCTGGGCAACC
This sequence comes from Isosphaeraceae bacterium, assembly GCA_041750675.1. GTDB lineage: Bacteria > Planctomycetota > Planctomycetia > Isosphaerales > Isosphaeraceae > BPJS01. Next base: position 3,638 of record JBGSYY010000010.1, on the reverse strand, counting down.
TTGAGGTCAAGCCCGACGCCAAGGTACTCATTGCGTCGATCGCGCGGTCGCAGCGTAAGTTCGTGCCCGACCGCTTTTACGAGGAGCTTCAGGGCGTGGCCGACGGGTCAGGCCTGGCGCTCGACGAGATCATCGCGGCCAACTTCATTCCCGAGCTGTTCCATTGCTCGGGATTCGCGATCTCGGGCCGCGCGACCAAGGATGGGACGCTCTATCACGGGCGCGTGCTGGACTATGGCTGCGACTGGCGGCTTCAGGAGTTCGCGGTGCTGACGGTGGCCGAGCCGGAAGGGAAGATCCCGTTCGTCAATGTCACGTATGCGGGCTTCATCGGCAGTGTGACCGGGATGAATGCCGAGCGGATCTCAATTGGCGAGATGGGCGGCGCGGGCCTTGGGCACTGGGCCGGGGTTCCCATGGCGTTCCTGTTTCGCATGGCCCTGGAGGAGGCCGATAGCCTCGACGAAGCGGTGGCCATTTTCCATGATAATCCACGCACATGCGAATACTATTATGTGATCGCCGACGGCGAGACGGGTCAGGCCGTCGGGCTGGAAGCCCACTGGTACCGCTTCGGAGCCGTGGCGATGGGCGAAACGCATCCCCGGTTGCCGGTGGCCGTGCCGGATGCGGTGCTGCTCTCGGCCGGCGATCGCTATACGGAGTTGGTCCGTCGGGTGCAGGCGGGGTATGGCACGTTTGACGCGGAGTCGGCCCGGCATTTGATGGATCGCCCCGTCGCCATGAAGTCGAATCTCCATAGCGTCTTGTTCGAAACCGCGAGCACGCGGATGTGGGTGGCGAACGCCTCGGTGGACAAACAGCCGGCCTGCACTCAACCGTATCACGAATTCCGGCTGTCGAGCCTGCTTGATCACGAGCCGGACTCGGCTGCTCCGGCCCTGCCGGCTCCTCCACGGCAAGCACCCACGCCGGCCGGGGCCGTTTCGGTCTCCGCGACCAGCAGCACAGATTGACTCGTGGCTGGGAGCGATTCTTCTGGTCGAGAGCACGAGACGTTTGCGGAGAGGTCTTCCCGAGATGAGATGTCGTTTTGCTCTGGCGCTGCTCGTTGGGGTGGTCACGGCACCGGTCGCGGTGCTGGCTCAGACGACCAAAATCGATCTAACGACCCAGGAGGGGGTCCAGCAGGTGCAGGGCCAGTGGCGCTGGCACGATGTGACGCTTGTGCCGTCGACGAACACCGTCGATGGGAAAGAGTTACCGACATATGATTATGAGCCCAAAGCAGGCGTGGCGGGCTTCGACGATTCGGCCTGGGAGCTGATCGACCCCACCACACTGGGCCAGCGTCGCGCGGCGGGGAAGATCTGCTTCTGCTGGTATCGGATCAAGCTGACGCTGCCGCCGGGTGTTGAGGGCAAGCACGTCACGCTGGTCACGACCGTGGACGACTATGGGGAGATCTGGGTCGATGGGAAGTTGCCCTTCAAGGAGGGGCAGACGGGCGGGACGGTGGCGGCTGGATTCAACGCGCCGAACCGCGTTGAGCTGGCCGAGCCGCTGCCGGGCAAGATGTATGAGGTCGCGATCTTCGGGATCAACGGGCCGATTTCCGTGGTGCCGACGAATCGGATTTTCTTGCGTAACGCGTATCTGGAAATCACGGATTGAGTCGAGGGGTTGGGACGGCGGCTCATCCGTCGTCGAGGGTGTCTGGGACGCGTTACGGGGAGCAGCGCGGGCTTGCGTCGTTCCTAACGCGATGAAGACTCCGTCTTGCGGTCGTGGGCGGCATGCTCTAGCATGGTGGTGATTAATCCGCAATTTGACAACTCGTTGCGTTACTCTGATCGGTGGTCTTTTACGGGAACTCCTATGCTGCTCAAAGATCAATCCGCCCCCGTGCGTTCCATTGAGACCGCGGACGATCTGTCGGAGACCCGACTCGAAGCCGTTGGTTTCGTCTTCCACGGCGTGATCCCCTCCTCCGAGCGAAAGGGAGTCGGCCGCGTCAAGGCCGGCACGAACCTGCTGCACTTCGCGCGCTGCGCCAAAATCGACCGTGCCGGCGATGCCGAGCACAAGATCTGGTTCCGGTCGATCCGGATCGCAAAGGCCCACCTCGATGAGGTCATCGGCGAAGACCGCTGGAAGTGGTGCAAGATCTGCGAGCGCGAGATCACGCAGCGCATTCTCAACGAACCTTGAATCTCCGTGGCCTAGCCACGGGCCAGGATTCGTGGGGCAGGCTGGTCCCGTTCACCGATGCCGAGGGCGTCGTAGTGCTCGAGGACCGCGCATCGCGACCGACCCGGCGGGTTGCGGAGTTCCCAGAGTGGTGGCTGGTCGTCGAGGCTCGGCCCGCCCCCCCTGGACGACGAACTGGGCTTCGCTGCCATCGCCGTAGACGAGGCGGACCGTGAAGAGTCGGCCTGTTTCGATGCGATCTGGCTGGAAGTAGAGATCGGCTGTGGTGGCACCGGGGCGTCGGAGGAAGGCGGCGTGCCAGGCTCCGGCCGGCGTGACGGAGGGACCGAAGACCCAACGGCCTCCACCATCGCCACGGACTTCCACGAGTCGGATCCTACGTTGTGGGGAAAGACCGCCGACGGCGATGTGAATATCAACGCGACCATCGGGGACCGCCAGTGAGGTCGGCCCGACGAGGTCGCGACCATCCTGGCCCAGCCAGATGCCCGTGGGTGACGCGGGGGCGAGCAGGATGTCGGCCGAGCCGATCTGGCTGATGTTGCCCGCCAGGTCGGAGGTGCGGAACTCGACGCGATTCAGGCCGAAGCGGAGGCCTGCCGGGGTGAACGTCGATGATGGAGCGGGCTGAAAGAAGCCGCCGGGGACGCGGTAGTCGTAGCGTTCGTCTGGGGGCAGTTCGGGGAGACGGACCACGCCCTCGCGGTTGGTCTCGATTGGGACGGGGGTGGTGGGCGTGATTCGGTCCATGCGCACGGTGGTCGGTTCGCTCAAGGTCTGGTTACCGGCGGCATCGAAGCGTCTGACTCGATAGACGGACGTGCCATCGTTGAGCGGGTTGGGGTCGACCAGAGAGCCGGAGGCGGCGGTGGCGACGGGGACGCCGTCGCGTTCCAGAACGGCGCGCTCCGAGGGTTCCAGCGTGACCTGGAAGGTCAACTGGCGGGCGCGTGTGATCCGGTCTGAGTCGCTTGCCCCCGTGTCGCTTGCTCGGTCCAAGGCCGGTGGCGTGGTCGCAGGTCCGGTGCGGTCGAGAACGAACTGGAGCGTGGCATCCGGGCCGGCGACGCCGTCGGCGTTGCGGGCACGAACCGAGATTTGGACCAGTCCGTCGGCGAGGCCCTGGGGATCGAGTTGAGCCGGATTCGAGAGTGGGAGGTAACGGGTGGAGCCGCCCAGGCGGTACTCGTAGGAGACGGCACCGACGGCCGGCCCGATCAGGAGGCGTGGGTCTTGCGTGATACCGTCGGTCGCGCTAGTTCCGGTGTCGTTGAGCAGGTGGAGGAAGGCTGGGGCCGTGGGCGGGAGCGACAGGGCTTTTCCGAGAGGAAGAAACGTATCTACATACTCACTTCCATTGATGTGAGCGGCGATGACGAGCGCATTTGCCGTCGCTGAGCCGGGTGGAGTGCTGGCGTAGTTTTCACCCCAGGTCAGGGACATTTCGGCGGGGTCGATGGTTCGCG
>JBGSYY010000009.1:0-3278 GCA_041750675.1 Isosphaeraceae bacterium | reverse complement strand
GAACGGGGCCGCGTTGTTGCCCTTGGTCCGGGAATCGCCCTGATCACCTCCGTCCATTACAGCGGGCGCGAGGGCTGGGCCGAGCGCGCCGAATCGCTGCCGGCCGACTGGCGCACTCGTGTCACACGCTGGCACGCCCAGGGAGCCGATTGCCTCGGCATCTATTTCGACGCCAAGGCGACGCCCGCCCAGCGCGCGGAGTTCACGCCCTTGATTTCGGCCTTGCCCGTGGTCGAGCGGTCGAAGCGGCCGGGCTACGAGTTCATCGTGCTCAGACTGGACGACCCCGCCGTAACAGCGCTGACACCCAACCAGGCCGACGACACGCGAATCCGCTAGCGCCCATTGATCGGCGACCGCGAATCAACGCACGCTGGTAATCAACCGTTCGTCGCGCACCAGCTTGTGGCAGGCCACGCAGTTGTTGGTCAGCTTGAAAAACCCGAGCGTGACGCCATCCAGGTTGCGCTCGCCGGCCTTGTCGGCCAGTTCATCGGCCAGGGCCTGAAATTCGTTGCTCAGGCGAAGGTAATTGACGTTCGGCGAAACGCGCCACTGGGCGTCCTCGCTAAGCTCGCGAAGGGCCTTCGCATTCTTGGCGATCATCGCGTAATCCTCAATCGCCATGCCTTCCAGAACCGACTGCGCATAGCCCAGCTTCTGACGCATGAACGGTCGCAACGCTCGCCCCTGAACGGCGAAGGCCGCCACGGGCACGAAAACCGCCAACCCGATCAAGGCGGCAACGACGATATTCGATCGATGACGGCGCATCATCCGGTGGTTTCCCGTTCAGGGTCGTGTCGAATGGTCGGCTTTCTCAAACCGTTTCACCAGAGTGACCTCGTTGCCGCGATCGTTGTAACGAAATTCGTCGACAAGCCCACGCGCCAGCATGATCCCGAAACCGCCCTCGCGAATCCCCATGGCGGAGCGTACGTCGAGGTGGCTCATCGGGTCCTCGTCGTTGGCGGCGTGGGGCACGACCCCCGGGTTAAAGCCCGTGCCCTGGTCCAGAATCACCAGGGTGACGGACGTGGGGTCGATGCGATACGTGATCCGCAGCGGTAGGTCGGCATTCTTACGATTCCCCCACTCAATCGCGTTCCCGCCCATCTCCATCACCGCCTGGCGCAGTTCCTTGATCTGGCGATCCGTCAGCGGGGTGTGCGCGTAGAGATCGGTCAGCAAATCGTTGACCTGGTGCAGGTTCCCCACCTCGCTGCGGATATCAAACTGGATCTCGCCCATGGTGCCGTGCGCCACATGCACCTTGCGCCAGTTCAGAGCCTGGTCGATCGCCTCAAAAAGCTGCTGGGGCTGAAACGGCTTGGTGAGATAGGCATTCGCGCCCACGCGAACCCCCTGGGTGCAGTGATTGTTGTCGTTCAGGGCGGTCACCATGAGAACCGGAATCAGGTTCGTCTCCCGGTTCCGCTTGAGCCGTTCACAAAGAGTATAGCCATCGATGTCGGGCAACATCAGGTCGAGCAGGATCACGTCGGGCTGGTGCTCGCGGACGGCGTCGACAACCTCGGCCCCCTCAAAGAGTTGGATCGGGCGGAAACCACGCATCTGGACCAGTTCGGCCAGAATGTCGTTGGTCTCACGCTCGTCGTCGACGATGAGAGCGATGCGCGGCATGGAATAGCCCAGAATCCTTGGCGAGAAATGGCAGAGACGGTCCGGGCATTGTGACACTGAACCGGAGCCGTCGCAAGCCATTGGACGAGCGGCCTCCCCGCCCCTTGTCTTGATGGGGACTGCGGGGCAGAATGATGCATCGCGCCGGTGGTGCCGTAAGTCAACCGGCGTCGTCCTCGTTTTTCCCGCTAAGGAACAAGCCCGCGATGCAAGCACCGGCGAAGGCCCCCGTCTCGGGGGGCGGTTTCGACGTCCCGTCGATCATCGAGCGGGCCGGCATTTTCATCTACGTCGCCATCGCCCTCCTGGGCATCTGGGGCGTTTACAACGTCATCATGCTCTATCGAACCATGGCCAAAAAGGGCATCAGCCAGGCCGAGGCCGACACCCTCATCGGCCGCGTCAAGGAACTCCTGGCGCGCAACGACGTCAAAGGCGCGGTCGAACTCTGCCAAGACCCCGCCCACTGGCACACCGCCCTCGCCCAGATGATCGCCATGACCCTCCGCAACCGCGCCAAGGGCCTCGCCAAGATCAAGCAACTCCTGGTCATGGATTTTCACACCGAGGTCATCAGCGGTCTCGAAAACCGGCTCTCCTCCCTCGCCACCGCTGCCCGCCTCGGCCCCCTGCTCGGGCTGCTCGGAACCGTCATGTCGATGATCGCCGCCTTCGCCCGCATGAGCTCCGGCGGCAAGCCCGACCCCGCCGCCCTCGCCCAATCCATCAGCCTCGGGCTGTGGACCACCGCGGCGGGACTGCTCATCGCCAACCCCCTCATGATCATGGGAAACGACGCCCAGGGCCGATTGCGCAAGCTCCGCGATAAAACCGAACGCCACCTCTCCGACTTCCTCGAAGTCTTCGAGCAGGCCGAGCCACGCGGACGCCCCTCCTCGCGAACCACCTCCTCACGCTAAGAAATCGGCTCCGTCGAAACACACGTCACACCGATCGCCCTCCAGAAAAATCCCCAACGAGCCCGCCCGCCCATGCTCCTTCAACAGCAATTGCGCGACCTCCAAACCACCGCCGACGACAACCTCGACATGACCCCCATGGTCGACACCGTGTTTCAATTGCTCACGTTCTTGCTGCTCACCTACCAGGTCTCGGCCGAGGCGGCCGTCAACATGCCACCGGCCAAGTACGGCGTCGGAATCGACGAGACCGAAGCCGCCGTGCTCACCGTCGCCACACCCGTCGCCGAGGGTGCGCCGGCCGCCGTCTATTTCGGTCTGGAGATCGATCCCAAAAGCCAATTGCTCGACGACGACTCCATCGAGCAAGCCGTCGAGCAAGCCGTCGTCTCGGGCAAACAACGCGTCGTGCTTCAGGCCGATGGCAATGTCCCCCACGGCGAAGTCCTCCGGGTCGCCGGAGCCGCCGCGCGGGTCGACGGAGTCACCATCCACATTGGCGTCGACGAGCCGAAATAACGCGAGCTTCCCCGCAACATTCCTTCAAGAGGGCCGCGACCGTTGGCGAGCTGGGATGTCTTTCACACCGAGCGGATGGAAGTCGAGCGCAAGCTGACCACCGAGGCCATACGCGCCCGCCTCGCCGACAACTCCATCCGCCCCGACGACCTGGCCCGCCCGGCCGGCACCGAAGAAGGCTGGCGGCGCATCGCC
>JBGSYY010000008.1:0-2182 GCA_041750675.1 Isosphaeraceae bacterium | reverse complement strand
GTCGCCGAGCATGTCGAGCAACTCGGCCCGCGGGCCGACGAAGGTGATCCCCTCGGCGGCGCACGCGCGGGCAAAGTCCGCGTTCTCGGAGAGAAACCCGTAACCTGGGTGGATGGCGTCGACCTGCTTCGATTTGGCGAGCGAGACGATGCCCGGAATGTCGAGATAGCTGCGGATCGGCTCACCCTTTTTGCCGATTTCATAGGCCTCATCGGCCTTGAGCCGGTGCATCGCGAAGCGGTCTTCGTGGGAATACATCGCCACGGTGCGGATGCCCAGTTCGTGAGCGGAGCGGCAGACACGGATCGCAATCTCGCCGCGGTTGGCGACGAGCAGCTTCTGAAACGGCCTGTTGCCTGTTTCCGCGGAACTCGCGGTCTTGGTCATCGTCAAATCCGATTGAGCGGGTGAAGTCGACAAGGACCGAACTCCCGGCATGGTCGATGCGGCTGGGCTGGTGAGCAAATCGCGAGAGGTCAAGGAAAAGGATGGATGGCTATGGTATCGACTGGCGACGGCCCCGGGCGAGTGTGGTCGTACGGATGCCGGGCTGGTCACTTCACCGGGCGAGACGGGAGCGTTACGCTTGAGAATGTAAGTTCGACTGACCCGAAGTCGGCCGGTCGAGCGGGCCGGGGCGGCTTTTCAACACTCTCACAGAGCCTGACGACGTGGCACGCGATAAAGTCATTCTGGCGTACTCCGGCGGCCTCGATACCTCGGTGGCCGTCAAGTGGATCAACGAAACATACAACCTCGACGTGATCGCGTACACCTGCGACCTGGGCCAGGGTCAGGATATCGAGGCGATCCGACAAAAAGCGCTTAAAACAGGTGCGGTCGAGGCGATCGCCGAGGATGTTCGGAATCTCTTTCTCGATTACTTCGTCTTTCCGGCGCTGATGGCGGGGGCGTTGTATGAAGGAAAGTATCCGATGGCGACGGCCCTGGGGCGGCCGTTGATCGCCCAGCGAATGGTCCATTTCGCACGTGAACATGACGCCAGGGCAGTCGCCCACGGCTGCACAGGCAAGGGCAACGACCAGGTTCGCTTCGACGTGACGTTTCAGACCCTCGCACCCGATCTGAAAATCATCGCGCCCGTGCGTGAGTGGAAATGGACGAGAAGCGAGCAGATCGCCTACGCCCACAAGCATGGAATCGCGCTCGAGGCGGCGTCGGAAAAAATCTTCTCCGTCGATCAGAATATCTTCGGCCGGTCGGTGGAATCGGGCGTCCTGGAAGACCCGTGGGTTGAGCCGCCGCCCGAGGCGTTCGAGTGGACGACCGACCCGCGTCATGCTCCCAACGAGCCGGACGAAATCGAAATCGGCTTCGAACGCGGCAAGCCGGTTTCGCTCGACGGCCGGAAAATGGACGGCGTACCGCTTCTTCAGAGGTTAAACGAGCTCGCCGGCAAGCACGGAGTGGGTCGGATCGACCATGTGGAGAACCGGCTGGTGGGGATCAAGAGTCGCGAAATTTATGAAGCACCCGCGGCCGTGGTGCTCCACGAGGCGCATCGCGAGTTGGAGTTCTTGACCCTGAGCAAGGACGCGCATCGGTTCAAGACCTACGTCAGCCAGGCGTATTCCGACCTGATTTACAACGGCCTGTGGTTCAGCTCGTTCCACCAGGACCTGATGGCGTTCGTCGTCTCGAATCAGCAGTACGTCGAGGGCGTGGTGCGGTTGCGGCTGTTCAAGGGTCACTGCCAGGTGGTCGGCCGTAAGAGCGAATACAGCCTTTATCGCCACGAACTGGCCACCTACGAGAAGGGCGACCAGTACGACACGGCAGCCGCGCAAGGCTTTATCAAGATCCACGGCCTGATGCAGACGACCCAGGCGAAGCACCAGATGCTCAAAGGGCCGGGTTCTCAGCGCCTGGAGCTGCCGTCAATCATTCCCCCAGAGAATTGAACGATTGAGCAGAAAACGCGACCGGCGTCGGGTTGTCTGGACGCTCCTCGCGCGCCATAGTTGCAACCGAGAATCGCGGTGGCCGGCTTCACGGCGGGCCACCAGGTGACGCATCGGGCTTCCAGGTTTTCGAACGAGTGAGGCGAGCAGGCATGTCGACCGACAAGCCCGAATCGGGCGGACCACAGAAGCCGAAACCGCGACCCTACACCCCGCCGGCCGGCGCGGTGAAGCCGACATCGCCCCCACCCGCCGCCGCC
>JBGSYY010000007.1:0-1790 GCA_041750675.1 Isosphaeraceae bacterium | reverse complement strand
TGGCCAGGTGGTGGGCCGTCCGCGCGGCCGGTGGAACCTATCGAGTCCTCCAGAAACTCCCCGAAGCCCTCAGCAAGATGACCCTCATCCAGGTCGCCCACTCCGCCGCCCCGTTCTCCGCCAAGGCCGGCCTCCGCCTGAGCACCTGGGCACCCATCCGCCTGATGAAAGACGGCGCCAGCGTCCTCCTCCGCGTCCCCTCTGGCCGCTGGACCAAGTACGTCGGCATCAACGTCGCCCAGGCCGGCGTCGGCATCGCGGCGATGCACAAGATGGAGGAGTGGCTGGGGGCCGAGCGAACGGCGACACCCTGATTATCCGCTTAGAATCCCGCTCCTCGATACGAGCCGGAAGCGTCAGCGACGGGTAGAACTCTCCTCGATACGAGCCGGAAGCGTCAGCGACGTGGGGATCCTCGATACGAGCCGGAAGCGTCAGCGACGTGGGGAACGATGGGAAGAACTCACGGCTCAGGCTTGGGGCTTGTACCGAGCAGGTTCCGCTCATCGGATCGAATTCGGTGACCGCACCCCTGGCCAAAATTCACCAAATTTATTGCTTGACTCTCTCGCCTGGCCTCGTCAGCCTGGGATTTAGGAGCAATGCCAACGCGCGGCCAGGGAGTGGCCGACCGACCGAGCCTGCCGAGTCTCCTCAACATTCCGAGGGGGTCGTCAACGATGGCGGAACCAGCCCAAACACGAACACGCCGCATGGCATGGCATGGCATGGCGCTGATGCTCCTGGCCGGTTGCGCGCCGGCGGCCTCGTCGAGTGATGCCGACGTCGAGATACTGCTTCGCGCGCTGTCCTCGGATGCCGCCGCCGCCGCCCCGGACACGTCGGACTATTCTCACGACTTCGGCCCCGTCCTGGCGCGGGGACAGACGTTGCGTCATGAGTTCACCCTGCGCAACCTAAACGGTAAACCGTTGCGCATTCTGGACGCGGAAGCCCTGACGCCGTGCTGCTCCGAAATCGAGCGAAAGACATTGCCCCAGGCCGTGCCGCCGGGCGGCGAGGCCAAAATCGCCGCCCTGTTCCGAACGGGCAATCGCACGGGAGCGCAGCGCCTGATTTTCGTCGTGACGACCGACGACCCCAGGCGTTCCACCGTCGAATTCGAGCTGATCGCCACGCTCGTCCCCGAGATCGAGATCGGCGCGCTCGACGGCTCGAACACCGAGATCCTCACTGGCCGTGGCGGCACGCAAACCCTGGAAATCGTCTGCCGCCGGATGGGCGAGGACGGAATGACTGGACCGGAACATCTCGATGCGTCTCCGCCGTTGAGCGCGGAGTGGCTCGGGCCGGTCGAGGAAGCGGAGAGAGCGGATGGCATGCGGGAATCGACGCGCCGCCTTCAGGTGAACCTGCCCGCCTCCCACGAAATCGGCGATCATCTCGGCTCGCTGATCCTGCGCTGGGCCGATGGTACGACCCGCGACGTTCCCGTGGGCTGGCGCGTGAATCCCATCATCCGTGCCGTGCCGTCGGGCCTGTTCCTGGGCGGCGACGGCGCGGGCGAGCGCGTTTCGCGGACGATCCAGCTTCGCTCCGAGGAACGACCGTTTCGCGTGCTCGGCGTCACCGGACCGTCCTTCGCGCGATGCGGCGTCATTTTCCCGTCCGAGCCGGACACCGTCCACTCATTCTCCTTCGATTTTGATCTTTCATCGGCCTCCGCCGAACGGGCCTTCGACCTCACGTTTCGGACTGACCACCCCGACCAGCCCACGGTGGTCGTCAGCGTCCTGATCCGCTCCAACGAGGAGAAAACGCCATGAGAA
>JBGSYY010000006.1:0-7214 GCA_041750675.1 Isosphaeraceae bacterium | reverse complement strand
CCCCCCGATTGATCGCTCCGTCGGCGGCGGACAGCCTCACTCCGACGAGGTCGGAAACTCCTCATCGAATCCGGGAATCGCGCCGGGCGATTCGATAATCGGCTCCCCACCATCGATGATCACATCACCCGGCGATCGCGGCGTGCGGCCTCCGGAGGGAACAAGCTGATCAGGCGGCGTCCCCCTACGCGTATACAGGTCAAGAACCTGATGCAACCGCGCCACCGAAGGCGGAATCGCTAGCCCTTCCACACCGTTGATGATCTCCGGCGGGCTGACCGACATCCCATAAAACGACCAGTTGGCCCGCGAGTCTACCCGGTTCACAACCCCTCCAAAGGCCGCGCCGGCGTACAAGCCTCGGTTCCGGCTGAACGTCAGCAGGTCGGCATTCAGCCGAGGATCGGTGTCGGCGCCAACCCCGGCTCCCAGCGGCCCCGCCGCGACACTCGCGTCCACGCCCATCGTCAGCTTGCCCCGACCCAGGAGAAACCGCTCGATCGTCTGCTTGTTGCGAAACACGATCACCACCTCGTTCGCCTGCGCACCAGCCAGAAACCCGACGTTCCCGCCAGTCGCCTTGATAAAAAACGGGTTCGTCCAGCCGCCCGCCTCGTCGCGCATCACCACGATCCCGCGGCCATGATTCGCGCCGATCAGAAACCCGCCCTGAACCAACTTGGGAAAGATGATCAGCCCCTGCGCCTGGCGGATCAGTTCCGGCGGCGGACCCACGTTCGGATCTTGCATCATGGCCGAAAGAGCGGCCGCACTGCTTTCGACAATGAACGGCTCCCGCTGAGCTTGCGACAGCCTGGGTGAACCAATCAGCAATACGCCCAACCCAAAAGCGGCGAGCATGTGTCGGTTCTGCATCTCGTGGGATTCCTTTCCTCGGGGCAACTCATGGAGCCGGAGTTTTCAGAGAGACTCCTCTGGTATGATCGAGCCTGCTCAATCTGTCAATCGCGATTCACGACCCGGCCGACCTCGCATTGCCTCTCAGCACGACCGAGTCCCTTCCCATGTCCGTCCCAAAAACCTGGTGGATTCCCGCCCTCAACCTGATCTTCGAAGTCACCCACCCCGGCCAGGTCGGCATCGGCAGCCCCTACGGCGGCGCACGCGTGGCGCTCGCCGATACAACCATCCTCTCGCTCACCGAGAAGACCACCACTCCCGAACTCCTTCGCGCCCTCCTCACCGCCGACGGCAACGAGCCGCTCGTACGCAACGAGGACGGCGACCTGCAACTCTCCTCCCGCCTTGACGCTCGCAACCCTCCGGCCAGACAATAAATTCATCAGCCGACAACGACGCGCCGCCCTGCCGTCTTCCTGCCGAACGGACCCATTCATGCCCTCCTCGACCGTGACCACCGGCACACCCACCCCTGCGAAATCCCTCCCCGACGCCCTCGGCCGCTTCGGTCCCTACGGCGGCCGCTTCGTCCCTGAAACCCTCATGGACGCCCTCGGCCAGATCGCCGCCGCCTACGCCGAAACCCAGGCCGACCCCCACTTCCAGGCCGAACTGGCCGACTACCTCACCAACTACGTCGGTCGACCCAGCCCCCTCTACCACGCTCGCCGCATCAGCGAACAACTCGGCGGCGCCGACATCTATCTCAAGCGCGAAGATCTCAACCATACAGGCGCACATAAGATCAATAACGCGATCGGCCAGGTCCTGCTCGCGAAGCGAATGGGACGCACTCGCGTCATCGCCGAAACCGGTGCCGGCCAGCACGGCGTCGCCACCGCCACCGCCTGCGCCCTCACCGGCCTCGATTGCACCATCTACATGGGCGAGGAAGACATCCGCCGACAAAAGCTCAACGTCTTCAACATGAAAACCATGGGCGCCGAGGTTGTCCCCGTCACCACCGGCTCGCGCACTCTCCGCGACGCCACCAACGAGGCCATGCGCGACTGGATGGCCACCTCCACCTGGACCCACTACACCATCGGCAGCGTCGTCGGACCCCACCCCTTCCCCATGATCGTCCGCGACTTCCAGTCCGTCATCGGCCGCGAAACCCGCGCCCAGTGCCTCGATCGACTCGGTCGACTCCCCGAAATGGTCGTCGCCTGCGTCGGCGGCGGCTCCAACGCCGCCGGCATGTTCTTCCCGTTCATCGGCGATGCGGAAGTCGCTCTCGTCGGCGCCGAGGCCGGCGGTCGCGGTCTCAGCCGCGGCGACCACGCCGCCAGCCTCTCACTCGGACGCCCCGGTGTCCTCCACGGCAGCTTCAGCTATGTCCTCCAGGACGAAGACGGCCAGACCGAAGACGTCCACTCCCTCTCCGCCGGCCTCGACTACCCCGGCGTCGGCCCCGAGCACAGCTACTGGAAAGACACCGGCCGCGTCCGCTACGAGTCCATCCGCGACGACGAGGCCCTCGACTCCTATTACACCCTGGCCCGACGCGAAGGCATCCTCCCCGCCCTCGAATCCAGCCACGCCGTCGCCCAGGCCATCAAGGAAGCCCCCACACTCGGCCCCGGCAAGGCCCTCATCGTCTGCCTCTCAGGCCGCGGCGACAAGGACGCCTACGAAATCGCCCGCCTCCGCGGCGAACCCCTCGTCTAAAGACACCATGGCCCCCATCGGGCGGCCATCGCCCACACCCACCGCGAAACTCTCACGGCCGTCCATGATGCGGCGAAGTCATCGCCGTCCCTCCGAACGCCTCAACAACTTCCGGTAGACTCGGCAAGTGCAGATGAATGAAGCTGCCCACCGTGTTCGATCGGAACACCACGTCACCTTCCGGCGTGAGCGGTCCCGAACGCCGCGGACAATCTTCCGGCTCCGGCGCGGAATGTCGCAGCCAACGATTCGCCGCGTAACCACGCAACGCCGTCCCCCTCGGTCCCAGCCAGCCATCTCGCGCGATCACCCGTTCCACCGGCTCCGGCCACAACGGCTCGGGACACAGCTCCGCGTCAAACGGAAGTATCCCCACGCCACCATACTGGCGACCGTCGACAATCATCGAACGCCCCAGATACGCCGCCCCGCCGCCCTCGGCATAAATCCGCAACCCCCGGCACGCCCGGGCGCGAAGCTCAAGTAGCAGGCTGTGATTCGCCGATAGCTCAGCCGCATAATGATCAGGAAATCCACATCCAATCATAACCAGATCCACGTTCGCCGGCAGCGCCCCATCACGCAGCGGCGAAAACTCCACAAGCTCCGCGCCAAGCAGCTCAAGCGCTTCCAGCGTGTCCGGGTAATATCCGCCGAACGCCTCGTCCATCGCATACGCTACACGATGCGGCGGGCGTCGCAAGACCGCCTGCATCGTCCCCGATTCCTCAACACTCGTCGGCGGATCGAAGGGCCGAGACGCCAGCGCGGAAATTGCCTCTAGATCCGCGAACCTCAAAAAACTCCGCGCCAGCGGAGCAAGCAAGCTCTCCGGAACGGGAATACTCAGCGGAAGTTGCGCCAGCTCGTCGCGAACGGTCGGCAACGCCTCGATCGCGCCCAGCACCGGAAGCCGCAGCAAGTGCCGCGTCAGCGACCGAAATGTCGCGAACAGATCCGGACGCTCCAGCCCGTCAAAAATCACCCCGTCAACGCCATGCGGCACGCACGGCAAATGCGGATCGGTCCAACCCCGGCAATCAACCACCGCCACTCGCGGCAGGTCCAAAAGCTCAGCCAAAGGACCCAGCGACCCAGGCCGTTGCGTGTAGTCACGCAGCCGCGAAAAATCCGCCTGGGGCGCAGCAGCCGGCTCGTCCAGCGTCCCCTCGACCACGGCCAGGTTCGACAACCTCGCTCCTCGCGCAAACACATCCGCGCAAATCGTCGCCGGCATCAACCACGCGTCCAGGTGCCGGCCTGGCAGACCCGTGATCGCCCCGAACACCTGATGCGTCACCGGGCACGCCCACGACCGGAAATGCTGCACCTTCCAGCCACGCGAATTCAGCCCCGCAAGCAACGCCAGGCTGGCCACTCCCGGCTCGGGGCCAGAGGGCGATGTCGCCAGAGCCAGCCTCGGCAAGGAACGCATCCGCGGGCGACTCCGTCTTCGTCAAAAAGCGTCGAAAAGCGGGCGATCCCCGCTCATCGGTCACCCAACGGGCTTACAAAGCCCAAGGGGCCCGAATCCAATCACTCGCACAAGGCACCCAAATCACTCCGACCGGCCGCAGCATCAACCGTCAAAGGCAGTTATCCCGCCCAAATATCGGCCACTTTGCCGGGCTTGATTTTCCCAATAATAGAGGGCCGGTCGGGGTCGTCAAGTCGGCCTTCGCACGACTTTCACCCTCCGACGCCTGTCATACCACCCCTCACTCACGCTCAGCCGGTGTCGTCACGGCCTCCACAGCCGCGGCCCCGGCTGGACTGGCGGCTTCCTCATAGAACACTTCGCAAAGTCGGCCCATCACCCGCCCAATACCCGCCGTCGCCTCCGCCAGATCTCCGCCCGCCCCAACTTCCAGCGGAAGATTGTTCACAAAAATCGCAAACGCCAGCGTACGCCCGCCCGAAGTCTCCATGTAGCCCGCAAGCGCCTTGGCCGTCAGCATCGCCTTGCCGGTCAGCCCATCGTCAACGTAATACGTCCCCGTCTTGGCCCACACATGCCCACGCGCCGGGCTTTCGGGATCGACTACCCGCGCCAGCGTCCCATCCCGACCCAAAATCGGCAGCGCCGTCTGAAACACGTCATATTCCGGCCGTGCCGCCATGGCGCGGAGCAGCCCCACCGTCGCCCGCGGCGTCACCAGATCGGATCGGCTCCCACCCGCGCCCCCGCCAAACGAGATCGACCCCAGATCAACGCCAAGCGCCTTCAGCGCCCGCCCTTCGGCCGCAAGTCCATCCGCCAGACTCCGTTTCCCTTCTCGCGCCGCCAGCAACATCGGCAGCGTGCTCGCGTGCAGATTCTGGCTCACTTTCAAAATCACACGCAAATACTCCGAAAATCGCGGCGACGTGTACTGAGCCACCCGCGGCAGCGCCGCCACGGCCTCAACGCTCGGCACGCCCGAAAGATCGTTGTACGACAGTGGCGAGGCCTCCACCCGAACGCCCCGCCGACGCAGCGATTCGATGAACAACGACCGTGCATAATCCGCCGGACGCTCCACCTCGTAAATATGGTGCGACGGCCCCGAGCCTACCGGAATCGTCCCCCGAACCTGAAACCGCCGCGGACCATCCGACACCACCTCGATATACCGCTTCCCATCCGATTGCACCGTCGCGATCTGGGCGTCAAACGAGACATACGCCGTATTGGGAACAATCCGCACCCCCGCCGGCTGACCGGGCGCTTCCGCCGGCGTCACCACAATATCCACAAGATTGTCATTCACCACGATCGGCGACACCCGCGACGGCCCGCTCCCCGTGCTCGGCGCCGCCTCAAACAATCGGTCGTCGATCAAGACATCTCCATCAATCGCCTTGATCCCGGCCGCCAGCACCTCCCGCGCAAGATGGTCCAGCCCAGCAAGCGGATCACCCGCCACAAGCGTCGCCTTCGAACGCGGGTTCGCATAGGAATGATCGTTATCCTCGTAATGCAGCGACCCATCCGGACCCGTCCGACCACCCAGGCTCAGGTCGCCCTGCGCAATCAAAATCAGATCGCCTCTCAACGTGCCCGACTTATCCACCTCGCCCCGCCGCACCACCGGCGTCACAAACCGATAATCGGCTCCCAGCGTCGTGAGCGCCGCCGCTCCGCTAAACAACTTGGTCACCGACGCTGGCTGAAAAAACTGGTCCGGATTGCGGCTATACAAAACCTCACCGGTCTTGACGTCGGCGACCAGCAGCCCCCATTGCCCATTCTTGACCGTCTCCACCTGGATCACCGCGTCGATGCGGCCCTCCAGCGGGTTCGATTGTCCCCAGGCTTGCGACGACAAAAGCAGGGCAATCGGCAACCACAAGGCATGGAGCGTCGTCATGCGTCAATATCCTTGGCGTTAACTCTCGCTTCGGCGTCAAACGTGGCCGTGGGTCCGTCCCCGGCGGGTGTTATCGGCAGGGCCATGATAGCCGACGTGGGCGGATGGGAGCATCCCCGATTGGGAGAAATCGCCCGCGAATCGCACCCCTCCTCCACCAATCCCACTCAGGCGATCCCCAACCGCCGAGCCTGCCCTCGTACCGAACCCACCAACCCCCTCAGGTTCCAACAACCATCTCACCCTTCACCGCTCCAAATCCCCGAAAATCCCCGCCAGATCCGGATCACTCCGCGCCTCACTCTCCGAAATCCCCCGCGCCAGCGCCCGATCAAGCGTCGTCCGGGCACGCCGGCGCTGACTCGCGTTCCCCGTCCGCTCCGCAAGCACCGCCAGCGCGCACGCCGCGTTATACAAACTCAACGGCGTCGGGCTCGCGATCAATCGATCAGCATCCGCCTCGGCCGCCGGATCGCCCCGATGCGCAAGCAACAATGCTCGAAGCTGCACCGCGTCCAGCAAGTTCGCATCCAGCCCCAACGCCCGGTTCACCTGCCCCAGAGCTCCCTCATCATCGCCCTCTCGACGACAGACATACGCTAACCCCAGATACGCGCGGGGCACCGTCGCATCCAGCCCCAACGCCGCCTCCAGATCCCCACGCGCCGCTTTCAGATCACTGTCAACTCGCGAGATTCCCCGCGCCACCCACAAGCTCGCATCCCTCGGCTCGCGCTCCAGCGCCATCGCGAAATCCTCTTCCGCCTCAGCCCGACGACCCAGCCGCGCCAGCGCCTCGGCACGGGCCGCCCGCAGCGATGCGTCCATCGGCCGTATCGCCAGAGCATACGTCAAATCCGCCTCGGCATCCGCCGGTTCCTCCAGCTCCAACGCCGCCAGCGCACGATTGACCCGCGCTTCGAGAAACCCCGGATCCAACCGAATCGCCTCGTCATAGGCAACCCTCGCCTCTTCCAACCGGCCCGACCTCGCCAACGCCAGCCCACGATTCAGATGCGCCCACGCAAAATCGGGGGCAAGCAAAACACACGCCCGAAAATCGCCCTCGGCCTCCGCATAGCGCCCCTGGTCAAACCGGCACAACCCCAGCGCAAACCACGCCCAAAACTGCTGTGCATCCAGTGCCACCGCCCGCATCAACCGCGTCTCCGCCTCGTCCAGCCGACCCAAGGCCGCCAACACCGTACCTTCGAGGTAAAAATCCCGCGCAGTCCGCGGCGCCAACGCCGCCGCACTCGCCGCGTCACGCGC
>JBGSYY010000005.1:0-3607 GCA_041750675.1 Isosphaeraceae bacterium | reverse complement strand
GCTCGCTCGACGACCTCCGCCGCCTCGCAGCCCAACCCTCCATCGCCGGCTGCATCGTCGGCCGCGCCCTCTACGACGGCCGATTCACTCTCGAAGACGCCCTGAACGTCATCACAAATTGATCCCCACACCAACTCGCATACGGAACCTCGCCGCACCCAAAGCCTCGGACGACCGTCTCTCCCAAGCAACGCCATCCCCTCGGAGCCGAAAATGCCCACCTCCTACCATGTTCCCGATATCCGCAACGTCGCCCTCGCCGGTCATGGGGCGTCCGGCAAGACCAGCCTCGCCGACGCCCTCCTCTTCCTCGCCGGCGCGACAAACCGCAAAGGCTCTCCCGACGACGGCACCAGCCTCCTCGACACCGACGACGAGGAAAAACGCCGCCACTTCACCATCGACTGCCACCTCGGCCACCTCGAATGGCACGGCAAACAAATCCACCTCATCGACTCCCCAGGGTACCCCGACTTCATCGGCTCCGCCCTCGAAGCCATGGCCGCCGTCGAAAACGTCATCATCGCCGTCTCCGGCCCCACCGGCATCGAGGTCAACACCCGCCGCATGTTCCAGGAGGCCTCCCGCCTCGGCCTCGGCCGCTTCCTCGTCATCACCAAAATGGACGCCGACAACACCGACTACGTCCGCGACCTCAACGCCATCCGTGAATCCTTCGGCCTCCAGTGCGTCCCCTTCAACGTCCCCGTCGGGCAGGGGCCTGCCTTCCAGGGCGTTGTCGACGTCATCGCCCACCACGACGACGCCAACGCCAACGCCGCCTGCCCGCTCTCACCCGGCGAAGCCTACCGAATGCTCGTCGAGCAAGTCGTCGAAACCGACGAAGCCCTCATGAACCGCTACCTCGAAGGCGATTCCATCGGCCCCGACGAACTCCGCAAAGCCGCCCACGACGCCATCGCCAAGGGCGACCTCGTCCCCGTCCTCTGCATCTGCACCAAAAAAGACCAGGGCCTCAGCGATCTCCTCGACCTCATCGCCAACTGCGGCCTCTCCCCCAACGACCTCCACCGCTTCGCCTCACCAGCCGAAGGCGACCAATCCGACCCCCAGGAAGTCCTCCCCACCGAAGACGGCACCCTCGTCGCCCAGGTCTTCAAAACCAGCATCGACCCCTTCATGGGTAAGCTCAGCTACCTCCGCATCCTCAGCGGCCGAATCACCCCAGACACCACCCTCGTCAACCTCCGCACCGGCAAAACCGCCAAGGCCGGACACATCTACCTCCCCCAGGGCAAGCAAAACGACGAAATCACCGAGGCCATCGCCGGCGACCTCGTCGCCATCGCCAAGTTCGAAGACCTCCACGTCTCCGACACCGTCTCCAACATCGGCGGCGCTCAACTCCTCCAGCTCCAACCCATCAAATTCCCCATCCCGATGGTCCCCCGCGCCGTCGAACCCAAGGCCCGCGAAGACGAAGCCAAAATCTCCGTCGGTCTCGCCAAAATCGCCGACGAAGACCCCACCTTCAGCATCCGACGCGACTCCCAAACCCACGAACTCGTCATCAGCGGCATGTCCGAGCTACACCTCGACATCATCCAGCAACGACTCAAAAACCGTTACAAACTCGACGTCAACACCCACACCCCACACGTCGCCTACCTCGAAACCATCAGCACCGAGAGCGAAGGCAACCACCGCCACAAAAAACAAACCGGCGGCCGCGGCCAGTTCGCCGAGGTCCACCTCCGCATCCGCCCCCGCGAACGCGGCGCAGGCTTCCACTTCGTCGATGCCGTCAAGGGCGGCGTCATCCCCAACCAGTTCATACCCGCCGTCGAAAAAGGCTGCCGCGAACAACTCGAAAAAGGCGTCATCTCCGGAAACCACGTCGTCGATGTCGAAGTCGAAGTCCACTTCGGCAAATATCACGATGTCGACTCCTCCGAACAGGCCTTCAAAACCGCAAGCGCCTCCGCCTTCCGCAAAGCCTTCGAAGCCGCCCGGCCCGCACTCCTCGAACCCATCGTCACCATCGAGATCACCGTCCCCGCCGACAAGTTCGGCGACGTCAGCGGCGACCTCTCCACCCGCCGCGGCCACATCACCGGCATGGACTCCCTCCCCGGCAACCAGCAGGTCATCAAGGCCGACGTCCCCCTCGCCGAGGTCCTCACCTACGCCTCTCAGCTCAAAAGCATGACCGGCGGCCAGGGCTCCTTCGCCATGGAATTCAAGAGCTACGAACCCGCCCCCGCCCACATCCAGAAAGAAATCGTCGACAAGTACCAAAAAGCCCGTGGCCACGTCGAGGAAGAATAATCCCTCCTCACACAGCCACCACGCGTCTCTCCCAGCCTCAGAATAAGCCAGAAGTGGCCGCGCCTATCGAGCTTCAAACAGTCCGGTTCCGCTGTGGTCATCCCCGAGCAGACGGGGATCCAGAGGATGCCGCGTAGGACGAACGAAACGCGGGCCATGGTTGTCATCCCCGAGCAGGCGGGGATCCAGAGGCCCGGCTGCTGACGACGGTGACGCCGATGGGCTGTTGTTGTCATCCCCGCGCAGGCGGGGATCCACAGGATTCACCGTGCAAAGACAAAACCCCCAGGACCCACCCATGCCCAGCATCGACCTCTACTACCACCGTCCAGGCTGCATAAGCTGCAAGCGAACCCGTGAACTGCTCGATTCCGCCGGCGCACAAATCGCCCACGAACAGAACTCCAAGAAGCAGACCATGACCGACGCCGAAGCCACCGCCCTGCTCAAGAGCGTCACAAAAGTCATCATCGCCAAGGGAAAATCCACCACCACCCTCAAGGCCGCCGACGCCACTCTCGACAACCTTCGCGGCCCCACCGGCGGCTTCCGCGCCCCCATCCTCCAGGCCGGCAAAACCCTCCTCGTCGGCTTCCACCCCGACTCCATCCGCGACCTCCTGAACAACGTTTGACCCTCAGGCTCTCCAACTCCTCTACGCCCTGCCACAAGTCATCCCCGCGCAGGCGGGGATCCAGGGCGAGCACTCGCGGCGAACTCCCGCACCAGGTCATCCCCCCGCAGCCGGGGATCCACCACAAACACTCGCCGCAAATCACCTCAGCACCCTGACCAGGTCATCCCCGCGCAGGCGGGGATCCAGGGTGTTCACCGCTCACGCCCGCGACCCCCGCCTGCGCAGGCACGACATCCCCGGAACCGTACTATCGGAAGCTCCATAAGCGTGCCCTCGGTCCGCCCAACGCCGCGATCGTATCAACCAACTTGCAACCGCGCATCGCCCCCGAACACCGTCCAACCCACCCACCAACCCATCGTGAGCCAGGACTCTTCAACGCCCCGCGCATTTTTTTCGATAATCCAAGCCGCCCCCCGTGATTGTCTCTTGTGAATCGCGCGCCCAGGAAACGCCCGCGATCCAGGAACCCACACCCGGGAGCTTCACCCGCTCATGTCCACCGCCACCAGAAAGCGCGCCAAGCGCGACCGCGAACTCGACCGCCTCCACCGCCGCCTCAACTCCCCCCGCCCCGACCTCCCCATCCTCCGCACCTCCGAACGCCCAACCACCCCCACCCTCTGTACGGTGGGCACTGCCCACCCCGCCCAACCAACCACCGCGAACCTCACCACCTCA
>JBGSYY010000004.1:0-3642 GCA_041750675.1 Isosphaeraceae bacterium | reverse complement strand
GTTGTCGACGAGCCAACGATCCAGCAAAGCCTGGCGGCCGGAGCCGATCTTGTCCTTTGTTCGGGCGACAAGCTGCTGGGCGGGCCGCAGTGTGGCCTGATCCTTGGGCGTCGCGAGCTGGTCGAATGCCTCACGAGCGACCCCATGATGCGTGCCCTTCGTGTTGACAAGCTCACACTGGCTGCCCTCGAAGCCCTGCTTCGCGCCGCCCGCTCGCCCGACCGCGCCTTTCGCGAGATCCCACTCTGGCGCATGCTCGCCACTCCCATGAATCAGCTCGAACATCGCGCTCGCGCTGTCGCAGCTACATGGACAGCGCTGGGGGCACAGTCCGTGGCCACCGAATCCACGGCCTATCTCGGAGGCGGCACCACCCCTGTCCAGCCGATCCCCTCCTGGGCCGTCCGTCTGACTCCCCCCTTCCCCGGCGTATCGACGTCCGTTGATGCGCTTGCCGCTGCGCTCCGGCTCGACGCTCTGCCGATCGTGGCCCGCGTCCAGACCGGCTCGCTCTGGTTCGATCTCCGGACTCTTCTCGATGGCCAGGATGACGTGCTTTCCCAGACCGTGACCAGACACCTCTTGAGCGACAGGCAGTCCGGTTCCGCGGATATCATCCCCGCGCCTGCGGGGATTCCTGGTGTTCACCGCTCGCGTACTGGATCCCCGCCTGCGCGGGGATGACTTGGTGAGGGAGGCTGCTGAGGCGATTCACCGCGACGGTTCGCACAGACTGAGGGCCAATCAACGCCGTATCGTAGAGCATGTGCAGTACGCCGATCTCACAAATCCAAAATCGGACAAGAAACCATGCGTCTTTGCCGCTTTCAGATCGACGATATGACCCTCGTCGGCTTCTACGCCGAAGAGCGCGGAGTCATCCCCTTCGACCAGGCCGCCGAATATGCGGCCGAGGTCGCCAATCTCGACATACCCCCAGGCGCGGGCGACGACCTGCTCGACTATCTCCCTCCGGACGGTCCCGCCCATCAGGCCGCTTTCCTGCTCGACGGCTGGCTCCAGACCCTACCCCAGCCGGCGCGTGATGAGCTGACGATTCCGCTCGACGCGATTCAATTGCTCGTTCCCGTTCCCAACCCGCCCAAACTGCTGCTGCTGGCGGGGAATTATCCCAAGCACGTTCAAGAGCGAGGCGGACTGGCGGCCGAGCGTGAAGCCACGTTTCCTTATGTATTTATGAAACCGCCGAGCACCACGCTCACCCATCCCGGCGACCCGATCGTTTTGCCGGCTCTGTCACCCGATTTCATCGACTGGGAATGCGAGCTGGCGATTGTCATCGGCCGGGGCGGACGTGATATTACCGAGCTTCAGGCTCTCGAACACGTCGCCGGCTATACCGTGATAAATGACGTCAGCGACCGCAAATTCAAGCCCAACCCCGGACGCACGGCACGCCCGCGCGACGACCACTTTGATTGGCTGCACGGCAAGTGGCACGACACGTTCTGCCCCTGCGGGCCGTGTGTGCTGGCCGCCGACCTGGATGTCGATCCCCAGGCGTTTCGTTTGCAACTTTCCGTGAACGGCCAGACCAAGCAGGACGGCCGAACCGCCGACATGATCTTCCCGGTCCCGGCCATCATCGCGTTCATCTCGTCGTTCGTGTCCCTGGAGCCAGGCGACCTGATTGCGACCGGCACACCCAGCGGCGTTGGCTCGGCACGCGGTGAATACCTCCGCAAGGGCGACCACGTGGTCGCCTCCATCGACGGGATCGGGCGGCTCGAAAACCCAGTGATCGACGAGGCGGACGCGCAGCCATGAGCCACCTGCTTCTCCTATTGCTGGTCACGCAGGCCGTGATTTCCGATCAGCCGCTCACACCCTCTCGCGTCACCGCGAGCACCACCGCGGAAGGCACGGCCTTGTGGGGGCCGCTCGACGGCGATCGCTTCGGTGTCTGTGACGACACGCTCTGGCGAGGGCGGTCCGGCGAAACGTCGTGGACCTGGGAAGCCCACTTCGACCGTCCGACTCACATCGGCGCGATTCTCCAGGTTGTCGGCGACGACCTCGAGAAATTCCAAAACGGTCCAACTTGTCTGGTCTGGCAAGCGACCACCGACGGCTCGACCTGGGTCGATCTCGAATCAACCCGCGTTGTCCGCGAACAGCGGATGTTCCGCATCCATCGCCCCTCCGAGTCGCAGGAAGTCACGGGCATGCGACTCTCGATCTCGGGATGCGAGGGGAACGCCCCGGCGATTCGCGCGGTCGAGTTTTATTCCGAGCCGAACGCCAGGATTGACTTTCCTACCTGGATCGCCGCGGTGAGCACGGTGGAGGAACGGGACTCGCTCAATGAGGCGGCCTCCTTCGTCCGACTCGCCCATCAGTGTCCGGGCTTCGAACATCTGGCCGCACAGACTGTCTGGATGGGCGATGTCGACCTCGACTTCGCCCACGCGGAGCCTCGGCCCCTCGCTCTTTTTCTGAGCGGCAACTTCAATGACTGGTGCCAGAAGGACCGCCGCCACTGGACGGGCCTTGAAGCCATTCTCGACGATAGCACCACCCCACTCTGGGGTTCCTGCGGGGGTGCGCAGGGCCTTGCCATTCTGGCCGAGACCGGAACCGCGATGACCTGGGATTGCCCCCGTTGTCGCGACCCGGAAAACCCCAGGCTGCCCATCTACACCCACATCGGACACACGGGCACGAGTCTCTGCGGCGAGTACCACAACAACATCGCCGAACGAGGGCCGACCTCGCTGCGAATCGCCCAGCCCGACCCCGTTCTGGCCGGTCTGCCGGAGGATTTCCGTGCCATGGAAAGCCATGTCGGCCAGATTGCCTATCCCCCGGCGGGCTGGTCGTTGCTCGTCACCGAAGGCCCAGGCGGTCGCACCCAACACCAGCTTATTCGCAAGGATGACCGCCCGATCTATGCCGCCCAGTTTCATATCGAGATGGACGGCACACCCCAAACTTCGCGTGCGATCATGGCCAACTTCCTTCGCGAAGCCGAGCGGGGGAAAGCGCGGGCCGAGTCTCAGCGCTGACCGGCCGTGGCCGGGGTCAAGGGAGGAGGAGCTGTTGGCGCGGCTGCCGGTTTCGCCCCGAGGGCGAACATCGCCGAGAGGACGGTCAGCACCAGGCCCAACAAGGCCACCCCGGCAATCGCCAGGCTGACTGTCCCGAAGGCGCGATTCAGGCTGCGCAAGGCTTGCATCAAGAGCGGCAGATCTTGCGACTCGCTCTCGACGATATCCTGAAACAAACCGCCCGATTCCCGAAGCGACCAAAAGATCCAGCCCAGGGCTGCCGCACCCAAGATGGCCGATCCCGACTCAGCCGCGGCCGTCCAGTTTTGGGAGGTCAACGCATTGAGCAAGGGCAGAGCGAACCGGGCGAGGAGGGCAATCGCCACCAGCAGGAACAACCAGGAGACGGTCTTGAGGTTCTTGCCCAGCTCCTTGAGCATCGCGTCTTGTTCGAAGCCGAATTCAAAAGCTCCCCCGCGTACTCCGACCGAGATCCGCTGCGCGGCTTGCGCCGCCGCCGCCGCGCCTGAGGGCAGATTCGGTGTCGGCGGCTTCATGGCTCCAGGGGGCGGCTGATATTTCGGTTTTTGCGCGGGTGCAGCCCCCGGAGCTGGGGCGGCGGCGGGTGGGGGCG
>JBGSYY010000003.1:0-2646 GCA_041750675.1 Isosphaeraceae bacterium | reverse complement strand
CGCATCGCGCACTGTCAGCCGCAGCATTACCTCATAAGGCGGAGCTTCCGGCACGACCAGCCCGCGAACCACATCCCCCGCGCCCAGCACCTCCACACAACTCTCGGCCAGTTCAAACCCCGCTCGCCGCACCCGCTCCAGCACGATCGCCCCGCACGCCCGCGCCTTTCGCTCGGCATCACGCCCCACCACAGCCAGCATGTCGCTCGCTGTCCAGCCGTCTCGATACACCGCCGAGAGCTTCAAAAACTCCGAGGGCGCACGCCCCGCCGCCCGCGACACCACCACCCGGTCCACGCCCGCCTGACTCAGGCTCACGCTCGTCAAATCCACATCGACATCGGGCGTCCGATAACACGCCGGGTCACCAATCTCATACACAAGCTGCTCGGTCACATTCCCGATCGTCACCAGCCCGCCACTTCCTTCCGGTTTGGTGATCGTGCATGAGCCATCCCCGGCGATCTCGGCGATCGGATACCCCACTCCCGCCAGATCCTCGATCGACTCCCACTCATGCCACAATCCACCCGTCGCCTGCGCCCCGCACTCAATCAAATGCCCCGCGACACTTCCCCCCGCCAGCGTATCGAAGTCGTCCCAGGCCCAGCCGAAATGCGCGGCGGCCGGCCCCAGCGTCAGGCTTGCGTCCGCCACCCGCCCGGTCAAGACGATCCGCGCACCCGCCGAGATCGCTTCGGCGATCGACCGCGCCCCCAGATAAACATTGGCACAAACCAACCGATCCGCGACACCAGAGATTGGCTCCCGCGTCTCAAAGTGATTCAGCTCAATCCCATCCGCGATCCATCCAGAAATCAAACTCAGAACATCATCCCCCGTGACCACGCCAATCGGTGTGTCGGCCGCAACCTCAACCGCGCACGCCCTCGCGCAGGCCGCCACATTCAGCCCCCCGCCATTCGTCACGACCCGCAAGCCACCCTCGACCGCTCCCTTGATCCGCCGGAGCAGGGGCGGCAAGTCGTGAACAAATCCAGCCTCAGGCCGCTTCGCCCGCTGATGCGCCAAAATCGCCATCGTCAGCTCGGCCAGATATTCGAGCGTCAAAACATCAACCACGCCCGATTCCGCAAGCCGCACCGGCGCATCAAGGTTATCACCCCAGAACCCGGCCCCGTTCGCGACCCTAAGGATCGATGGCACAGCGAACCCCTTCCGCACGTGTTCTCACACCTGAAACACCCCAATCGCCAGCGGCGACACCTCCCGCACCCGCGTCGCCATATCAAACGCCTGAATCAAGGCATCCCGCGTTTCCAACGGATCCAGAATCGCGTCAACCCACAGCCGCGCCGCCGCGTAGCGAATGTCCGTCTCGCGATCATATCGCTCGCGCAGCTCGGTCGCGAGCCGTTCCATTTCCGCCTCATCCACCGGATGCCCCTGCCGCTCCATTGCTCCCACCTGAATATCCAGCATCGTCTTCGCCGCCTGCGATCCTCCCATCACCGCATAACGAGCCCCCGGCCACGCGAACAGAAACCGCGGATCAAAGGCACGCCCACACAGCGCATAATGCCCCGCGCCGAACGAATGACCCATGATCAGCGTGATCTTGGGCACCACGCTGTTGCTCACCGCGTTCACCAGCTTCGCACCGCTCCGGATGATCCCCGACCGTTCCGCATCCCGCCCCACGTCGAACCCGTTCACATCCTGCAAAAAGAGCAGGGGAGTCCGACTCTGGTTGCACTCCAAGACGAACCTCGCCGCCTTCTCCGCGCTATCGCCGTAAATCACCCCCCCGAACTGAATCGGACCACCCTTCTCCGGCTTCACCCGCAATCGCTGGCTAGCCACGATGCCGATCGCGATCCCCCCCATCGCCCCGAATCCACAAACCAACGTCTGTCCATATTCCGCTCGATATTCATCGAGATGACCCCCGTCGAGCAGGCACGCCAGCACCTCGCGCACGTCGTACTGCGCCGACGGCCCACCGCCCACCAGATCAAAGATGCGATCCGCCGATTGCGCCGGCGGCGAAAAGGTCCGCGTACCATTCGCCCCGACCAACGGATCAGGCGGCAACAGCGCCACCAGCTTCCGCACCCGCTCCAGTGCCGCCGCATCGTCGGGCTCGCGATAATCAATCGTCCCGCTGATCGCCGCGTGCATCTTCGCGCCGCCCAGGTCCTCGTGGCTCACGTCCTGCCCGATCGCCGCCTTCACTAGCGCCGGCCCCGCCAGATAAAGGCCCGAGCCTTCGGTCATCACGATCGTGTCGCACAAAACCGGCAGATACGCCCCGCCCGCCACGCAGTTCCCCAAAATCGCCGCAATCTGCGGGATTCCCGCCGCCGACAGCACCGCGTTGTTCCGAAAAATCCGCCCGAAGTCATCGACGTCGGGAAACACCTCGTCCTGCATCGGTAGGAACACGCCCGAAGAATCGACGAGATAAACCAACGGCAGACGGTTTTGCGCGGCAATCTCCTGCGCTCTCAAAATCTTCTTGATCGTCAGCGGAAAACACGCCCCGGCCTTAACCGTCGCGTCGTTGGCCACAATCATCACCCGACGGCCCGAAACCGTCGTCGCGACCGTCACCACCCCCGCCCCCGGCGCTCCGCCCCACTCGGCATACATCGCGTGCGCGGCCCACAGCCCGATCTCCAGCCG
>JBGSYY010000002.1:0-1533 GCA_041750675.1 Isosphaeraceae bacterium | reverse complement strand
GCGCGACCGGTCGCGAAGTCAAACCCGAGGCCCGGCAATGCCGCCTCCAGCCCGGCCCGATCGAGCCGATCCACCTCGCTCTCGATCGGATCAGGATTGGCGGCGAATCGCAATTGACGATTCAACGGCGGCCCCAGGTCGATGCGATATCCACCCGAAAGCTCAGTCACCGGAGTCCGCAATCGAGTGATCGTCTCGTCCGATTCAAGACTCACGCGACTGGTCCCCACCGACGCATCACCGGCCGACTCATCCGCCGCCGGCGCTCTGATCACCGCCTCCGTTCCCGCGGCCGACGCTGGGAAAACCGCTTCGAGCGGCTCACCCACGCGCACCGTCCGCTCGGTCAATTTGCCGGTGGCAGCCTCCAGGACCAGCTTCTCCATCACGGCCGGGTAACTCTGGTGGATGGGCCAGTCGGTCCAATCGCGATCGGCCGTCGTCGCCACCAGGAGAACACGCCCGCGACCGCGCCGCCCTTCCACAATCAGCGGATCTCCGCCGATCCCCAGCGCCACACGCGCACCGTTGTCGGCTGGCAGCGTGACCCGCAGAAACCGATAGGTCTTGACGTTCGTCAGACTGGCCAGCACGGGGTCGGCCTGACCTTGAAAGTCGGCCACAATGGGATGGCTCAGGTCACGCGTGTCGAGCGTATAGGGGTTCTCCCGCTTGTCCGGGTCGCCCGCCGGCATGCCGATCTGCGCGGGCAGCAAACCCTGACCGCCGTCGTAGAGCATCCGGTTGTAATTGTCGGCCTGCACCTGGTCGCCCACGAAAAAGACGACCCCGCCCCCCTGGGCGAGAAACGCCTCGAGCGAACCCACCACGTCGCGCGTAATCCTTGCGACGTTGCACAAGACGACAACCTGATATTCCGAAAGATCGAGCCGCGGCAAGGTGGCCTCGGTCACGATCTGCACGGCGATCGGACCCGCCTGCTGTCCCGGCGAATCGGCCACCGGGCTGAGCGCTTCGGCCAGAAATGCGGTGTCCGACTCGAACAAACCGGGCCTGGGGTCGCCATCCACGAGCAACACCTGCATCGCCTCGCGAACGCTTACCACCGCTGCGCGATGGTTATCGACCCGCAACGCATCGTCATCAATCCGAACTTCGACGCTCGTGTCGCTTGGCGTATTAAAGACATACCGGAATGAAAGCTCAGCCGTCGCCCCCGGCTCGAGCGCGGGCACTTGCTGTTCCTCGTCCGGGATCAAGCGGCCATCGACGACCAGTCGCGCACGCCCCGCCGGAAACGCCGACCCAAAGGCACCGACACGCGCACGCAGCTCGACCGGCGTCCCCGGCGTCACGAATGCGGGCCGGGTCGCCAGATCGATGACCGCCCGATTCGGTTCCTCGCCCACACCCACGTCGATAAACAGCGTCCGCGGCGACTTGGCGGCCAGCCGCGTGGTCAAGGCCCGCATCCGCTCACTGGCGCCCGACGTTGTGGTTTCCCACGAGGCCCTTTGCATATCCGTGACGACGACCACTTCCTTGCGGCGCAGGTCCGACGCAGCGAGTGTT
>JBGSYY010000001.1:0-6008 GCA_041750675.1 Isosphaeraceae bacterium | reverse complement strand
GGCCGTGCGTTCGGCGTGGTCGGATCGACGGCCCGAGTCGCCCAGTCCCATCGACGAAGCCCACCCTCTGCTCGCGGCCGTGCGGCACCTCTTCGGGCTGGGCGAGGCCGAGGGGCACCACCGCCGGGGGGGGTGAGGCGGCCTGGCACGAGATTGTGAACATAAGTGTGCGCCGCGCCGGGTTCGTTTCGCGGATCGCGGATCGTGGTACGAGCCGATTGGGCTGGGTTCGGTCGGGATGGGCGTGGTGGGTTGGTGGATTTTTGGAGCGCGAAGGACGGGTCGCGGGGGCTGGGGCGAGTTTGCGGTCGCGAGCTTGGGTTCGATTGTGAAAACACGGTGCTTGAGACGGCTCGGGTTCGTTTCGCGGCGAGGGATCTTGATAGGAACAAATGTGTGCGCTGGGTTCGTTCGGGAAACGGGCACGGGGCGGGCGTCGCGCGGAATTGGGCGCGCGAACGTCGGGTTGCGTGGATTGGGGCGAGTTTGGCGGGAGCGTCCCAGGGGCGTGAAGGTTGAGGGGAATTGCCAGGGAGCAGGCTGTGGCGTCGAGGGTTATGGTCGGGCGTGGCGGGGGGTCGTATTCCTCGGTCTGATACGGGTTCCAGGATTTGTTCGCGGGATGAGGTGAGGGGCGGAGCCGTGCGCTCTGGATCCCCGCCTGCGCGGGGATGACTGGACGGAAGCGAGCCGTGCGGTGCATGCCGCACAGGTCCCCTGGATCCCCGCCTGCGCGGGGATGACTGGTTCGGGGGGCACCCTGCGAACGGGCCGCGATCGTTACCCTGGGTTGCATATCAGACCGGGGGCGGAGATGGAAGTCGCCATCCGATGCTTGGGCGCGTGAGTCGTCGCCCGGCCACCCGCCACGGTCCTGGGGACAGAGCTTTGCTGGCTTGACAATCCGGGGTTTCGGAAACCGAGACGAAAGCCCGGCCACCCGCCGCGCTGGGTCAGGTTCTCTGCGACGATGTGGGGCGTTGGCCAGAGCTGATGAGTTCATAGACTTGACCATGTTGCTCAAGCCAGGCCTGATCCCCGCGTTCGGCGTGTTCGGCGATCTCACGGACGAGTTCGACGGTTTCGGACTCGTAACAAGGCTCGCCTGGGTCGTCCGGCGGGATGACCATCTCCACATCGACCGCCACGATGTAGCGACCGCCTCGAATCAGTCGCGTCGTCTTCACTCGTTTACCAGGAATTCGCATCATTCACCATCGGTCGAAGAAGTGAACCGTCACCAACTTCGCGACGCCCGATTGACGAAGCAGAGACCAAACGGCCTTGAACTCTGTGCCGTCGGGCAGGGTCTCGCGGATCTCGACGGCCGGATTGGGTTCGGCCTCCGGCTTCTCCACGAGGAGAATGGCTTCCTCTACCCCGGCGACCACCTGCCATTCGAGGAGACCCCGCTCTTCGAGTCGCTCTGAGGCATGTTGACCGACGACGTATTTGCCATCGTCGACCAGGTTGCGGATGAGATCGAAAAGCTGGCCCATGAGGCGCGCTCCGGACCACGAAATGTCATCCGCGCTGCCACGAACCCTCATGATACCGGAGCCGACGGAAGCTCAACAACGGAAACAAAGTGGTCGATGTCGGGCCGACCGGAACCGCTCATCGCTTCGCGACCCCGCTTGAAGCGAGCGGGGCCTCCCGCGTTCGGTGAGACGGGCAAGGGGCAAGCGTCGCGCGGAATTGCGCGCGCGAACGTCGGGTTGCGTGGATTGGGGCGAGTTTGGCGGGAGCGTCCCAGGGGCGTGAAGGTTGAGGGGAGTTGCCAGGGAGCAGGCTGTGGCGTCGAGGGTTATGGTCGGGCGTGGCGGGGAGTGGTATTCCTCGGTCCGATACGGGTTCCAGGAGTTGTTTTCGCGGGATGAGGTGAGGGGCGGAGCCGTGCGCCCTGGATCCCCGCCTGCGCGGGGATGACTGGTTCGGGGGGCACCCTGCGAACGGGCCGCGATGATCGTTAACCTGGGATGCGTGACAGCCCGGGGAGCGGAGCTGGAAGTCGCCATCCGATGCTTGGGCGCGTGAGTCGTCGCCCGGCCACCCGCCGCTGGATGTCCCGCTGGTTGGGCCATTGACACTCATTGGCGGCAGCCCCGAGTGCGACGGGTGCCTGCACTCCTCGCGAATCTCGCGACGCCATCGCTGACTGGCACTCGATGGGGCGGCCGCGGTCGTTCGCGATCTGGGGAGCACGAACGGGACGTGGATCAACGGCGAACGGATTGACGTGGGGATTCTTCGCCCTGATGATCAGTTGGGAATCGCCCAGTTGCGATTCCGTGTCGTCCTCTGGAATACCGTTGAGAGCCCGTCGAAGCTGGAGATACCGCTCGACGATCGCGAGGTCGGCGGCCCTCAGAGCTGATTCGGAAGCAGAGACGAAGGCTCGACGGCCGTGTGCCTTCCCTTCAAAAAAAAATGCCGCTCAGGCTGTCCACAGACCCAGTCGCAACGCAGGTGTCGGAAAAGCGGGAAAGCAAGATCAGAGCGAGTCACTCGTTTGCTTAAGTCAAGCGTGTGACGCGATGCAGGCGATTTACCACCTTCTGAAGGAGCCTCTTCCATGTTCGACTCCACGACTCACCGGGTGTCCAACGGCCGCCGTCGTCGCGTCCGGCCGCGCCGATCCCCACTGATCGGTCGCCCGCCGGAAGCGCTGGACGTCCGTGTCCTTCCCGCCGTGACGGCACAGTTCATCCCGACTTACGCGTTACTGACGATCATAGGCGACAATCTTAACAACGCGATTACCGTGAGCCGCAATGCGGTCGGCAATTTGCTGGTTAATGGTGGCGCGGTGTCGATCGTGGGCGGATCGGCCACGGTCGCCAATACCGCGCGCATCCAGATCTTCGGCCAGTCGGGGAACGACACGATCACGCTCGACGAGGCCAACGGCGCCCTGCCGGGCGCGACCCTGTATGGCGGCCTCGGAAACGATTTCCTGAAAGGAGGGTCGGGCCAGGATCAGCTTCTCGGTCAGGGTGGCAACGACACCCTGCTCGGCAAGGGCGGTCGTGACTTTCTCTTCGGCGGCACCGAAAACGACACCCTCACGGGTGGCGATGGCGACGACTTCGTCTTCGGTGAGACGGGCAATGACCGCATGATCTGGAATCCCGGCGACGACACCGACCTGAACGAGGGCGGCGCGGGCATTGACACCGTGGAGATCAACGGCGGCAACGGCGCTGAGCAATTCACGACCACGGCCGCTGTCGCCCGGGTCCGCTTCGACCGGATCAACCCCGCACCCTTCTCGATCGACATCGGCACTAGCGAAAACCTCGTCGTCAACATGAATGGCGGCGACGACCGTTTCTCGGCCACGGGCGATCTCGCGGCGCTGATCAAGATCACCGCCAACGGCGGCGCGGGCAATGACACGATCCTCGGTTCCGATGGGATCGACGTACTGCTCGGCGGCGACGGCAACGACTTCATCGACGGCCAGCGAGGTAATGACGTGGTCTTTCTCGGCGCGGGCGACGACGTGTTCCAATGGGACCCCGGCGACGGCAGCGACGTCGTCGAGGGTCAGGCGGGCTTCGACACGATGCGTTTCAACGGCAGCAACATCTCCGAGATCCTCAAGGCCTCGGCCGTGGGCGGGCGTGTTCGCTTCACACGAAACGTCGCCAACATCGTCATGGACCTCAATGACGTGGAGGGCATCGACCTCAACACGCTGGGCGGTGCCGACATGCTCACCGTCAACAATCTGTCGGCGACGGAGTTGGTCGAACTGAATGTCCACCTGGAAGTGTCCGGCGGCGGTGGCGACGGGCAAGCTGATACCATCATCGTCAATGGCACAGACAATGCCGACGTGGTCAACATCTCTGGCGGGGGGACCTCGTACGCGGTTCTCGGACTCTCGACGCGGGTCAGTGTCACCGGCTCCGAGGGTGCCAACGACTCTCTGGTCATCAATGCCAGCTTCGGACACGACATCATCGCGGCCTCGACTCTGCCGGCGGGCGTTGTCCGACTGACAGTCGACGCCGGCGGGGGACACGACAGGGTTCTTGGCAGCCAGGGCGCTGATGTCTTGGTGGGCGGCGACGGCAACGACTTCATCCTCGGCGACAACGGCAACGACCTCGCGCTGATGGGTGCCGGCAACGACGTCTTCCAGTGGGACCCCGGCGACGGCAGCGATACGATTGAGGGCCAGGATGGCACCGACCGGATGCTCTTCAACGGCGCCAATATCAGCGAGAACATCAATATCCTGGCCAACGGCGGGCGTGTGCTGTTCCTGCGCGACGTCGCCAATATCACGATGGATATGGATGACGTCGAGACGATCGAATTCCACGCGCTGGGCGGCGCGGACAACATCATTGTCGGCGACTTGAGCGGCACCGACGTCACCCGGGTCGACCTCGACCTTCGCGGCTCGCTGGGCGGGGGCGATGGCGCGACGGATACGATCACCGTGAATGCCACGAATGGGAACGACGTCTTGGGTGCGTCCGGCGACGTGGGGGGCGTCACGGTTTTCGGACTGCCAGCGCGGGTCAACATCTACAACCAGGAGTCGGCGAACGATCGCCTCACGCTGAATGCCTCGGGGGGCGACGACGTGATCGACGCATCTACCCTCAAGGCCAACGGAATCCAGCTCTCGATCAACGCCGGACTCGGCGCTGACCTCATTCTGGGTAGCGAGGGCGACGATCTCATCAACGGCGGCGATGGTGACGACACCGCGCTGATGGGTGCGGGCGACGACACTTTCGTCTGGAACCCGGGCGACGATAACGACACGCTCGAAGGCCAGGCCGGATTCGACACGATGCTCTTCAACGGCGCCAACATCAGCGAGAACATCGACATCGCGGCCAACGGCGGGCGAGTTCTGTTCTTCCGCAATATTGCTGCGGTGACAATGGACCTGAACGACGTCGAGAGCATCGACTTCAATGCCCTTGGCGGAGCCGACACGATCGTTGTCAACGATTTGAGCGGCACGGACATGGCCGAGGTCAACCTGAATCTCGCCGCGGCGGGAGGCGTGGGCGATGGTCAGCCGGACCGCGTGATCGTCCAGGGGACGAGTGGCGACGACGTGATCGTGGTTGCGGGCGACGTCAACGGCACCTCGGTTCTGGGCCTGGCCGCACAGGTCAATATCACCGGTGCCGAGTCGGCGAACGACCGACTGGTCATCAACGCGTTGGCCGGCGATGACGTGGTCGAAGCCTCCTCCCTGGCCGTTGGAGCCATTGGCCTCACGGCGGATGGAGGCCCCGGCGACGACATCTTGATCGGCGGCGATGGTGACGACGTGCTGCTGGGCGGCGATGGTGACGACGTGCTGCTCGGCGGGCCTGGGGTCGACGTCCTCGATGGCGGCCCGGGCGACAATATCGTGATTCAGTAATCCACGTGAGGGCCGGCCACCGACCCGGCGACGGTCTCCGAACCCGAGCGGCCTGGGCCGCTCGGGTTCGGATCGTCTCTCCTGGAACCAGCGTTCAAGCTGGGGATAAGTGGGCATAGGGGACATCCTAGGATGTCATATTTTTCCCCTCCGGGGTTTCGGGAACCAAGACGAAACCCCAGCCACCCGCCGCGGGTGGAACCGGTTGCTTCAACCGGACTCGTGGAGCGGGAGGAGGTCGGGGTAACCAGCCTCAACCTCACTCGGCTGCGACTCGCTGGGTGAGGACTACCTGGACCACCCGCGTTCCGGCCAATCTCCCCGATACCGATGTGATCGCCCTCCGATCGTATCCGTCGTACCCCGGCCGACCGCTCATTGGCAACTCGTCCCTCCCGTCCACAAACACACTCGCGCCGTCAATCTCGGCCCAGGCTGCCTGACCCGACGTTCGCGCGCACGTTCTTCTCGACGCACCGCACTACCGGCCCGAAACGACCCCGAGCGATCGCACCCAGCGACTGGCCCCGGCCAGGTCAACCCAGTCCGCGCAAGCCGACGTTCGCGCGCACAAATGCCACGGCGGCCCAGTTCGAGCCAGCTCGGA